>NZ_JAFCWQ010000008.1:0-145701 GCF_049897665.1 Brevundimonas sp. TWP2-3-4b1 | reverse complement strand
TCGGTCGGCAGCGTCGGCGACAGCTATGACAACGCCTTGGCCGAGACGATCAACGGCCTCTACAAGGCCGAAGTCATTCATCGCCGTGGCCCGTGGCGATCCTTCGAGGCCGTCGAGTTCGCCACGCTGGAATGGGTCGACTGGTTCAACAACCGACGGCTCCTCGAGCCCATAGGCCATATCCCGCCAGCCGAAGCCGAAGCTGCCTACTATGCCATGCTAGCCGAACAGCCCCTGGCCGCGTAACTTAAGCCAAATGGCCTCCGGCAAACCCGGGGCGGTTCAGGTCGAGCGTGGTGTCGCCGGGGTGAAGTTCTCCAGCATCGACCGCCTAGCCGCCGCTTTGAAAGTGGATCCGGCCGAGCTGTTCACTACTGAGCTGCCGTCGGGGGCTCTCAAACGTAGGGAACTCACCAATCTGGTGGCCCGATTGTCAGCGTTTTCAGGAGGGGATCTAGCCTGGATCCATCAGCTGATCGAAGTGGCCGTGAAGCCGCGAAGGGGTCAGGTCGATTGAAGCCCGATAGGGCGACTTAGACGCTCAATGGCGGTCAAAGCCCCGGCTTGTGGGGTGATGATATAGCGACAGCCGGTGGCCGTCCCTGCACTCTCAGTTGTTGTGATCGACGATGGTCAGGGCCTCGTCACGCAGAGCCTGCTGAAGCGCCTTCGCTTCCTCCCACGGTGCCCGCAGCCAAATGTCTCGCTCGACAGCCGAAGCGAGGATCACCAGCATGGCCTTACGGTGATCGCCCAAAAGCAGACCCGCTCAATGTCTCAAACGGGTGGGGAGGGGACGCCAAGCTGCCCACCTTAGAGGTCGGTCCTGCGCGAATACCTACCATTGGAATGCCGCCAGAACCGTCCCTCCGGGTAGGTTTGCGTGAAGCTTGATCATTTCGTCAAGCGCGAGGTTCTCAATCCATCCGCCATCGAGATTCAGGGTGCCGCAAACCTCGACGACCGCCGGGCCCAAGCCCAGGCCGACAAGATCCACTATGCCCTGCCGGAGATCCTGATCTGGTGCGTTTACGGGCTCGAACTTCACGGTGCCTCTCCACAGCCAAGCTTCCCTCATCCTCTACCTTGAACGCGGGTTTAAAAGGGGGCGTTTGATCGGCCCGACGATGAAAAGCTGCCTGCGGCCAAAGTCCGTCGCCGTGGCTGCACTCCGAGGCGATCTGTTTGGGAAATGCGGTAGCGGGGTTCCAGCCTCCTCAGCGGATCACCGGGTCCCCATCCGCAATGCGCCGGATTTCGTGGGCAATTTCTTCTGGCGAAAGGATGAAATCAACACAGCCGCTCGCAATTGCGCTTTGTGGCATGTCGGGCTGGACAGCAGTATCGATCTTCTGGGCAATCGTTATGCCTCCAACCTCGCGAATACCACACAAGGCCGCCGCGCCGTCGCCGTCGAAGCCAGAGACGATAACGGCGACAAGCTTGCCAGACCAGTTCTCCGTCAAAGAGCGCAGAAAGACAGTGATGACGTCGGGCCATCCCCTCGGTTTCGAGATCGGCTCCAGTCTGAACTCACCGTTGAGGACGTGCAGATCGCGGTTTTCCGGAATGATGAACACGCAGTTCGGGCGGACGACCAGCCGGTCTGAAATCAGCTCCACGGGCATGGGCGTGAAGCCCGGCAGAATTTGGTGCAGCCTCGTGGCAACGGTTCGGATGTGATTGACGATAACGATCGCGACGCCCAGGTCGGCCGGCAGATTTTTCAGCAGCCGCGTATAGGCGTCGAGACCGCCAGCAGAGCCGCCGACACAGACGATTGGGAAATCGCTCGCCATTACCTAGCTTACCTATGCAACTGACAGAGAGCCGTACGTCTGTGCCAGCGCGCCTCGCGTCTAAGGCGCATTCGCGAGCTCGCCCTCGACAAAGGATGCGCAACCACGGGTGCCACGCGCTTGGGCAGGTAGCAGGTTTAGCAGGCCTCGGGCCAGCCCTCGATCACCTTTTTAGCCGGGCAATCAATGCGCCACACGAGACCGGTGGGCGCGAAGTCAGTCTCGGCTTCGCAGCTGAGGCTCATATTGGTCATTGAGCTGATTACGGTCGAGCCAAAGCCGTGGCGGGAGGGGGCTTTGACCGGCGGACCGTCGCTCTCGACCCAAGACATCGTGAATCTTGGAACTCCCTTAGCATCGGAATGCCGGCCCCAGCTGACGCTCACCTGGCCGAGTTGGTTGGACAATGCGCCGTACTTGCTGGCGTTGGTGGCAAGCTCGTGCAACGCCATGCCGAGCGCTTGGGCCGCCGATGCCGAGAGCTCGATCGGCGGGCCGTCAATCATGACGCGACTATCGTGCTCGTCGCCGAACTGGACAAGCTGCGAGCGAACGAGATCGCCGAGTGGCACAGCTTTCCACTCGTTCGCGACCAGAATTCTCTGGCTCGCTGCGAGTCCTTGGAGACGCTCATCGAAACTCCTCATAAAATCAGCCGGCCTTGAAACTACGGTACGCGCAGCGATCGCTCGGACGACGGTAAGCAAGTTCATCGAGCGGTGATTGACCTCACCCATTAGCAGCTTGATTGTTTCTTCCTGAAGCTTGCGCTCCGTGATGTCGTAGTTCACCCCGATCATTCGTCTCGGCTCCCCGTTAACCTCCTCGGTCACCCGGCCCACGCCGACTACATGCCGAATCTCGCCATCAGCTCTTCGGATGCGGAAATCTTCGTTGAACTGGGTGCGGTCCGCCGTGCTCGCATTAAACCGCACATTAACCCGAGCGATGTCGCTCGGATGGACATGATCGAAAAACAGCTCTGGTGAAGCCGTGCAGTCGTGATCAAGTCCAAGAATATCAAACATCCTGGGGGTCCAAATGGCCGTGCCCGCTTTCAAATCGGCGTCCCAAGCGCCTAAATTCGCCACTTCACATGCCAGTTGAAGGCGGCTCTCGCTTTCCCTCAGCACATATTCGGCCCGCTTGCGTGCGGCGATGTCGCGCGCCACGGCCGAGGCTCCAATGATGACGCCCCGCGGGCCGCGGATTGGTGAGACGTTTAGTGATACGTGGATGACCCGGTCGCCTTTGGTTACCCGGCTGATGTCGATGTTGGTGATCGCCTCACCACGCTGCAGGCGGGCTAGATTGTCCGGCCATTCGTCGATCTGCACATCGTCGAGCAACATCGACATCGGCTGCCCGATCATCTCGCTCGCCGCGTAACCGTAGATTTTTTCTGCACCGTCATTCCAGCTGGTAATCGCGCCGTCGAGATCGTGACTGATGATCGCGTCCTCGGAAGACGCAACAATGGCGGCAAGGTGGGCCCGGTCCCGCTCCAGCTTCTTGCGGTCCGAAATATCGATGAGTGTGATGACGACGCCATCGATGACATTGTTCAGGTCGCGATACGGCTTTACGCGAACCAAATAGGTCGCGGTACCGTCCTCGGACTCCGCTTCTCGTTCGATTGAACCTAGATCCCGCAGCACCGTGAAGATATCTTGGGTGAGGACGGAGCCGGCCAGCCGGGAGGAGAAATCGCTGATGAGGCGGCCTTCGTCCCCTTCACGCACGTTGAAAATCTCAGTAACCGCCGGAGTAAATCTCCGGATATGGGATTTGTTGTCGAGGAAGAGCGTCGCGATTGATGTACTATCGAATAAATTGGCAAGATCGCTATTGGAACGCACAAGGCTGTCTGCTCTGTTGTTCAACTCAGCATTAACCGTTTGTAGCTCTTCATTGATGGATGACAACTCCTCCTTCGAAGTCTCCAACTCTTCTACTGTCGAATGTAGTTCTTCATTTACGGATTGAAATTCTTCATTTGAACTCTGAAGTTCCTCATTCGCCGTCTCCAATTCCTCGGTGGTGGTCTGCAGTTTTTCCCGCGCTGCGACGAGTTCGCTATGTTGGAGATCGGAAGGCGGAGTGGTGTCATCCGGCGTTCCGACCTGTGCGTTGAGCGTGGACAGCTCCTGGAACGCCAGCAATACGCAGCGCTGCCCCTCGACCGGCTCCATCATCGGTTCGGCGATGAGGTTGATCGTTTGCCCTTGGCCGGCAACCTGAAAAGTGACGGCTTCTTTGGCGGGCCGTTGATGCTCGAGTGCCTTTCGAATGAGGCTACGGACCGGTGATCGCAACTGGGTGTGCAGCATCCGGAAGAGGTTCAGACTGGCACCGCCGCTCATTGGCTGCATGAATTTTTCGACGGGTCCAGAGAACCGCTGTATCTCGTGCTGACTATCGAAAACGATATAGGCGGGAGCGTATTGCGCCATCATCCGCGCCGCCTGCTCGTCGATGGTATCAGCTTCGGCGCTTCGTTGAGGCGGGGATGCTGGGCTCATTCGGACATTAGGCTTAACGCGCGGAATTTGAGGGGCGACGTCGAGCCGCCTGAACACCTTGTTCCGCTTATCGGCCACCTTGAACAGACGCGCGCTCGCGGCGATCGTCTCTGAAGGACCAAGCCAAAGGAAGCAATTAGTCTTGAGTCCATAGTGGAAGGTTGCGATGACGCGTTGCTGTAACGGAGACTCGAAATAGATCAGCAAGTTGCGACAAGTGATCATATCTAGCTTCGAGAAGGGTGGATCCTTGACCAGGTCGTGCGTAGAGAAAACACACATATCGCGTATCTGTTTGGTGACGCGATAACGCTGACCTTCTCTAGAGAAATTCTGCTCCAGTCGGACGACCGTCGTATCTGCTTCGATGCTATCACTGTAGAGGCCTGCCCGGGCAATCGTAACCGCCCGATCATCTACGTCGGTGGCGAAGATCGTGACCTTTCGTGGTGACTCCGCGCGGGCCAACGCCTCCGAGAACAGGATCGCTAGGGAATAGGCCTCCTCACCCGTCGCACAGCCGGCCACCCACACCCGGATCGGTTCCTCAGCACCGCCGTTCGCGATTATCTCCGGCAAGACGGTCGTGGCCAAGGCCTCGAACATGGTTGGGTCACGGAAAAACCGGGTTACCCCAATCAGGATTTCCCGAAACAGAAGCTCAGGTTCATTCGGCAAACTTCGCAGTTGGGCGATGTATTCCACAGAGTCTTCGATATGAAGCACCTGCATTCGCCGACGAACTCGGCGCATCAGCGTGCTGGACTTGTATTGCCCAAAATCTCGACCCAGCCGACTGTTCAGCACCGCGCAGATGGTCGTCAGGTGGTTGGCGCGGCCGGAGGGACCGATAGGTTCGTTGAGGTCATGAGCGCCCCCTCGGGATTTGAAATTTTGATGCTCCAACAGGCGTGCTGGCATCTCCTCGGGCCGAAGGACGTAGTCGACGAAGCCGCCGGCGGTGGCGCTCTGTGGCATCCCAAACTTCGCGCGGTGGTCGAACGCTGCCTCGCTGAGGGTCAGGCCTCCCGCCTCCTTGATCGCCTCAATTCCCAAGGTCCCGTCGCTCCCGAAGCCTGACAGGATGATCCCGACAGCGTTTTCACCCTGATCTTCGGCAAGGGAGACAAGAAAGGTGTCGATGGACGACCGCCGCGCCGTTGGGCTCTCAGGAGGAGCGACCCGCAAGACGCCGCCCTCGATCCTCAGGATGGCATTCTCGGGAATGACGGCAATGGTGTTCGGCGCGGCGACCGTTCCGTCCGAGGCCTGCGACACGGGCATCGCGGTGCACTCACCAATGATTTCGGCCAAGGCGCTCTTGTAGTCCGGGTCCAGGTGTTGAACCAGGACGAAGGCCATGCCGCTATCGACCGGCATCTGCGAGAAAAACGCTCGGAACGCGTCAAGCCCGCCCGCCGAGGCGCCGATGCCCACGATCAGGTGTCCAGAAAGCTCGGTTCCGCCGTCGACAAGGCCATCACCGAGCGTAGCTTTTGCCGCTGAAGGCTCAGCCTTCGCAGCTTTACGCCGTGCAGTTGCCCGTGGCTTGGCCATGCCCATCAGTCGGCCACCATTTTGACTAGCGCAATGACCTTGTTCGGATTGGGTCTAATTACTGCCCAAAGGCCGATCCGCCGGAAGGGGGCGTTTCCATAGCCGCCTCGGAGTCAGGAGTGGACCTGACAGTTCCCCTAGGTCTGCGTGTCCGCATTGGGTCGAGATCGGCTATTGGCTTCTGGCCTGAAAGCGGACGTTTGTCACGCGCGCGGCGACCGAACGTCACCTAAGTCGACGGAGGTGGAAACCTACCCGTCACAGGCCGAAACCAATGCCTGACGGCGTCTAGTCAGCCAGCCGTATTCTCCAGCGCAGCCGATAGCCGGCAGGCGTTCAAATCGTCGACGCAATCCCTCACGGCCCCGGCAAGAACGGCCGCTTGATCGGGCCTCAGACCATGGCGGCTCAGCGTGAAGACGTCAGCTTCGTGCCGAAGCCTCGCCAATGGTGCATCAGCGATCCAACGGTCCAGCGCCTGACCTTCCACAACGAATAACGCGTCGGCCAAGGCCGCAAGGAATGACTGTCGGGGTATGCTGTTCAGCTCCGGCTGCGACTGCAGAAGACGAGAGCCGAATGCCCGGATCGCCCTCCTGCCGGTACGCTCGTGTTGATCGTACGCCTCGCTGGGATAGCCCCGGATCAGAACGCTTTCGGGAGGTTGGTCCTGCAGCAGTTCGAGGTGGTCCGGATCGACGGTCAGCCGAGAAAGCACCACGTACCCCATGGCCATATTGTCGAGAGGCCGGCGCAGGGCGGATTTAGCTGCTTGCGCGGTTCGCCCCGACGCTTGGTCATCCATGATTTCGATAGCCGCGAGGATGCCGGCTGGGTCGGGCTGTCGAGCCCGATATCCGGTGGGTACGACACCCCGGAGAACCGATATCGCAGCATAGGCCTCATAGAGATCGTCAGCGGCGAACCGGCGCAACAGGTGTTCGGTGGTCATGGTGGCAAAGTGCCGGAAAATCTCGGGCTCCCCCGTATCGACCACGAAAGACAGTTCGCAGGCCGCCCGGCTCTTGATGGAACTCGCCATCTCTCGGGTTAGGGCGATGAGCAGCGGCAGCTCCCCGACCGCCCGACGAAAAACGGACGACTGGGCGTGGGTGGCGAACCAGACTGCGTCCGGTGATCCGAGACCAACGTCTTCGAGCGCCACCGTTAGAATGGCCCTCCAGACGTATCGGCTGTCGATCCGATGGAGAGCCAGGGCCATATCGACAGCGCGTTCGACCTGTCCTCTCCGGACTGCTTTCTGGTAGCTGCTTCGAATGATGAACTTGTCCGCCGGATCGACGTGGGTGGGTTGCGGCTTCAGGACCGCTCGTTGCGCCGTCCAGGCAAAAGCCTCTTGGATCGGCATTGGTTCGGCTGGCAGGTGCACCGCAGGCTCCGAAGATCGTGATTGATCTCCCGAGCGTGGATTTCATGGCTCGACAGGGAAGGGGTCCGAGCCGGTTAATCGGACGAGCACTCGGGACACGGTGGCGGGATGCCAGCGCCCTCCCTCACGGGTCAGGACACCGCGACCGTTCAGACCGTCGGCGAGTTCCCTTGTCGTCTTGCGCCCACCGGCCAGAAGCTCGTCGACGGAGCATCTCAGGCTTTCCGCGAAGAGTTGGGCTTCGTGTCGATGGGCGGCAGCGAGAACAGCGCCGTGAGCACCGAGGCGGACCCCTCGGGCCTTTGCCGCTGCAAGGGCCGCCTTCGTTCGGTCGCGGATCATTTGACGTTCGTGTTCGGCGAAGACCGCGAGGAGCTGGAGGGTTAGCCTATTTGCTTCGGGCACGTCCGCCGCCCGGACATCGACCCCGGCTTCCAGAAGTTGGGCGATGAACGCGAGCGACCGGGAGAGCCGGTCAAGCCGGGCGATCAGCAGCACGGCCTTCTTCCGCCGGCAGAGATCCAACGCGGCGGCGAGCTGGGGACGGTCTCGAACTGCGCCGCTCTCGACCTCGGTGAAAACGCCGATGATGGGTTCACCTGTCCGCTCAGCGTACCGGTCGATGGCCTCCTGCTGGGCTTCAAGGCCAAGACCGGACGCCTGTTGTTTTCCGGTCGAGACGCGGGTGTAGGCGACGAGGGGCATGAGGCTGGAACAAGTTTATGTTGGTATGTGCGTTCCAAGGCGTAGCGGATGACACCGGACAGGGAAGTGTTGTTGATTGCACCGAACCGGAATGTCGGCTTTCCGGCTTGGTGCCTATGTCGCAATCCGACCCAGAGCTGACATCCGGCGGCTGGGTGCTTGCTGGTCTCGAAACGCCTAAAGAGCCAACCGCGTAGCCTTGAGGCGAAGCGTCACAATGGCCCCTTCGCTGGGCCAATCATAGGCGATCGAGCCGCCAAACTGATGGGTCATTATGCGGTTCAAGAGCTTGCCCCCGAAGCCGCTTGTGGACGTTGGAGCGATGCATGGAGGCCCGCCCCGTTCGGTCCAAACGATGACCGCCTCGTCTCCGTCGATCTGGCAGGCCACATCGAGAAGCCCAGTCGGCACCGAAAGCGCACCGTATTTGACAGAGTTGGTCGCCAGTTCATGCAGCACCAATGCCAAGTTGGTCGCCGAGACTTCCCCAATCCCCATTCTGGGCACGGCCACCCGAACGCGCCCGCTGAAGGCCCCCAGATCATTGTAGGGCGTCAGCAGGACAGAGAGCAGGTCACCGAGAAGAGCTACGTTTTCAGTTTGCCCAGGGACAGGTCGAACGAGATCATGCGCGCGTCCCAACGCGGCGAGCCGGTGCGTGAGATCGCTGACCATCTCTTCCTTAGTCTCGGTTGACCGCGACGTCATAGTCGTGAGCGCCCCGGCGATTGTGATGAGGTTCTTGACCCGATGGCTCATCTCGCCCGCCAACAACTCGTTGGCTTCCTCGGCCTGTTTCCGGCCCGTGACGTCCAGAAAAATCCCGAACATTACTCGATCGCGGATGCCCTCATCATCGCCACGTCCCCGAGCAGACACCCAGCGGACCTCCTTGTTGATCAAGATGCGGAAATCGATCTCGTAAGGCCCGACGATGCCCCGGGTCGCATTGAAACCGGCTCTAACCCTGTCCCGGTCAGCCGGATGGATGTGGGCGGACAGATCTTCAAAGGTGACTTCGGTGGTCGTGGGCAAGTCCCAAAGGTCGTATCCCGCCTGATCCATCGTAAGGCGATCCGTATCGACGTTCCACGACCAGAGAGCTACGCCAGCGGCCTCTACCCCCAGACGCAAGTGTTGATCATCCCACACCGGACGGTCCGGAGCGTTCGCTGGCTTTATCGTTTTCATGGATTGGTGCTCGCCCATAGCTCATGCGCCAGGCTGGACCAGAACCGTAGTCGACGACCATCCGTTCCCGCAACCTGCCGATACGACAACTCCTGCGGCGAGGGAGCGCCCTTGATCAACTTGTGATCGCTCCCAGCTGACGTCGCCTATCCACCCGTTTCAGACATCCGGCGGGTCTGCTTCGGATCGCAAGCGACGTTGATGCAAGACAGCTTTGCTCCCCGCGCCTTCAACAGACTGGTCAGCATATGTGTGTGCAGGGCGTGCGACGGACGGTGAAGTTAACCACAGCAAACGCGGTTCGAGCGATATCGTGTACTTAACCGTGTTGGAGCATTTCGATGTCGGTCCCTTGACCAAAATAAAGGCCCTGCTTGAGGCTCCATATGCCGGAGACAGATCGGCGGACTGATAACCCCTCCAGACGATTTGGCAGCGCCGTCGAGCTCGTGCGATTAACTTCTATGCGATTTCGCTGGCGGGGAAGCGGGGCGGACAACCCGGTACGCCACCGGTCGGAGTTCGCAACTCGCAATACTCCAGCCGATTTCTCCGTGGCAGGTGCCACCCACCGCTGTCGGGAGCACGCCAGACTTTCTCACCAGGTGAAAATTCGACACCAAGACCAGGCCGGTCGCCCCCGCCTCTCTCTGGTGTAGTTCGACCTCGTTTTTGGTCATGAAGAACTCATCGCATGAGACCCCGGTGGTGCCCTTCACCTCGATCTTGAACGTGTCGCCATTCTGGGTGGCGGCGAAGTCAAACGGGGAGTTCTTCGACGTGTCCTTGACCGAGAACCCCAGTCCTTCCAGCCAATCCTGAGCGACCTTCATTGCCCGCAGTTCAATGGCTCTTCTCTCCGGTCCGGTTAGGCCCAGACCCTGCCGTGCAGCCGCATTCGCGTTCGGGCGAGCCAATGCCTCCAGCTCGATCTCTGCCGCTTCCGCCAGGGACAGATGGCTTCCCATGGCCTGCGCCCGGTAGACCTCTCGGAGATAACCAGCTGCTTCGATCAACGCCTGTTCGATCTCTGCATCAGCTGTCATCACTGGGTTAAATCGTCGGGCCAGTGCGGTCGCCTTTTCGAAAGTCCTTGGCAAGCTCGCCTTGGCACCGAGTGCTATTGTGTCGGCGAACTGGCCAGCTCCACCGAAATGCTGGTCGACCACCGAACGAGCCCATTGCGTCCGCTCCTGGAGTTTAGCATCTGGCAGCGCCCGTAGATCCCCGCCGTTCCACACCGTGGAGCCACAGCCGACTGTGATCCAAAATGCCGACCCGTCAGCTGAGAAATGTATGACTGCGTAAAATCCATCGCGTGGGGTGGGCGACATGCGCCGGGAGAAGAACCGCACCCATGGTGCTTCTGTCTTTCTGCCGATGCCGTCTGATGCTTCGACGCCGAAGTCGTCGCCGTACTCTGCCAGCTCCGATGACAAGACGGCTGCCAGACCCCGAACCTCGCCGACCAAAGTCGAGCGGATGAGAGATCCCCGCGCCTGCATCGCGGGTGTGTTTGACGGTGAATATGCAGGCTGGAGCTGGCTGATCTGGCGCAGGGTTTCGATCATAAGACCTCCTCGGATGTTTCGACTTTGCCATCCAACCGCAGTGAAGTTAACCGCACCGTCTCGACGTCCTTCAGGACATTAGATTGGGCGAAACACCTCCCCGACGATGCCTTGTCATTAACCAGGGTTTTAAGAAAATCGGTTTCTTATCAGGTGCATGGGCAGATATTGGACTGATAACCCCTCTGAGCGATACGGCTAGGTCTGGCCGCCTTCGAAGAGGTCGAACTCAGCTGATGCAGCGATGCCTATCCAGTGGTCTAGACCGGATTGTTTTAGCCCAGACGGCCATCCCAGCCATGACTTCGCGGGCGTGATAAGCGCGCTTGGCGGATCGTTATAGAGTTTACCCCAGGCAAGAGCCTGATAGATCGATAAGCCCAGCATTCGAGTTGCGATGGTGGCCGGGTGATGTCGGCGTAGGCCTACATAAGCTTTCCAGAGCTGCAGGTCCGAGTTTGGTACTGCCGCGTTGACATAGGTCAGGCTCACGTCGTTAAGCGGGTTCCCGAATGAAGTTAACTTCAAGAGGGTCGGGCCATGACCCTTCCACTTTTTGACCACCTCGCACCGGGTCACCTCCGCTGGGCCGAAGGGGGCTGGCTGTAACACCGATGCCCGTTCCCTCACTCGGTCATATACCTTGACCAGGACCTCCCCGAGGGGGTTGTCGCTCCTCTTCACCTTCTTCGGAGCGCCGGCAGCGTCGTAGTTCTGCTTTGGCGGGGGGGCTGGCCGATGCAGAGATATCGTCTCCAGAACCCCATCGCGTCCTACGACGTAGGAAGATTTCCCGAGGGGCTCGATCTGAGGGAGCGTATCAGCGACCTGCACCCCGATGAAATCAACTGCAGTGTCCAACCTCGTGATTTTGGCATCGGCAAGATATCGGGCAAGCCTGAATGTGTGGCTATAGCTCAGGTCTCCGGCGAGTGCCTTGAAACCGGCCGGGCCGATCTTGCGGGGGTTCAGTTCGATACGTAACTTCCAAGGCTGCGGCTTTGCTCCGCCCTTCGGTTTGGTGAACTGAATGATAGCCACCGCGTCCCGGTCACCTGCCTGAAGGACGATTTCAAAGAAGAGCTTGTTGGCCTTATCGAAGCGGGTGGACACAATCTTCGTGAGCCCCCCGACCGTAGCCAACACCGAGCTCATCGTTGTGATGTACTCGATGAACTGAGCTTCGTCCTTCGGCTGGGGCTGGAAGTGTTTCCATAGAAGAGGAGCTATCAGGGTCAGCTTGTCGGGCTGAGGATTGGAAATCCAGACCTTCCTCTCATCCGCCATCGTAAGCTGGATGGGATATTCGGAGATCGATGGCTCAGGGACGGGGGGCTTATTAGAGGCTTCAGAGCCGGCGGTGATTTTCACCGCCATCTGGCGACGCCTGGACCAACCACTCGTTCCCGCCCCAAACTCCAAGCAGAACCCTACGTCTGGAAGTAGATCAAGGTCAACGGCCCGCTCGTCATCGGTGTCTTGCTTCGTCATACGGCCCGCCGATTTCGCCCACGAGATCGAACCCAAAATCAAGCTTGAGGATCGCAGCCCGCTTCCGCTCTAGGCTGTAGGCCCCGCCGTAGCTCTTCGTTTGGCCGAAGGCTGACCCTTCAATGCCTTCGGTGCCAGTGTGCCCGACGATGCTCGCGATATCCTCCACTGCGACCCCGTTGGAGCGGAGGCAAGCGATCACCGTGTGCCGCCAGACGTGGGTCGACCGCCCCTCTTTCCAGAAGCCAAGCTTCTGCAAATAGTCGCCCCAGAAGCGGGTCGCGCCCTCGCTCTTGCGATGTTTGCCCAGCCGGAACTCGACGAACACCCGCCTCCCCGGCCAACTCGCTTGCCGATCCGTCACGAACTCCTTGAGCCCCAGCTCCAACAGGCGCGGATGCAGCGGCACGTCTCGGATCGACGAAGCGTTCTTGACCGACTTTCCCTTGGATCCGTCCTCTCCGATCTCCCTCACCTTCAGATGCGGGATCTCAGCTTCGAAGTCGAAATCGCTAGGCCCGAGTTGCGAGAGCTCGCCTGCCCGCAGTCCTGTGTGCATGAACAGGAGGGCTGACCACCACTCGCCCCCTCTCGCGATGCAGGTCCCTGGCGTTTTGACCCGCTTCCGACCCAGGTGTCCGGCGAACAAGGGGGTGGCCAGCAGTGCGACCAGCTCGTCCTTCGAAAATGGTGGAGGCGTCCTACGAACAATCCCTTTCGGTCTCGGGATCTTCGCAACGTCGGCCGGGCTGGTTGGGATCAACCTGTCTTCGACTGCCCACGAGAAGAAAGTCTGGATGCCACGCCAATAGCGGGTCGAGGTCGCGTATGCGATCTGACGCTCGGGGTTCCCCGTCAGCCGTTTCTTGAACGGCAGCGCCTTGCCCTGCAGGGTCTTGTCCAGCCGCTGCAGGTCGTCTCGGAAAGCCTTCATTTGCTCTGCGGTTATGGTCCGAAGGTCGGTCTCGCCACCCACGAAATCGCGGAGCCATCCCAGGCCTCGCCGTAGTTCAGTGATGTGTGATGCCCCCACTTTCCGCGCCTCGGTCCGCGCCAGATAGGTCTCGCCAGCGGCGGCCACCGTTACACTCGTCGAGGTGACGACGGAGACAGCCTGCGCCATGGTCCGGCTGAGCGGCCGCTCGGCGTCGAACAAGTCATCATAGGCCTCGTACCGCCGGGCCGGTTCGGAAAGCCTGTGCATGCGAAGACGCAGCATCTCTCGACTGACCCTCGCTCCCAGTTCGTAACTGAGCGACTGAAGTTGAACAGGTAGTGGTAGGGCGGCAGGGCCATGTCCTAGCATTTGCTCGGCGGTAAGCTGCGTATCCCCGGCAAAGGTGTTGTTGCGGAGCTCGTCGTCGATCATCTCGATGGCGATGCGAGACATCTCGATCTCGTACCCGGCGGCCTCTTCCAATCGCTCGGGATCAAACCCTCGGGGCCTGAGCCTGTCTGCCTCAGCAAGGTGGGCGAAGAAGTTTTGGGCGGCCTGTTCGAGGTCTTTTCGCGTCAGCATTTGCATCGCTCTGCACCGGTCCATCTGCATTTGAAACCACACCGTCGCAGCCGAACATCGTCGGCGCGCAAGTACGGGGTCCGCAGTTTGCAGCGATCTACGGAACTCCACCATGTGAAGGCGGGCCGCGAGATCGACCGGCAGCCGAAATCTGACGAGGTAGATCGCGCCCCGACGGGCGAGATGGGTCGGTCTGCCACCGGCCATCAGACGGCCTGTGTCGCAGTTGTGTGTCGCACCTGGGCGAAACAGGGGTTGGCGGTTTCAGGCCAACCGTTGATCGGATTGGATAATCCGGGAAGTTGGCGCACCCGACAGGATTCGAACCTGTGACCCCTGCCTTCGGAGGTTACTTGCGCGGCTTCGCACGGCGTTGTTTCGGCGGGGAAAATACCGCGTCGGGTTCTGGGGCTCCGGGACTATTCCGGGACTCCAGCTGCGCGCGCAGGCCGCTGTCGAGGGCGTGGGAATAGCGCAGGGTCGACTTGATGTCGGCGTGGCCGAGAAGCGTTTGGACCATGCGGATGTCGCCCGTCTCGGCCAGGGTGACCGTGCCGACGTGGTGGCGCGTGCCGTGGATCAGGCGAGGCTGGGTCAGACCCGCGCGTCTGGCGGCCGACCGGAGTCGGACGGCCATGCCCGATTTCGACACCTCGACCAGCTGGTCGGCGCCCCTCGCATCACGACCGGCGGTCTCGAACAGAATCGACGGGAGGCCGGCGGCCTTGGCCCGGCCGGCGCGGGCGGCGATCTCGCGGGCGTCGTCGGCGCGCAGGGGCAGATAGAGGGCGCCGCGTTTGCGCTTGTTGATGGCGAGGACCGGGCCGCCGGGCGCGTCGGGGATGAAGGCGTCAGGCGGAATGAAGGTCTCGCCGAAGCGCAGGCCATAGGTCAGCAGCAGGCGCAGGACGAACCGGGCCGTCGGATCGCATTCAGCCGACCAGGCCGCCTGCTGTTCGGCGCTGTAGAGCCGGATCTCAGTCTCGGGTTCTTTCAGGACCAGGGCCTTGTAGTCGACGACCGGCAGGCCGTGGACCTCCCACACGTCGCGCGCGCGAAACAGGACGCGGCGAATCGGGCGCATGACGTCGGCGTTGACGGTTGCGTTCGACAGGACGTGGCGCTTGGCCTTGTGCTCCTTCGTGTCCGCATGGCGGGTGAAGGTCTCGCCCCGGCGCTTCTCGATCGCGCGGGCGATGACCCGGGTCGTGATCTGGGAAATGGGCGTGTTCGGCCCGATCAAACGGGTGGCGATCGCGAGGCGGTGCTCGAGCTGATACGCGCTGGCCCGGTGCTGGCCGACCTCGGCCCACCATCGGCCGGCGGCCTGGTCCCAGGTCATCCCCGACCCGTCGTCCAGCGTGCCAAGCGCGGCCTGCTGGCGGATACGGCGTTCGACCTCCTCGGCCTTGCGCCGGGTCTCGACGCCGGTCGAGCCGTGGTAGCGCTGGCGCTTGTACTGGAAGTCGTAGGCCCAGAACCGGCTGTTCTTCGGCAGATAGACGGTCATGCAGGCTCCTCTTCCACGCGCGATCTAGCGGCGGTCAGCAGTCCCGGTTCGCGCCTTGCGCTGAGAGAACGGCACGACCGCCTGGGCGGTGTGGTTCGACCTCGGCCTGGGGTCCCGGACGGGGGCGGCACTTTCGGTCAGGAAGGCGCGGATGTCACCCTCGGTATAGGCGCGGTGGCCGCCGCCGCCCCGGCGCACGGCGCGGATGACGCCATCGTTCGTCAGCGCCCGCAGGGACTTGGTGTCGATGCCCAGCAGGGCGCAGGCCGCCTCGGCTGTCAGCAGGGCCGTGTCGGCGAAGGCTGCGCAGACGCGGGCCTCGGT
Source organism: Brevundimonas sp. TWP2-3-4b1 (assembly GCF_049897665.1). NCBI lineage: Bacteria > Pseudomonadati > Pseudomonadota > Alphaproteobacteria > Caulobacterales > Caulobacteraceae > Brevundimonas > Brevundimonas sp. TWP2-3-4b1. The sequence goes on along the minus strand of NZ_JAFCWQ010000008.1, from coordinate 130,122 downwards.
GGCGGCGCCGAGGGTCGTCATCGCCCGCGCACCTGGATGCGAAAGGCGCAGAACCGGCGGAAGGTCAGTTCGGGCCACGTATCGCTGACGGAAAGGAACGCGCTGTACTTCGCAGCGCCGCGCGACTTCGCGACCACGTGACGCTCTGAAGGCAATTCCAGTTCGTCCCACCAGACGCGTACGGTGTAGGCGCGCAAGCCCTTGGCCTCCTGCTTCTCCCGAAGCCATTTCCAGACCGCAGCGATCCCCGCGTCGGTGACGTGGAAATAAGCCAGCCCGCCGGGCGATTCCTTTCCGTTGCGCATCCAAAACGGGGACTCCGCGAAGGCTTGGGCTTCGGCGCTACCGGCGTCCGTCGCGAAGTAGTTTCGATAGGGTTTGACGTGCGGACCGTCGGGGCGTCCGAGGGCGTGGTGCGCGAGATCGAACAGGGCGGCGGTCATGGTCACCCCTCGCCGAAGGGCGACGTGCCCTGGACACAGATCGGCGGATGGGTGACCCCCCAGCTGCGCAGCCAGACGCACCCGGTTCGCGCGACCTCGGCCCACTCTTCGTTCGTCAGCTGCCAGCACGAGATGACGTGCGGATTGTTATCTAGGTCGCGGTGGCGATGGATCGGCAGGTCCAGGACCGTGCCGGCGGCCTTGTCCTCGGGTGAACCGACCAGAACCGCATTCTGTTCGGGGAAGGGGATCGGCTCGGCCATCAGTTCCTCGCCTCCAGCTGGGCCAGCACGCGGACCCCTTCGGGCGTGGCGGACCAGCCGTCGCGGGTGCGGGTCATCAGGCGGTCGGCCTTAAGGGCGCGGATCGCCGAGGTGGTCTTGAGGCGCTGGAGGCTGTCGTCGCGCGCGTCGAAGGGCTGGCGCGGACGGGTCCGGCGGACGATCTCGGACAGGGTCAGGGCCGTGGTGCGGGTGGCGCGCAGGATTCGGGCGCGGCGGGCCGTGGCGGAGAAGGCGGGGGTCACTGGCGGACCCCGTAATTCTGACGCAACGTCGCGACATGAAACTGGACAGACTGACCATCAACGCGGGGATCGCCGGCGCAGTGATGATCGTGGCGGCGGGGGCATGGGCCTACTCTTCGCCAGCTCCGACCGAATCGGCGGACTTTGCCGCCTGGGCGCAGGCCATAGGCAGCGTCGCGGCGATCATGGCGGCCATCGGTCTGGCTGTGTTCGAGCGCAGCCGTTCGGTTGCCGACCGACAGGAGGAGGCGGGAAACCGCCTGAAGCGCGTCGCCAGAGGCTCCGCCTTTGCCTTTGGTTCGCTCGCTTCCGCCCTCCTCACTGCTGACGAGCGTGAACAGCGGGCGGACTGGACGCCTTGGACGGCTAAGGTCCTGTTGTCCGATGTTGAGGGCGCCCTTGAGAGCCTGACCCGCCTTCCGATCGACGAGATGCCCGATCCTGAGGCCAGCATCGCAGTACTCCATGCCATCGGCACAGGCAGGGCGGCGGCGGTGATGCTCGGTGTGATCATCGAGCATTTCGACCCCAAAGCGCCCGCGACGACCAAGGTCTTCCGCAAGCTTCTGATAAATATCACTGAAGCCGCGCAACAACACAGGCTCTCGATGCAGGCGGCGGGCGCGATCGACTGACATCCCTCACGCCGCCTGCATCAGGTGGCGGTCGCCCTCGCGCGATGGCGCGGCGACGCGGGTCAGGGCGGCGACCATGGCCTCGCGCCCGCCGCCCTTCAGCCAGGCGAAGCCCAGCGAGCGGTCGCGGGCGCCGTCGAGGCAGAGGGTGAAGATCTGGACGCCGCGATCACGCTGGCCAGCCGGGGCCGGGTCGGCGTCGCCACAGGCGATGTGGCGGCGGGCGCGGATGTCCTCGATCTCTTCGATCAGGATGCCCTGGCCCCGGCGCTTGCGGTCGACGTGGCGCGCGAGGGCGTCGAGGCTGGCGCAGACCGTCGGGCGGGCGACGTCGTCGATGCGGGTCAGGAAGGCGTAGTCGATGTTCTGAGACATCAGGCGGCTCCAGATTGAACGGGGTGGGGAAAGGGGGCCGGCATCACGGCCGGCAGCGGCGAGAAGTGCGGCGGCCTCGGACCAGGGGCGGGCCATCAGACCGACTCCTGCAGGCCCATCTGGCGGGCGAGGTCGGCGCGGGCCCTGGCGTAGTTGGGGGCGACCATCGGGTAGTCGGCGGGCAGGCCCCAACGCGCGCGATACTGTTCCGGCGACAGGTCGTAACGGGTGCGCAGGTGGCGCTTCAGCGACTTGAACTTGCGGCCGTCCTCCAGGCAGACAATGAAGTCGGGATCGATCGACTGCCGGATCGGCACGGCCGGAACGCGCCGGTCGGCGATGTCGGCCACCGGCGGCTCGCTGGCCTCGTGTTCGTCCTCGCCTTCCGCGACCTCGGCCTCGACGTGGGCCTCGACAGGGTCATGCCAGTCGCCGGTTACCGTCAGGCGGTCGCACCGCGCCGACATCATCATGGTCTCGATCGCGGGCAGGGTCAGGCGTTCCAGCCGGTAGCGCGCACCCTGCGATCCGCCGCGCGTGACTAGCTGGGCCAGTGCCGCCCCGGCGAGGCCCGGCTCGGACAGGGCCAGCGCGCCGAATGCCGCCTCGACCAGGGCGTCCAGGCCTTTGTTCGATCCGTCGCCGTCGAAGGCCTCGGCGAAGGGCTTGGCGCCAGACCGGGCGTCGGCCAGGGCCTTCAGCATGTCCTCGGCGAAGCGCGCCACGACCTCACGGTCGCGGGCGACCGCCGCGCGTTCGCGTTCGACGCGCCACTGGGCCTCGCGCTCGAAGGCGCTCGGGGGGATCAATGCGGGGGCTTCTTCGGCTGCGTGGCCGTGGTCGGCAATGACCTGGGCGACCAGTTCGGGCTCGGCCTCGGCAATCGCGTCAAGGGCAGTCGATGGAGAGTTCAGCCAGTGTGTGGCGTAGCGGCCGCTGTCGGCCAGTCGTTCAGCAAGGTCCGGGCCGCCGCCGGCGCGGGTGCGGACCTCGAACAGGGCGGCGGCCCGGTCGCCGCTGAAGAAGCCGAGGCCGGTCAGCCATTCGGTCAGGCCTTCGAACGAGTAGCGGACGGTGACGTGATGCAGCGGGCCGTGGCTGCGGAAACCGATCAGGCCGCGTTCCAGCAGGCGGCGCGTGACCGGGGTCGTCGGCACGGCATGGATCGGGGCGTAGTGGCCCGAGCCGATGGACGGTTCGCGCGCCCGTTCGATCCAATCGGCAATCTCGACCAGGGTCCGGGCTTCTGCGGCGGTGACGGAGGTGTCGAAACGCGCGGCCAGTGACGAACCAGATTCGCGGGGGTCCGGAACGTGATCGTGGATGGCGGTCGTGTCGCCCGCCGCCGCGCCGGGATCTATGCCGATGTGAACCAGCGGCGTGTCGTCGCGCGGGGTCATCAGGGACTTGAGCGCGGCCTTGTAGCCGAGGTGGTCGGGGTCATCCTCGGGCAGGGCCATCCGGGCGCGGTCGTTGGGCGACAGCTGGCGCAGGCGCAGGCGGTTCTGGACGAGCTTCTGGGACATGCCGATCTCGGCGGCGATTCCGGCGGTCGTCATGCCGTGGGTGTCGATCAGGTCGGCGAAGGCGTCGGCTTCCTCCAGCGGCGTCATGTCGGCGCGGACCATGTTGGCGGTCAGCTGGGAGAGGCGGGTTTCCTTTGCGTCGGTCTCCTGGATGCTGATCGGCACGGGCGTGGACAGGGGCCAGTCGCCCGCGTCCATGACCAGCCCCGCCGCGCGCCAGCGACGCTCGCCATCGGTGATGATGAAGCGGCCCTTGACCTCGGGATGGGAGCGGACGGCGATGGGCTGGACGATGCGGCCCCGCGCGATCAGGGAGTCGCGAAGCTCCTCCAGATCGGCGACGGCCTGATCAGAGGTGAAGTCCTTCCTCGGCTGGTCCGGGTCGGGAATGAGGTCGGCATGGAAGGCGTGGGTGACGCCGAGGCCGTCGGCGGCGTCCGGGTTCTCGGCGCGGTCGAGGGCGGCGAGCTGGTCCTCGGCATGCTCGGTCAGGGCCGGATTTGAAGTCTCGCTGATCAGGCCCGCCTCCCACAGGACGGTCAGGTCGCGGATCAGGTTGTTCGGGTGGCGATTTGCGCGGCGCGCGAGGTCCGCCTTGGACGACCATCCGCCGGTGGCGATGGCCCGCAACAGGGGCGCCGAGGTGAAGGCGACGGGGTTCAGTTCCATGGGATCGGGTCCGGTGTTGCGGGTGACGCCGGGCGTCAGCGGGCGTGATGTGAAAGGCGCTCGCGGATGGGAGCGAGGGCTTCGGGCGACAGGCGCGCGTTCGCGGTCGGCGACCGGCGGGCGAGAGTGGTGTCGAGGAAGCGCAAGGCCCGCCCCGCCTCGGCCGGGCCGCGCTCGATCGCGCGGTCGGCCCAGACTGCCCAGGCGACGACAGGATCAGAGGGGGCCTGTTTCGACATCAGGCGGTCCGCCGAGCCAGGGCGGCCGGCAGGGCGCGGAAATAGGCCAGGCCGGCCGGGGTGAAGTCGGCGCTACAGGCGATGCAGCGCAGGTCGGCGTTCAGGTAGCGTCCGCCGCAGCGCGGACAGTCGGACTTGCCGGCGGCGAGGTTGGGCGGCGGGGCGGCGTCCACGGGTCAGCGTCCGAAGAGCCGCGCGACCAGAACGGTCGCGGCGATCAGGACGGACAGAACGACGGTCGTCACCATGCCCGTGCGCGACGGCGATGCGAGGGTCAGGATACCGCCGGGCCGAGACGCTGGCCCGCGCTGTTCCGCCGTGTTCGCGGCCTCGCGCAGGTCGTGGGCGGGCTGCATGCAGCCGGGGAAGGCCTGTTCCGCGACCAGGGCGTCGGCGGCCGTCCGGCAGTCGTCGGGACGCAGGCGGAACGGAACCCCCGCGACGATGACGGCGACGCAAGGGTTTCCGGCGATGTCGCGTAGCGGCCAGCACAGGCAGGGCGCGGCGGGGTTGTTCTCCAGCGTCAGCAGTAGGGCGGAGACCAGTTCGGCCCGTTCGGCATCGGTCCGGGCCGCCACAGTCGCCGACAGGCGAACCTGATTCGCCTCGACCGGCGCCGTGGCGGCGGGCGTGGCGCGGGTGAAGTCGAGACCGCCCGGCGCACCGGCGATCGGACGGCGCGGGAAGTGGAAGATCTGGGCGGTGTGGGTGACGGACATCTGGGGCGCTCCCGGTGAATGGGTGCGCCCGCGCCGGGCCGATCGATGCGGTGGCTACTCCGCTGGGATCACCGCGCCGGTCAGGAGGGGGAAGTGTCTCCGGCGCGATCGCCCGGCGCGGGCGACGGCGCAGTTTCATCATAAGTGAAACATAGCCGTCAACGCGTTTTTTCATTTCCTGTGAAACTGCGTCCGAAACTGACGCACCGGCTATCGACTCTGGTTCACTTCGCGGGAATCAGTGACCCATTAACTTGCCGGGAGGGCGGATGTCGGATCTCTATGTCATTCAGCCATATCGCCGCACAGAAGGGCGCCTGGAGGCCGATCTGCCCCTGTCTTGCGGGTCCGAAGACGAAGCAGCCAAGCGGGGGAAGGCCATGGCTCATCGTGTTGCCGGGGTCGCCTTTTTCAGGATCGACACCTCGGCCTCGGGAGACCAGTGGACAGAGATTGAGTTGCTTTCGACGGTAGGCGACGTGCCGGAGGACGACGCGGCGTGAGTGCCGCTTACCAAAACGCCGGCCCCGTGAAGGGCCGGCGTTGCCGACGCTAAAGTGTCAGGCCCATCTGCCGTCTGCTCGGCCGTCGGTCCTGCGCGGTGACTTTACCGGACGAAGATGCTGGCCGTGGCGCCCGGCGTACCCGTGCCGGTGCACTGGAACTCCTTGGTGACCAACGTCGTCATGCAGCCTGATGACCCCATGTAGGTGCACTGGGAAGTCGTGCCGCCGAATGCTTCCGCGCCAGAATATCCCCAAGTCGCACACCGCTGCCTCGCCAAGGTGAGTCCTTGGGCGTCATCTACGGTCGGTACTTCCAGCAGCCCGACCTCATAGGAGAGCCGAACAGTGCCGTCGGACCGACTCCCGCCGGTGGCCTGCCATGTCTTTGCCGTCGCACACCCTGCGACGACTACCAGCGCTACCGCGAGCGTGGCCCATTTCAACGATTTCATTTTAACCCTCCCAACGCCCTCCCGGCGCGAGCGTCGACGGTAGCCGACAATCTCCGGCTGAGTCTATCAGAGTTGAGCGTGAGCCCGCCTCCGGCTGGTTCCAGGCGCAGCGAGCGACGGGTCGCGGGCGAAGATCCAAGAAAGATTAGCGCGCCGCTCGTTTGGGTTGGGTCGCCGCGTCGGGTTCGGCGATGGGCGCGCGGGTGACCTCTGCCACGGCTGCGGTCAGCCGCCGAAGGCTCATCGCGTCGTCGGGGTGCATCAGAAGCTCATGCGGCGCGATGTTCAGCAGCGCCGAAATCTCTTCGACATTGTCCCGGCGGTACGGTTGTAAGCCGTGCCACAGCTTGTGGGCGGTCCCGCGCGGGTAGTCGAGTTTCGTGACCAGGTCGAACTGCTTAAGCCCGACGGTCGCGAACCACTCTTGCAGATACCAGTCATGCTTTGACGGCGTTGCCATTTTCCAATGATGTGAAACGGCGTCGAAAATGTAGTTACCCGCTAAGCGAAAAATGTCGCTTGACGATTGTTTCACTTGCGGTGAAACCGGGGCATGCTCTTCGCTGATTTCCGCCGCGAACGCGGCCTGACCCTCGCCCAGACCTGTGCTGAACTCGAACTGTCCGAGAAGTCGGTCGGGTGGCTCTCGGACATCGAGTCCGGCAAGCGCGACGCCTCGCTTCGTCTGGCCCTCCGGATCCAGCGATGGAGCGGGGGAGCGGTCACGGCCGAGAGCGTATGTTCCGAACTGCGAGATCATAGGGCGGGTCCATCTGCTGACCCCTCCTCTGTGGCGCCGTCCGATTCGCTTGGCGCCGGTGCAAAATCCGGAGCTTTGCAATGAGCCGCGCCCTGACCGAGGGCGAGATCAAGGCCCTGTTCCGCCAGCTGGTGAAGGCCGCCGGCGGCGTCGAGGCGGCGGCGATTGATCTGGGGTGCAAGCATCAGCGGGTCAGCCTGCTGCAATGCGTGCGGGCGCCGGACATGCCGAGCTTCCGACAGATCCTGACGCTGGAGGCCGTGGTCGGACGGGCCATCGTCACCGGGGCGGCGGCCCGCGCCATTGAGGGCGAGGCGGACGACCAGCTGAAGGATGCGATGATCGAAGCCGTCCAGGCGTCCGCCGAGGCGCTGGGCAGCGTCCACGCCATGGACGCCGACGGATCGCGCACCGAGGCGGAAATCCGCGACGTCCAGCAGCGGACCCAGAAGATGCTGCGCGAGGCGCAGGAAGCGGCGGACGCTGCGGCGCGGCTGAAGCCGGGCGCGGTGCTGCAATGAGGCGGCCCCGCCCCACCATCCCCGGCGTGCGCACGCGCGGCGACTGGCGCGGTCTGGTCGATCTGGCCCTGAGCTGCGCCGCCGACGGCGAGGCGGCCGAGGCGCGCGGCGAACCCGGGGGCGACATCTTCATGTCCGCCAACCGCCGTCGCATGGACCTGGCCCGGCGTTGCGGTCACGCGACGCCCGAGGTGCTGGAGCGCGAAGGCGGGTCGGTGACCGGCGATGTGGCGCGGGCGCTGGTGCGGATCGGGCGGGCGTGGTCGCGGCCCGAGACGCCGGGCGAGACGCGCGCCGAACTGACCCCCCTGTTGAAGGCGGTCGCCGGGTTCCTGGACGCGCGGCTGCACGCCCTGGCCACGACCGATTTCCAGCGCGCCCATCTGGGCCGGCCCGAGGTGGCGTGATGACGGATGGCTCACTGACCGCCGCCCATGTGGCCGTGGCCCTGGTGGCGGCGGCGAAGATCACCGGGGCGGACGCCTCGCGCGTGTTCGAGGACGGACCGGGCCATCGGCGGACCCGGACCATGGCCGCCGCCGGGCTGGTGGCGCGGCTGGGCTGTTCCCGGCGTGCGACCGCGCCGATGTTCAGGGTCTGCGCGCCGGAACTGTCGCCGTCGATGCTGACGCGCGCCGGAGTCACGTCCGATCACCTGCTGATCGTCGCCGAGGCGTTGCATGCCCACGGCCTGACCGAGGGCGACGCCCTGCGCACGCGGTTCCTGGCGACCGAAGGCTGTTCGCCCGCCTTGATCGAACCGGCGCGGGCGCAGACGGCGAAGCCATTGGCGGCGCCTCGCACGGCAGCCGCGCGCCGCGAGACGGGGTCCGCCGGTCGGACCGTGCGCATCAGGCCGATCACGGGCCAGATCGTAGGCTGGGCCGGGTGGTTTCTGGAGGCGGAGATCTGGACTGCGGAAGAGGTTGCGGACCTGTTCGACGTCGATCCCGAGGCCCTGCTGACCGCGCTGGAAGCGGACTGCGAAGACGCGAACGCGACGCGCGCGGGAGTGGCGGCATGACGATGACGAACCCGGTTCGCCTCGATCCCGCCGCGCAATGGACGCTGGACAAGGTCATCGGCTGGCGGCGGGTGCGCATGCCGTGGTCTGCGATCGCGCGCAACCTGGGCCTGCCCGTCGGGGCGGTGAAGGCCCTGTATGCGGTCGTCGACGGGGGCGGACCTGTCGCACCGGTCACGGCGTCCCCCGATACCGCGCGCCGCGCGCCGTCGCCCCGCCCGGCGGTCCTGACGCCTGCCCGCGTGGACCGGGCGGGTCGCAAGAGTCCGGGTCGTCCGCCGATGCCGCCTGTGCGCCTGGCCGACGAGATGAAGGACGTCTGTCTGGCCCAGGCCTGTCGCCTGATGGCCTTTCCCGAGGAGGCGCTGGAACGGGGCGCGCGAGGCAGCACACGGGTGCGCATTCTGGCGGCGTCGGGGTTCGCGCACTGGTCCAACCAGTCCAAGGCCCGGGTCGCCCCGGTGTTCGGCGTACGGGGTCAGGGAATGGCCCCGTCAGGGCTGGCCGCCTATCAGGTTTCGCAGGCGATGATCGCGGCGCTGACGTCCCGACTGTGGACCCTGGGGTTCAAGCCGTGAGCCGTTCCAGCACGGCCAATATGGCCCGGCGCCACGTCACCGACGCGGGCGTGCCCTTGTTGACCCTTGACGGGGGGGGGCTGGCATGAAGCCCGAGGGTTTCAGCGCGGTGATGGCCATGCGCCAGCCGACCGCTCCGGATGATCTGGATTACTTCCCCACCCCGCCGTGGGCCGCGCGGGCCGGTGGCGAGCTGATCCGCAGCATTGATCCGCAGGCGCGCACGGCCTGGGAGCCGGCGTGCGGCGGCGGCCACATGGCCCACGGGCTGGCGGATTACTTCGGCGAAGGCGTCTGGCCGACCGACATTCACGACCATCAGGGGCCGATCCGGCCGCGCTTCATTGGCGATTTCGTGCGCGGTGATTTCGACGCGGTCGGTGATCCGCGCGCTGACTGGATCGTGACCAATCCGCCCTTCGTGCTGGGCGAGGCCTTCGTGAGGGCCGCCTGGGCGCGGGCGCGGCGCGGGGTAGCGATGCTGTTGCGGCTCCAGTTCCTGGAGGGTGCGGCGCGGTTCCGGCTATTCAACGAGCTGCCGCTGTATGCGGTCGCGCCGTTCGCCGAGCGGGTGCCGATGGTCAAGGGGCGATGGGACCCGACCGCGTCCAGCGCGACGGCCTATGCCTGGTTCCTCTGGATCAAGCCGGGGGTCGAGGGGTTCGGCGCCGCGCCCCGGGTGATGTTCATCGCGCCGGGCACGCGGACGCGGCTGGCGCGGCCCGACGACGTGACGATGTTCGTGGGGCTGACCGAGGCCCCGTTGCTGGCGGGCGTGGAGGGCGGGTCATGAAAGACCTGTTCGGAGAGGTCCCTGAGCCGGTCGACGACAAGGCCCCTGTGACCATCGCCCTGACCCTGAACGACCAGTCCGACGCGGCGTGGCTGCTGTCGGACGTGGGCGGGCGGTTGCGGCCGAAGTGGGCGCCGAAGAGCCAGATCAAACGCGGCGAAGGCCGTGACGAGAACCTGTGGACCATGCCGCGCTGGCTGGCCCGCGACCGGGGGTGGATGTGAGCCTGCAGTCTGCGTTGAACACGTTGAGGGAAGAGCGGCGGCGGGTCGTGGAGGCGCGCGCGGCGGTGTTCGCGGATGCGGACCTGCACGCATGCGCGCCCGGCCACAGGCGCGCCCTGCTGAGGCAGATGGCGAACGAGCTGGTCGAGCATGACCGGGCTATCGCCTTGCTGGACCAGATGTCGGCGGGCGTGGCCGCGCCGGTCGATGCGATGGAGCGGCACGACTGTGTGAAGCGGCTGCATGCGGCCGGGCGGGTGCGCCTCTCAGTCGGGACACCTAAGGTCAACCGCAAAGGAGCGATTCCCTATGGCGATAACCAAGGTGATGCGGAACCGCGTCTTCGTCCGCGACGGACTGATCTGTCGATATTGTCGTCGGCGCTGCACGGTGTTGACCAACCCAGCCCATCAGCCGCCCGAGACTGCGACGGTGGATCACCTGGACCCCGCGGCGGGGGATGCGGAGGACAATCTCGCGACGGCGTGCAAGTCCTGCAACAGCCGAAAGAACCGGAAAACGGTCGACGAGTTCGAGCGCTGGATCTGTCGCAACGACCCGGAAGAAACCCGGATCTAGATCTCGACTTACGGTCGGCGGGGGCGCTGTCATGAGCGACGTCGCCGTGACCTGGGCGAAGGCCCAGACCTGCATCAGCGTGCTGAAGGGCCGCCGTGGCCCCGATGGCGTGGTTGGCTCCGACAAGACGCGGGCGGACAGCAATGCGAAGGCCGTGCTGGTCGCAATGGCCTCCTATGCCGACGCCGAAGGTCGCGCCTGGGTGCTGGTCGACGTGCTGGCCATGGAGATCGACAAGGATCGCCGCATGGTCGAGCGCGGTCGTCAGGCGCTGGTGGCGGCCGGGTTGCTGCTGCCGACCGGTGACACGCATCTGTACATGGGCCGGCGCGTGCCGATCTATCGTATGCCGCTAGAGCTGGGCCACGCGTCCACCGTCCGGCGACGTATTGCCGAGCGGGAGGCTGCCGCTCTGGCGTCTGCGCCCCCCGTCACGGGTGACGGGTCAAGGCCCTCGCGCCCCCCGTCACCCGTGACGGGTGACCCCCGTCACGGGCGTCGCGCTCCCCCCGTCACCGGTGACGGGCAAATAGGGAAGGGAATCTCTCAAGATCAAACACAGGGCGCGCGCGCGAGCGAACCGGATTCGCGAGCCGGGGTCAGCGCGCCTTTTGAGGCGGCGCTCGCGGCATGGTCCGCCAAGGCTCCGGAGCGGGCGAGCCGTCCGCTGGCCTGGGACGCATGGATCGCGGCGATCGAGCGGGCCGGGCTGAGCGAGGCGGACCTGTCGCGGGCCGTGCTGGCCGCCGTGGCGAGGGACGCCGACTTCGGACGCGGCAAGGCGATGAACTTCCACCGCTGGCTGACCGAAGGCCGGTTCGAGCCGTGGCTGGTCGTCCAGGGCCGGCGGCAGCCGTCGGGTCTGGCCAGCGCATGGGACGGACCCGCTGAGGTGCGCGAGGCCGTGGTGCAGGCGCTTGGCGGGGAGGCGGCGGCGGTCAGCTATCTCGACCCGGCATTGTGGGACGGCGGACGGCGCATCGTGCTGGCGGCGGGTCGGACGGCGGCGGATCGATTGAGGCGCGACGCGGGCCGGGCGCTGAAGGCGCTGGGCGTCGGCGTCGAGGTTCGGAATTCAGACAACAGCAGTGAACGGGTGCGCGCATGACGATGATCGAGAACGAGACGCCCGGCCTGACCTGGTTCGCGGCACGGACGCGGCCGGGGCACGAGGTCGCCGCCGTCGACGGCCTGCGCCAGCTGCGGTTCGACGTCTATCTGCCGAGCGAGAAGCGGCTGAAGCGCCTCCAGGGTCGGACGCGGGTCGTGGCCCGGCCGCTGATCCCCGGCCTGATGTTCGTGGGTCGCGGGCCGGATGCGCCGATGATCCACACGGCCGTTAGCGTGACCGCCGTTCAGGACCTGGTCCGGCGGGTCAGCGGTGAGCCTGCCGAGATCCGCAGGGAGGCGGGGCGTCATCCGGTCTATGCGTTGCAGGCGATGGAGGCGGCGGGCGACTTCGACCACACGCCCCGCACCCGCAGCTGGGCAAAGGGCGAGCGGGTCAAGATCACGGCCGGGTGCTTCACCGGCCTGATCGGCGAGGTTATGGCCGCCCGGGAGGGCGAGCGGGTTCATGTCCTGCTGTCGGGCCTGTTCGCCGGCAAGAGCGGGGTGCCGGTCGATCCGAAGTATTTGGTAATCGAAGATACGAGATCAGCGGCTTGACCCGAATCAGTGATCGGTCGCATCTAACCCACAACACCCGCAAGGGTGACGGTCACGGCTTGGGGCATACGCGCCCGTCCCGACAAGGGCCTCCAGCGGAGGCGAGCCCCCGGAGAAGCAGCGGTCCTGGCGGACCCCTCGCTTCTCACGATTCAGAAAATGCGCCCGCCGTTCTGGTCAGCCCGGCCCGGTGCAAGTGATGCCCACGATGCCCCCAACCTTTCGGCCCGCAGGCAACCTGTCGCGGCACGAGGCGAACCGGACATACGATGCCCGTCGAGGCTCGGCCCGGGATCGTGGCTACGACAGCCGCTGGGACAAGGCGTCTCGCGGACACCTGCGCAGCCATCCACTCTGCCGCTACTGCGAGCTGGTCGAAGAGATCACGGCCGCAACGCTGACCGACCACTTCTATCCCCACTGCGGCGACCAGACGATGTTCTGGAATAGCCGCTACTGGGTCAGCAGCTGCAAGCCCTGCCACGACGGCTTCAAACAACGCATCGAACGTCAGGGTCGAATGGCCCTCGATCACCTCGCGGCACGGCTCGGCCTGCCGCCACTGCAAACCGCACCGTCCTAGAGCGGCCTGACCGGGCGAGGGCTCGAACCAACCGACCGACCTGCGCTGGGCTGCGTGAAGTAAGGCGCGCGGCCTGATGGCGTCAGACCCGTGGTGCGGCGGCCTCGGCCGATTGAACGGGCAAGGCGGTCACACCCGGCACCCACCCCCGGGGGTGGTCAAATCTCTGGGACCCTTCCGTCCCGGACCGGCGGGGGCGCACAATTATTTCGCCCGCGAGTTTCCCGAAACTTTTTTTTGGAGGCCAGCCATGCGGCGAGGGCCTAAGCCGGCTCCGGCCGCAATCAGGGAAGCCAAGGGCAACCCAGGCAAGCGCAGGCTGGCCGTCGACGTGGCGGCGACGCTGGCGGCGACGTCGGGCGTCGCGGCACCCGAGTGGCTGAAGGGCGAAGGCCTGAAGGTCTGGAAGCGCCTGGCGCCGAACGTCGCGCGCCTGAAGCTTCTGACGCCCGTCGATGCCGAGAGCTTCGCCCGATACTGCCGCAACTTGGCGCGGTGGCTGAAGATGCAGGCCGTCCTGGACAAGGAGGGCGAGACCTATGAGAGCGAGAGCGCGCACGGCAAACTGAAGCGCGCGCACCCCGCCTTCCTGATCGGCGACCGGCTGGCCCGGCTGCTGGAGTCGCAGGAAGCGGTGTTCGGACTGAACCCGGCTGAGCGTCAGCGGATCTTCGCGTCCAGGACGATGACGCCGGATCCGGCGGGCGACCTGTTCGGCGTGCGGCGCGAAGCCGATGCGTCGGGCGCCGTCGCCACTCCTGCCGCACCCGCCAGCCCGGTTGGGCTGTTGAACTGATGGCGCCGGAGCGGCCGAGGGCGGTCGGGACGGCGGCGATCTGGAACACGGTCGCGGCGCGCTGGGAAGTCGGACCAAACTGGTACGATCAGCGGGCGGCCGACGCGGCCGTGGCGTTCTTTCACACCCACCTGAGGTTCACCGAAGGGGAATGGGCCGGTCGGCCGTTCCTCCTGGAGGCCTGGCAGGAACACGACATCATCCGGCCGCTGTTCGGCTGGAAGCGGGCGGACGGGACACGGCGGTATCGTCGGGCCTTCGTCTGGGTCCCCCGCAAGAACGGCAAGACGGAACTGGCCGCCGGGGTGTCGCTGTTGTGCCTGCTGGGCGACGGCGAACTGGGCGGTCAGGTCTATTCGATCGCGAAGGACAAGGATCAGGCCCGGCTGGTGTTCGCCAAGGCGGGCGCGATGGTCAACCTGTCGCCGACCCTGTCGGACCTGCTGCAGACCTTCAAGCCGTCGATCTACTGCGCCGAGCTGAACGCCAGCTTCAAGCCGCTGTCCGGGAACGCCTCGGGCAAGCACGGTTTGTCGATGTCGGGCCTGATCGGCGACGAGATCCACGAATGGGCCTCGGGCGATCTCTACACCTTCGTCCACCAGTCGTCGGTCGCCCGCCGCCAGCCGCTCGAGTTCCTGATCTCAACGGCCGGCCAGCGGATGGGGTTCGGCTGGGAACAGTTCGAATACTGCGTCAAGGTGCAGGACGGCGTCGTCGAGGACGATGAGACCCTAGTGGTCATCTATGCCGCGCCAAAGGACTCGGACTGGACGTCCGAAAAGACCTGGGAGGCGGCGAACCCGAACTATGGGGTCAGCGTCAAGCCCGACTATCTGAGGGCGGAATGCCAGCGGGCGCAGGAGTCGCCCCGGCTTGAAAACGACTTCAAGCGCTATCACCTGAACATCTGGACCGAACAGGCGGTCCGCTGGCTGCCGATGGATCGGTGGCGCACCCTGGCCGGGCCGGTCCACTGGTCCGATATGGCCGAGGCTAACCGGGGCCGCCGCTGCTTCGGCGCCGTCGACCTGGCCGCCACGACCGATCTGGCGGCCCAACTGCTGGTCTTCCCGCCGGATGACGAGGTCAAGGTCTGGCGCTTTGTCCCGCGCTTCTACGTTCCCGCCGCCGCCATCGCGAACCGGGTTCGCCGCGACCGGGTCCCCTATGACAAATGGGCGCGCGAGGGCGCCCTGATCGCGACCGAAGGCAACGTCGTCGATTACGATTTCATCAAGGCCCAGATCCTGGCCGACGCCGAGATGTTCCGGATCGAACGCTTCGGCTTCGATCCGTTCAACGCGACACAGGTGATGATCCAGCTGACCGGCGAGGGCCTGCCGACCGAGAAGGTCCGGCAGGGGTTCCTGACCCTGTCCAGCCCGTCGAAGGATCTGGAGCGGTTGCTGCTGAGCGACATGTTCGAACACGGCGGCCATCCGATCCTGGAGTGGTGTGCCGGAAACGTCGCGATCGAGACCGACGCCGCCGGCAATATCAAGCCGTCAAAGTCGAAGTCGACCGAGAAAATCGACGGCATCGCCGCCCTGGTCTCGGCCTTGGCCCTGGCCGGGTCGGAGGAAGCGGGCCCCGGGCCGTCGGTCTATCAGTCTCGCGGTCTCCTGATCCTCTGAGGGAGGGCGAATGGCTTTCTGGTCGAACTGGTTCAACGCCACCCCGGCCGCTCCCGCGCCGCGCAACGCCGCGTCGCACATGGACGGTGGGGTCGTCATCAATACCCCGGCCGATCTGGAAGAGGCGCTGCGGACCGGGTCTGTCTCGGCCTCGGGCGTCAGCGTCACGCCGACCAGTGCGATGCGGGTGGCGGCGGTCTATGCCTGCGTCCGGCTTCGGTCGGGCGTGGTGGCGAACATGCCGCTGCACATCAAGCGCAGAGTCGATGAGAGGACGCGGGAGGACGCATCCGACCACCCCCTGTGGACACTGATGCGTCGCCGGCCGAACCGCTGGCAGACGCCCTCGCAGTTCAGGCGGATGATGCAGGCGCACCTCCTGCTTCGCGGAGACGCCTACGCGATGAAGGTGGTATCACGCGGCGAGGTTCGCGAACTGATCCCGCTCCATCCTGACCGGGTCGAGTGCGTCCAGGCCGACGACCTGTCCCTGCAGTACACCTATACCCGGAAGGACGGCCGGAAGGTCCGACTGGCGCAATCCGAGGTGTTCCACCTGGTCGGGCTGACGCTGGACGGGGTGCACGGCGTCTCGGCCATCACCTATGCGCGCGAGACCATCGGCCTGTCATTGGCGATGGAAGATCATGGATCGACCACTTTCCGACAGGGCGCGCGGGTCAGCGCGGCTCTGAGCCACCCGAACAAGCTGGGGCCCGAGGGCCAGGCCTTGCTTCGCTCAAGCCTGGAACTGTTTAGGGCGGGTGGCGAGCGCGAAGGCAAGGCGCTGATCCTCGAAGAGGGCATGACCTACACGCCGATGGCCATGACGGCCGAGGACGCGCAGTGGATCGAGAGCCGGAAGTTCTCACGCTCGGACATCGCCATGTTCTTCGGCGTCCCGCCGCATATGATCGGCGACACCGAGAAATCGACCAGCTGGGGGACGGGTATCGACGCCCAGACGCAGGGGTTCGTCACCTTCACCTCCGAAGACGATCTGACCACCTGGGAGGAGACGATCAACCGGGATCTGATCCCGGACGACGACGCGCTTTACGCCCGGTTCAACCGCGCCGCCCTGGTCAAGGGCGACATCAAGACCCGCTGGGAAGCCCATGTGAAGGCCCTGCAGTGGGGCGTCTCCAGCCCGAACGAAATTCGCGCGCTCGAGGACCAGAACCCTCGCGAAGGCGGCGACATCTATTATCCGCCGCCGAACACGGCCGGCGCGAACAGCCAAACAGGGGGTCGTGATGAGCCTGCGCAAACTGCCTGAGGCGAAGGCCTTCCAGAAGCCGTCCAACTTCCAGTGGGACGCTCCGTCGGACGTCCTGGCCAAGTGGGCCGATACCCCGCAGGCGGCCGAGGCCGACGACCCCAACACGGTCTCGATCTATGACGTAATCGGCGAGGACTGGTGGACCGGCGGCGGCTTCACGGCCAAGCGCATGGGCGCAGCCCTGCGCTCGATCGGCACCAACCCCGTGACCGTCAAGATCAACTCGCCCGGCGGCGACATGTTCGAGGGCATCGCGATCTACAACCTGTTGCGGGATCATCCCGCCAAGGTGACGATCGAGGTGATGGGCTGGGCCGCTTCGGCCGCCTCGATCATTGCCATGGCCGCCGACGAGATCCGCATGGGCCTCGGCACATTTATGATGGTTCACAACGCCTGGGGCGTCGTGGTCGGGAACCGTCATGACATGCGCGACGGCGCTGACCTGTTCGACGGTTTCGACAGCGCCATCGCCGATATCTACGAAGCCCGCACGGGCATGGACCGCAAGGCCATCGTGAAACTGATGGACGCGGAGACCTTCATGGGGCCGTCGGAGGCCGTGAAGAACGGCTTCGCCGACGTCATCGACGAGGGCCGCAGCGCCCCGTCCGAGGCCTCGGCATCCCACACTCCCGACCGGGCTGTCATGGCCCGCCGAAAGGTCGAGGCGGCCCTGGCGAAAGCCGGACTGTCTCGCGGCGACCGTTCCGACGTCCTCGCCGAACTGACTGCGACCCCGCGTGATGCAAGTCGCCCCGCCCCGGCCGCGCGCGATGCAGGCCCCTCCGCCGCTGATCTCCAGCGGCTCATCGATACCATCAAGGCCTGAGGAGGGCCCACCATGAAAACCATCCTGATCCTGACCGCCTTGGCGGTCTGCTTCGCCACGGCGTTCGACCCGAGCGCCGCATTCGCCATGACCGCCCTGCCGCATGCGGCCGGTGGCGGCGAGCACCCTGTGCTGATGGCGGCCCTCGCGTCCGTCCTCGCCATCGGCGCTCCACGCGTTCGGGGCGTCGTCTCTGCCCGGGCCGAGCCGCGAGCGGCGACCGAAATCCTGAACGAACTGACCGCGACGTTCGAGACCTTCAAGGCCGAACAGAACGAGAAGCTGGCAGAGCTGAAGAAGGGTCAGGACGATGTCGTGAAGACCGAAAAGGTCGACCGCATCAACGCCGAGATCACCAAGCTCCAGAAGGCCCTGGACGACGTCAACGCGGTTCAGGCTGCGATGCGTGTCGGCGGCGCCGGCAAGGATATTGATCCTGCCGCGGCCGAGCATGAAGCGGCATTCAACCGCTTCTTCCGCAAGGGTATCGACAACGGCCTGCACGACCTCGAGGTGAAGGCCAAGCTGACGACGCAGTCCGATCCGGACGGGGGCTATCTGGTTCCGGAGGAGATGGAGGCCGGGATCGACCGCGTTCTGGGCAGGGTCTCGACCGTGCGCGGCCTGGCCCGCGTGATCAACATCTCGACCGACACCTACAAGAAGCTGGTCAACATGGGCGGCGCGTCGTCCGGCTGGGTCGGCGAGGAACAGGCCCGGCCGGAGACCAACACGCCGACACTTCGCGAGATCGCGATCAACACCAAGGAACTGTACGCCAACCCGGCGGCCACCCAGACCTCTCTGGATGACGCGGCTATCGACATCGCAGCCTGGCTGGCTGACGAAGTGTCGATCGAGTTCGCAGAGCAGGAAGGCGCCGCGTTCGTAAGCGGCGACGGCGTCCTGCGCCCTCGCGGCCTGCTGTCCTACACGAACGTCGCGAACGGTTCCTACGCCTGGGGCGGGCTTGGCTTCATCGCCTCGGGCGGCGCCGCCGCCTTCGCCGCCTCCAACCCGGCTGACGCCCTGGTTGACCTCTACTATGCGCTCAAGTCCGGATACCGGAACGGCGCCTCGTGGTTGATGTCGGACGCCGTCATGGCGACCGTCCGCAAGTTCAAGGACGGCCAGGGAAACTACATCTGGGCTCCGCCGGCAAACTCAGCCGAGGTCGCCACGATCCTGGGCAAGCCGGTTCAGAATGACGACAACATGCCCGCCCTGGGCGCGAACAACTTCCCCGTCGCATTCGGCAACTTCCAGCGCGGCTACCTGATCGTGGACCGCATGGGGGTTCGCGTTCTGCGCGACCCGTACACCAACAAGCCGAACGTGATGTTCTACACGACCAAGCGCGTCGGCGGCGGCGTGGTCAACTTCGAGGCGATCAAGCTTCTGAGGTGCGCCGCCTGATCGCCCGGGCGGGACTGGCGTCGCCGGTCCCGCCCATGCCTTGCCGACCCTCTTCCATCCGTTTCATCGAAAGGTCAGGTCCATGAAAGACCTCCACTCCTATCTGTCGCCCATCGCGGCACTGATCCCCGCCGTCCAGGCGGCCACCGCAACCTCCGCTGCCATCGATCTTCAAAGCTTCAACAGTGCCGAAGTTCTGATCCAGACCGGTGCGATCGTCGGGGCCGGTGACTTCACGGTCAAGATGCAGCACTCGGACACCACCACGTCGGGTGATTTCGCCGATACCGCAGCCGCCGACCGCCTCGGAGCCTTCCCGGCTTCGCTGGTGGCCGACAGCGTCTATCGGGTCGGCTACAAGGGCGGCAAGCGCTACATCCGCACCGTGGCCACGAAGAACGGCGGCACGTCGATCATCGCGGGTATCTCCGTGCTGCGCGGCCACCCCACCGACACCCCGGTCGCCTAAGACCATGACGCGGCCGTTCGCCTATTCCCCTGTGCGGACGGTCGCGCCTGCGGTCACGCCGGTCACCCTGGCTGAGGCCAAGGCTCACCTGCGGGTCGATCACACTGACGATGACTCCCTGATCGGGGTCTTGATCGAGGCCGCGACCGGGCATCTGGACGGATGGTCCGGCGTGCTGGGTCGGGCCCTGGTGACCCAGACGTGGTCGCAGGCTTTCGATGCCTTCGCCGATCCGCTGCGGCTTCCCATGCTGGCGAAGACCGTCGCGTCGGTGACCTATGTCAATCAGGCCGGGGCGACCATCACGGTCTCGTCGGCCGACTATGTTCTGGCCGCCGATGCCCTCGGTTCGTTCGTCGAGTGCGCTTACGGGGTGACGTGGTCTTCGCCGCGCGACCAGACCCGGGCCGTGACAGTGACGTTCACGGCGGGCGAGGCCGCCGCATCGGTTCCGTCCGCGATCAAGGCCGGGATCCTGCTGATGGTGGGCGACCTGTATGCGAACCGGGAGGGCGTGGTCACCGGCACGATCACGGCCATCAACCCGACAGTTTCGGCGCTGATCGCGCCCTATCGCCGCGTCGGCGTCTGACATGCGTGCCGGATCTCTGGACCGCCGCATCGTTCTCCAGCGGTTCACAGAGACGCGGGACGAATACAATGAGCCAGTCCTGGCCTGGGCGACGCTGGCGACCCGCTGGGCGTCCTATGAGCCGATCCGGGACGGAGAGAAGTTCAGCGCGTCGGAAACGGCGGCCAGCCTGTCGGCCCGGTTTGTCATCCGGCATTCGTCTGCGGTTGCAGACCTTAATCCCAAGGACCGGCTGACCTTTGAAAGCGTCGTCCATCAGATCCTGAACGTGAAGCCAATCGGCCGGCGCGAGGGCATCGAGATCACGACGGCGGCCAGGGCGGACTGATGGCAAAGGTGACGGAGCGGGTCGAAGGTTTGGCCGACCTCGACAAAGTGCTGGGCGAGCTGGGTAAGGCGACAGGGCGGAACGTATTGCGCCGGCTCGCCGTCAAGCGGTTAGAGCCGATGGCCGAGGAAGCGCGTCGGCGCGTACCCGTAGAGGACTCTGACCTTAAGGACAGCATCGCCGTTTCGACGAACCTCGCAGGATACGCCAAGCGCCTGAACAGCCGCAGCAAGAGCGAAGCGCAGGCATCTATGGGCCCCGCGGGTCGCGGCGACGGGAAGGCCCCTCCGCAAGGCTCGCTGCAAGAGTTCGGCACTGTAAACCATCCGCCGCAGCCGTTCATGAGACCGGCCTGGGACAGCGGCAAGGGCGAGCTGCTGGACGCGATCGCCGACGATCTCTGGTCCGAGATCAGCAAAGCCGCGGCCCGCAAAGCCAAAAAGGCCGCCCGACTGGCCGCGAAGGGGTAGCCGATGGAACCCGCCCTAATCGCCAAACTGCTGGTCTCGGCCGGCGTGACTGCCCTGGTCTCGACCCGGATCAACTGGGGTCGTCGCCCGCAAGGCTCGCCCCTGCCCTGTGTTGTCCTGACCCGGGTCGACGGGTCACCCGACGTTCACCACGGGGGCCGGTCGGGTCTGGTCCAGAGCCGCGTCCAGGTGGACTGCTGGGGAGTGTCCTATGGGGCAGCCAAGGCCGTCGCCCGGGCGGTCGAGACCGCCGTTACGGCGCAGACTTTCACCCAAGGAACCATCCGGTTCGACGTCATCCTGATCGCCGACGAACGCGACAGCACCTTCGACGAAATCACCCCGCTTTTCCGCACGTCTCTGGATCTGATGGTCCAGAGCGCCAACGCTTCCTGAAGGAGAATCCCCCATGGCTGCCTCTGCCTCTGTCAACGGGTTCGGTACGATCTTCGCTTATGAGTCCGCCACCTCCGTCTTCACGGCGCTGGCCGAGGTTCTGTCGGTCACCCCGCCCTCGCTCAACGTCGAGACCGCCGAGACGACCCATATGGGTTCTGACGATGGGTATCGTGAATACATCGCGACCCTGAAGGACGGTGGCGAAGTGACCGTGAACCTGAACTATGTCGAGGCCAGCGCAACCCTGTTGCAGACGCTGATCAACGCCGGGATCGAGACGTTCAAGATCACCTTCCCCGGTTCCTCGACCTTCACCTTCACTGGCATCCCGACCGCCTTCGCATTCGATGATGTCGTGATCGATGACAAGATCGTCATGAGCCTGACCATCAAGGTCACGGGCAAGCCGACGTATCTGGCGGTCTAAGCTATGGCCAATCGCGAGAAGGGTCAGGTGGCGTTCGACGTTGAGGGCAGGACGTATCTCCTCGTCTTCAACGTCAATGCTCTGTGCGAGGTCGAGTACCTTCTAAACCTCTCGACGGACCGCATTCTGGCCGCGCTGATGGTGTCGCCCCCGCTCCATGTCGTCCGCGCCCTGCTTTGGGGCGGGCTGCGCCAGCATCATCCGGAAGTCGACCTAAAGATCGCGGGCGACCTGATCGAAAGCGCGGGTGGTTCCGGCCCCGCTCTTGAGAAGATCGGCGAGGCACTGATGTCCGCCTTCCCTGAGGCTGAGGAAGGCTCGGATACCTCGCGCCCTCAGAAGGGGGCGACGACTGGGATTGGTCGTCGCTCCTAAGATCGTGGGTAGCCTGTAACCAGGACCCAGACGCCTTCTGGCGCTTCACTCCCCGGCTGATCGGTATCGTCCTGGCGGGAGCCTCTGAGCGGTTTGAGCGCGAGCAACAGGGCCGGGCTTGGCTGGCGTGGCATACGGCGGCCCTGCCCCGAATGAAGACCTTCCCGAGGCTGGAAAGCCTGATGGGTATCAAGCGCGAGATGCGCCGCCAGACGCCTCAGGAAATCGAGGCCATCTGCCGGGCCATGGGGGGAGGATAGAATATGTCTAAAGCCGTCGTCGGTTCGCTCAGGGTGGATCTGGGCCTGAATTCCGCGCAGTTCACCGAAGGGCTGACCAAGGCGCAGATCGGCCTTCAGCGGTTCTCAGGCTTGGCCAAGACCGGAGCGCTGGCCATTGCCGGGGCCATGGTCGCAGCCGGCGGTGCAGTCGCCCTGGCGATGAAGGGGATCATCGACCGGGCCGATGAGATGTCGAAACTGTCGCAGTCGATCGGCATCCCGATCGCCGACCTGAGTCGACTGGGCTATGCCGCCGACTTGGCTGGCGTGGACATGGAAGGGCTGGAAAAAGGCGTCAAGCGTCTGTCCGTCTCCATGCTGGACGCGAGCCAGAACATTGATGGAGCGGCGGCGCAGAGCTTTACCGCCCTCGGGCTCAGCGTGCAGGATGCGCAGGGCGATCTGCGAACAGTCCCCGACATGGTCGCGACGATCTCCGACCGGTTTGCGGCCATGCCTGACGGTGTCGAGAAGACCGCAATGGCAATGCGGATCTTCGGCAAGTCGGGCGCTGACCTGATCCCGTTGCTGAACGGCGGATCGGCGGCGCTGCGCGAGGCCTATGCAGAGGCTGAGCAGCTGGGCATCGTGCTGGACGAACGGACTGGCAAGGCCGCCGAGGCGTTCAACGACAATCTAACTCGCCTCGGCGTCGTCAAGGACGGCATCGTCACGAGGATCACAGCCGGGATGCTGCCCGCGCTGCTGCAACTTTCGGAATCCATGGTTGGCGCTGCCAAGAACAGCGACGCCATGCGGATTGTCGGCGCCGCTCTGGGCTGGACGCTGAACAGCCTGGTCACCGTTGCAGTGACCGTGGGGGCCGCTTTCATCGGCGTCGCTTCTGATATCGGGGCGGCGTGGGATGCAGCCAACCGCTTCGTACGGATGGACTTCTCAGGGGGTGTCGCCGCCTTCCGTGCGGGGACGAGCAGAACACAGACGCTTCTCCGGGGAGCGGAGACTTTTGTTCGCGATCTTTGGCGCCCCCCCTCTGGACCGCCCCCCGCAACCCAAGCCCTGAACACGGGCCTGGCTCTCATCCCCCCAGCTGCCCGCGCTGCGACGCAACAGGTCGAGCGTCTGACCGATGCAGAACGCGAAGCGCAGCGGGCCGCAGAAGAGATGACGCGGTCTGGTCAGCAAACCTTTGAGCAAACGAGGACGGCGGCCGAGCAATACGCCGCCCGCGTCGCCGAACTGAACCGTCAGCTTGCGGCGGCGGCGATCAATCAGGATACGTTCAATCGTGCCATGCGTGATGCGAAGGACGCCTTTGACGCCAGCGATCCCAAGACCGCCATGCGCCAGCAGCTCGCCGACGCTGCACGGGACGCGCGTGCCGAGAACAAGGAAGATGCGATCCGGCTGGCGGCAGATCACGAAAAGGATATGCGCGACGCAACCTATGACGGGATTTCCGAAGGCTTACATGCTGCGGCGGACGGCACGCTTCTCGAATATCTGAAGACGCGGATGCGCGAGGCATTGTTCGACAGCGTCGCTGACAGCCTGACGAACCTGATCCGACCAGCCGGCGGCAAAAAAGGTGGCGGGATCTTGTCGTCGCTGACGTCGATGCTAGGCAGCCTGAGGCTGCCGGGCTTCAAGACCGGCGGCAGCTTCAAGGTCGGCGGGTCCGGCGGTGCGGACAGTCAGATGATGGCGTTCCGGGCCACGCCGGGCGAGATGGTCGACATCCGCCGGCCGGGTCAGGACGCAGGCGGCGGGGCTCTGGCGGTGCATGTGAACCCGTCGCCCTATTTCGACGTGAGGGTCGAGCGGGTCGCCGGGCCGCTGGCGGCGCAGGCGGGGCTTCAGGGCTTCAGCGCGGCGCGGTCGCAGGTTCCGGCCGATCTGGCCAAGAACAGCCGGTATCGGACGCGCTGATGGCTGTCCTGCCCCTGCCATCCAGCCCCCAGCCCCGCTCGGTCACGCCCCGGCTGATCACGGCGCGTAATGAACTGACGCCCGCGTTCGGCGGCACCGTCCAGCGGCTGAACCGCAAGGGGTCGCGCTACGCTCTCGCGGTCGAACTGCCGCCGATGAAGTATGTCGACGCCCTGGCGTGGGACGACCTGATGGCCGAGGTGGACACGGTTCTGATGAACGTGCCCCAGCCGGGTCTGGTCATCGGCTCGCCCGGTTCGCCTCTGGTCAACGGGGCCGGTCAATCGGGATCGTCGCTGACGCTCGACGGCCTGACCGGGGGTTATGTGATCCGCAAGGGGCAGTGGCTGTCGGTCGTGATCAGCGGTCGGCGCTTTCTGTATCGCGCGGCCTCTGCGGCGACGGCCTCGGGCGGTGGCACGGTGACCGTGGCGCTGCGGACCATGCTGCGGTCCCCGCCGCCCGACAATGCCGTGGTCGAGATCGCGGCGCCGATGATCGAGGGGTTTGCGCGCATGGCCGATGATGCCCTGGCGGTCGGGATCGAGCATCTGGTCTCGCTGAGCTTCACGATCGAGGAGCGGGCCTGATGGATTCGTCGCTGGTCGCGGCGCTCCAGGGTGATGCGCCGGTCAAGGTCACGCTGGTGCGGATCGCACTATCGTCCGGGGCCGTGTGTCTGACGGACGGCGGGTTCGCCGTGTTCGACGCCGGGTCGGGAAACGAGACCTATTTCGGTGAGCATTCGACCATCGGCGTGCTGTCGTCGGTGTCGTCGATCTCTGACGGGGCTGAGGCGACCACGACGCGGGTCGAAATCGCCCTGTTACCGCGAGACGACACGGCGGCGGCGGCTCTGGGATCGCCCACCAATCAGGGCTCGCGGGTCCAGTGGTGGGAGGGGGTCATCGACCCGGCCACCGGCGGCCTGATCGGGGCCCCGCTGCTGAAATTCGACGGCGAGATCGACAAGCCACGGCTGTCGGTCGGGGATAGCTGGTCGCTGACGCTGGAGTGCGGGACGCAGGCCGAACGCCAGCTGGAGCCGAACGCGGACTGGCGGCTGAACGACGCTTTTCACCAGAGGGTCTGGCCCGGCGAAACCGGCCTGATCAACGTCACGAACACGACGGTCAAGATCTACTGGCGGCAGGCCGCCCCTAACGGCGTGGTGACGAACCGATGAGCCCGACACACCCGTTGATTCGGCGTCAGCTGGCGGCGCAGGCCTGCGTCGAGCGGTTCGCCGGCCGTCCATACGAACCCGGTTCGCGAGATTGCGCCAAGCTGGCCGCCCATGTCCTGCATAAGCTGAACCGGAAGGTGCCTTTCTTGAAGGGCGTCCGGTGGAGTTCGGAGGCGGGCGGGGTTCGGGCGCTGAAGCGTCTCGGCTTCGACAATCTGCTTGAGGCCGTCGATGCGACCGGGCTGAGCCGCATCGCCCCGGCCGCCGCCCTTGTCGGCGATATCCTCGCGCTGCCCACAGCGTCGTCGATCGGCGCGCTCAGTGTAGCAGTCGGCAACGGGCGGGTGCTGGGCTTCATCGACGGCGAACTGGCCGCGACCATCATACAGCCGAGCGATTATGTCGCCGCCTGGAGCGTGCTCTAATGTCCAAGGCGCTGCGGACGGCCGGAACTGTCATTACGATCGCGGCAGGCGTTGCGCTGGCGGCGGTCACGGCTGGCGCAAGCCTCGGCATCTCCGCCGCCGCGCTCGGTGGCATACAGGCTGTCGGTGGGCTCATCGCGGCTGTCGGGACCGCGCTGCAAAAGCCTGAAATCGCATCAGGCAACCCGACCGACTGGGTCGCCGATCCGGACGCGCCGATCCCGTTCGCCTTCGGCCGCGTCGGTGCGGCCGGCAACATCGTGCACCGGACGACGTTCGGGCCGGACCTGATGTACGAAGGCTTCGTCACCGTCCTGTCGGGCGGTGGGCCGATCAACAGCTTCGTCGGCTTCACCGGCGACGACCAGTCCGTGACCTTCGACGGTGCGGGCAAGGCCAACAGCTCGCAGTGGACCGGCGAGATGTGGATGAAGACCAGCCTCGGGTCGCAACCCGCCTCGGCTCTGGTTTCGCCGTCCGGCCTGAAGAACAGCGCCGTGCTGCCCGCCTGGGGAATCGGCTAC
The DNA here is from genome assembly GCF_049897665.1 of Brevundimonas sp. TWP2-3-4b1. NCBI lineage: Bacteria > Pseudomonadati > Pseudomonadota > Alphaproteobacteria > Caulobacterales > Caulobacteraceae > Brevundimonas > Brevundimonas sp. TWP2-3-4b1. The sequence goes on along the minus strand of NZ_JAFCWQ010000008.1, from coordinate 103,973 downwards.
GCGCTTTCGGGCAAGGCGGCCTATATGCTGGTGCTGGGGGAGAACTCCAAGCGCACGGCCTATCCGACCGGCGAGCCGAAACCGCTGTGGGTGATCGAGGGGCTGAAGCTCTGGGACCCGCGTCTGGACAGCACCTATCCGGGCGGGTCCGGATCGTGCCGGCTGAACACGCCGTCCACCTGGGTCTATTCGACCAATCCGATCCTGTGCGGCCTGAAGTGGGCGCTGGGGCTGTGGGAGGGTCCGACTGGCCAGGGGGCGCCGGGCGTCGACTATCAGGTCGGCGGGATCGGGGCCAAGGTCGAGGGGATCGACGTCCCGGCGTTCGTGTCGGCGGCCAATATCGCCGACGCGAACAGCTGGTCGGTCGCGGCCTATCCGACATCCGATGACGACAAGGCGCAGGTGCTCGACGGCTTCCTGCAGGCGGGTGGCGCCATCTATGCCCAGAAGGCCGGTCGGGTCAGCTGCATCCAGCGAGCCGCCCCGCGCACATCCATCGTCACGATCAGCGCGACCGACACGGCCGGGCCGATGGAGTTCGACACGGCCGCCAGCCGGATCAACCGGATCAACACCCTGCGGCCCCGGTTCTGGTCCGAGGCCAACCGCTGGCAGATGACGGCGATCGATGAGGTCACGTCCAGCACCTATCAGACCGAGGACGGCGGCAAGCGCACGCGAGGGATCGACTTCCCGTTCGTGCCGGGTCAGGTCCAGTGCGGCCAGCTGGCGGCGCTTCAGATCGCCCATACCCGCGAGGGTATCACCGGGACCATCCCGCTGAAGCCGCACCTGCAGCGGATCGCACCGGGCGACGCCTTCACCATCACCGAGGCCGGGTTCGTCCTGAACGCGCTGAAATGTCTGTGTCTGAATACCGAATATGATCCGGCGACGGGGGTGCACCGCGTCACCTTCGTGTCTGAGACCGATGCGAAATACGCCTTCGCCCTGGGCCAGAGCCCGGACGCGCCGGAATCGCCGACGCTGACGCCGGTGATCACGTCCTATGTAGAGCCGCCCGCTTCTGGCGACTGGACCATCACCGTGCGGGCCACGGCCGCTAACGGCACGCGGGTTCCGGCATTCGACCTGGTCGGAGCGGTGTCGAATGCCACGGCCACGGGCCTGCTGGTCGAATGGGGCCTGATCTCAGACTCCAGCGATGCCGGGAACTGGACGATGGCCTATGAGGGTCCGGCCAGCGCGACCAGCGTGCCGATCACCGGCATGAACGCAGGCGCCGCCCTTTATGTCGCGGTCTCGCATCGGCGCGGTCAGAACATCTCGGCGCGGACTCTTTATGGTCCATTGACGGCCGGTGGCCTGATCGGAACAAATGATGCCGCGATCCTGGCCGCGCTGGATCGCATCGCCTCGGATGGATGGCTGACCAGGGGCGAGAAGCCCGAGGTCATCCGGCAGCACGGCTCGATCAACGGCGAGTATGCCGGGCTGGCGGCGCAGGGGAGCGCTCTGGGGCTGTCGACGCAGGTCACCGCCTATTTCGACGCCGTCACCGCCCTGAACACCTATCTGGCGGGCCTGACGCCCGCCTGGAACGACACGGCGTCGGACACCTCCATCGTGGGCACGACGTTCCGGTCGAAGTTCGTCGGCGCGTTGGTGGCCAAACAGGCCCTGATGGACGCCATGTACGGCGACCTAGGCGCCGACGTGACGGCCGCGCTTTCGCGACTGGACGTGATCGCGTCGGACTCGATCCTGTCCGCCGGGGAGAAGGGCGAGGTCATCCGGCAGCACGGCGCGATCAACGGCGAGTATGCCGGGCTGGCGGCGCAGGGGAGCGCTCTGGGGCTGTCGACGCAGGTCACCGCCTATTTCGACGCCGTCACCGCCCTGAACACCTATCTGGCGGGCCTGTCGCCCGCCTGGAACGACACGGCGTCGGACACGCCCATCGTCGGCACCATGTTCCGGTCGAAGTTCGTCGGTGCGTTGGTGGCCAAACAGGCCCTGATGGACGCCATGTACGGCGACCTAGGCGCCGACGTGACGACCGCGCTTTCGCGACTGGCCGCGATCGCCTCGGACTCGATCCTGTCCGCCGGAGAGAAGGGCGAGGTCATCCGGCAGTACGCGCAGGTGACCGGCGAATATACCGGCATCGCGACCCAGCTGAACGCCCTGGGCCTGACCTCGGCGCTGACGACCTTCAACAATGCCTACACCGCACTAGGCGTCTATCTGGGCGGCCTCTCTCCGGCATGGAACGACACCACCTCGGACACGCCGATCACCGGGGCGACCTTCCGGTCGAAGTTCAACGACTACTATCTGGCGCGCGAGGCGGGGCGGACGGCCATCGCCGATCGCAACCACACCGACGCCACCAGCGCCCTGGGCCGTCTCGACATCATCGTTTCGGACGGGTGGCTCTCCCAGGTCGAGAAGCCGGAGGCCGTCCTGCAAGTCGGGGTTCTGAACTCGGAATATGCGGGCCTGGCTGCTCAAGCCTCGGCGCTGGGCGTGACCACGGCGCTGACCAACCACGCGACCACAGTCAACGCGCTGAACGTCTACCTTGCGACCCTGTCCCCAGCCTGGAATGACCTGACGCAGCCGACGCCGATCACGGGCACGACCTTCCGCAGCAAGTTCGCTGATGCGTACGGGACCAAGACCGCCCTGTTGAACGCCATGTCAGCGGCCCTCGGCGCCGGGGTGGATACGGCGCTGGGCCGGCTCGATGTGATAGTGTCCGACGGCTGGCTTTCGCAGGTGGAAAAGCCCGAGGTCATCCGCCAGCACGCCACCTTCAACGGCGAATACGCGGGCCTGTCCGCCCAGGCCGGCGCGCTGGGCGTGTCGATGACCGACCACTTCAACGCCGTCACGGCGCTCAACACCTATCTGTCGAGCCTGAGCCCCGCGTGGGATGATCTGACCCAGCCGACGCCAATCACGGGCGCGACCCTGAGGTCCAAGGTCAACGACGCCTATCTGAGCAAGGGCGTGTTGCAGAACAACATCGCGGCGGCCTTGAGGGGCACTGGGGCTCGCGTCCCGGTGAGCCGGTCGGCCGCCTTCCCCGTCTCGTCCAGCCTGTCGACGCAGATCGATGTCGCCGCCCATAGCGTCGTCCTCGTTTCGGGCGAGGTGATCAGCATCCCCGGCGGCGCCCTGACGGGCCTGACCGCGTCGACCACCTATGGCGTCTTCTACCGATCGGACGAGGGCCTGACCTGCGCCGCCAGCCCGGCGGTGACGCTGATGTCCACCGGCGCGCGCATCTTCCTGGGGTGGCAATCGACGCCCTCAGGCGGCGGCGTCTTCCCCACGCCGCCCACGCCGCCCGGCGGCTACGGCGGCTCGGGCGTTACCTATCAAGAACCCTGATCCGGAGCCAATCATGAGCAAGACCACCCTCGATCGCCATCTCGACGCCCGCGCCGAGGTCGATGCGACGGTCGCAACCCACGCCCGCGCCATCACCGACTGCATCAACGCGGCCCGGGCGGAGGGTCTGTATCCCGATGGCTTGACCGTGAACCTGCAACGCGCCCTGAGCGTGAACCAGATGCTGGCGATCGAGCTGGGGCCAAAGCCTGAGGCGGTCGATGACGTGCCGGTCCCGGCGATCGTCGAACCGAACGCCTAACGCGAACCCGGTTCGCCCCTCCCCTTTAGAGAAACCAGAGCAACGGCAGGGCAAAAACGATAAGGGCCGCGGCGCGGTTGTGGCGGTGAAGAAACGCAAGGGTTTCGCCGAACATCAGGTCCGTCCTCTCAGGGGTGGCCAACCTCCGCTTATCGAGATGAACCTGGTGTGAAGCCCACGCCTTGCGTCGGCTGGCCATCCCTCCCTCAACATCGGCGCGGAGTTTTCGCCCATGACCACGACGAAGCCTCGCGCACCGCGCGCGATCCCGAACCGCTGTCCGGATGCCGAGTCTGCCGACCGGATAGCGGCGGCGATGGAGCGGATCGCCGACAGCCTGGAAGACCTGAAGCCCGCCGCCGACGTGATCCACGACCTGGCCGGGCGGCTGGACCGACTGTGTCAGTTCATGCGGCGGCGCGGGCCGTGGATACTGGCGTCCGCGCCCGTCGTCTTGTCGGCCATCGGGGCGATCACGCCCGAGCTGGCGGCGGGCCTCAAGGCTGCGATCGCCGCCCTGATCTCCGGAGCCGGTTCCGTCGGCTGATTTCTGAGTTCGGGCATCAGCCCGGCGGCGAACCCGGTTCGCGTTTTCACTTTTCCCCAGATTCCAGGAGATGACCATGCCCGGCAATGTCGCCATGCCCGCCAATATTGCCCCGATGCAGGCCCTCGCCTTTGGCGATGAAGGGAGTGCCGCGACGGCGGTGTCCCGGGCCCAGCCGCTACCGGCGACGCTGGATGGTCTGCTGCGCCCGTTTCGTGCGGTGGCCACCTTCAGCCGCCCGGCGGACGCGGTGGCCTATGCAATCGGCGACCTGATCGCCAACAGTACAACGGCAGCGTCGGTCACGCCTCTGTCGTTCACGGCTGGGCGGCTGGACTCATCGAGCGTGCTGCGCAACGCGAACGTCCTGATCACCTCCGTGCGGATCATCGCCAGCAGCGGGGCCCCGGCAATCCTGCCCCGGTTCAGCCTGTATGGCTTGGCCGGTCCGTTCGCCGCAGCCGCCTATCCCGCCGACAACGCCGTGCTGCGCGGGGCAACGGGTGCTCTGACGACGGCGGCGCTGGAACTGGAACAGATTGTCGGCGACGTGACGGCCTGGACCCAGGCGGCTTCCGGGCTGGCCTATGCCGACATCATCCCGACCGTACCCCTGCCGGTGACTACGGACGCGGCCGGCTTGGTGCGCGGCCTGCTGGAGGCCCGCAACGCCGCTACCCCGACCTCGGGCCTGACCTATACGGCGATCCTGCGTGGTCTGCACTGATGCTGGCCGCGCTCTATCCGACTGTTTACTCCCCCAACAAGGGCGTGGGGGACGTCCGCAACTGGGACCGGGCGGGCAACCTTGCGAACCTGCGGGCGGGCATCGCCGCTGTCCGTGCAGGAACGGGCATCTGCAAGATCGACTGCTACGGCGACAGCGCGACCTTCGCGGCCCTGAGCGCGGGCGTAAACACTCGTTCGCAGGGTTATCCAGCCCGCCTTGCCGCTAACCTCGTCCGGCGCGGGCTCTTCGCCGCCAATCAGGATGACTTCGGCGGCCTGGGGGCGTCAGCCACGCTCGCTGACTATACGGCCGCTGAGGCGCGGGGAGCTTTTGGACCGGGCTGGGCCGTAACAGGGCAGGGCTCTCTCGGCGGCAAGTTCCCCAACGCGTCCATCAGTGCGACCGGCGCTCAAACATGGACACCGACGGAACCGTTTAATGAAATCGAGATTGAGTATTTCCGTAACTCGGCAAACGGCAAGATCAATGTAGACATTGGCGGCGCGGTTCTAGCCACCGTCAACTGTGCGGGCAGCGCGGCGATCCAGAGAGCTATCGTTTCGACCGGGGGCGCTACCGCGACAGGCCTCGTCAACCTTAAGAATGATGGGACGGTCGGAACGATCTTCCCGTTCTATGTGCGCACTCGGAACACAGCCCTGAAGGCGGTGGAAGTCAGCAACTTCGGCTGGTCCGCGTCTAAGTCCGGGGACTGGGCCTCAACGGCTCTTTCTCCCTACGACCCCCAGTCGCGCATTGCCTTCAGAGCCCCGCATTGCGGCATTCTCTGCTTGGCTATTAATGACGCGAATGCGGGAACGTCACTGGCGACGTTCATCGCCAACACCCAAGCGCTGATCACGAAGATCAAGGCGACGGGCGACTGCATTCTCGTGACGCCGATGCAATCAAATCCCGCTACGTTCGCGTCGCTGGTCCAGCAACAGACTTACGTTGACGCGCTCTACGCCCTTGCCGACAGCAACAATGTTCCGCTGTTCGACCTAACTAAGCACTGGGGAACCTACGCCCAGCTTGTCACGCAGGACGGAAACGCGGCGGGCATTTACGGCGATGACCGCCACCCCGGCATTAACGGCAGCAACATCTGGGGCGACTGGATCGCGAGCTACATCGCGCGGCTCTAGACCCCCACGCCCCTTCATCAAATGGGGGGGGCTGAAGGATCTGGGCGGCCGTGCGTTGAGATGAATCTTGCGGTCGCCTACCGTCGGTTCAATGACTCCTTCCGACTGGCAAAGATTTCTTCAGAGCGGCCAGAGGTCGGAGCGGGCCGTGGGCCGCCTGTCAGCGTATCTCAACGGATACCTCAAGGCGTCGGACCGACAAGTTCGGATCGGTCATGATTACGTCGCCAAGGCAATCGAGAAACACGGCCTCACGATCGAGCATTTTCCGGTGATGGCGGAAGCGCTAGCAAACGGCGAAGCCTATCATGATCGCCCGCGACACCTGACGTTCCTGTACTTCTCGAGCGGCCATCAGCGATGGTTTCAGCTGACGGTGAAGTGCTGCACGGAGAAACGTCGACTGTTCGTGACGACCTTTCATGGCATGGCGCCCGACGATATTGAGCGAAAGCGGCGGCGCTATCAGGTCGTCTGGCCAGTGCTCAGTTAGTAAAAAGGGGCGGTCGCCCGCCCCTTTTGCGCGGTGGGGACTCCGCTTCCCCCACATGGCACCCGTCTACTTGCCTTAAAACAGACTGGCTACGGCCCGGAGATTCACCGTGTCGCGCGCGAGTGCATAATGCACGAGACGCCCGATAAGGTCCAGTTCGCAAGGTTCGCCTAGCGGCTGACCCACGGCCAGACTGTCAGCCCGATCATCACCGCGACAGCGATGATCATGAGCGTGATCCAAATCCATTCCTCGTGGTCGCGGCGTCGCATTGCGATTCCTCCGCTGATCTTCCCGGCGAAACGACCCGGCGGGCTTGGAAGAGGGTTGGAACCAGCCGGGTCGTCCGCTCCGAGGCCTGATCCTCGTTGCCCCATCGATATGACACGGACGGACGTTGTGCGGCAAACCCTCAACAACCAGAGATGATCAGAAGCCTGATCCCGGTGACCGCTCAGCGTTGATCAATGGCGGCCCGACCTCGCGTGGGGGACGCGGGATAGCCGGGCCGCACACCGGGCTGCAGACGGCCCGGCCTCGACACTCTGCCGATGCGCACGCTGTGCGCCAACCCCCGAATATCGGAGACCACCATGGACGTGCGCGACCTTCAGCGCCGACTGCATGCACTTGGCTGCTATGCAGGGGCGATCGATGGCTCATTCGGCCCGGCCAGTAAGGCGGGACTGAAAGCCGCTCTGACCGGCCCCCGCGACCGGCTGGCTCCCGAACAGATCGCGGCCGTGGCGGCGAGCCTGGACCTGACCCCGGCCCACGTCGGCGCGGTCTATGACGTCGAAAGCCGAGGCAACGGCATGGCGTCGGATGGTCTGCCGATCATCCTGTTTGAGCGCCACTGGTTCGCCCGCCTGACGAGCGGCAAGCACAACGCCTATTCCGCGATCTCCAATTCCAAACCCGGCGGCTATCCGAAGACGCAGGCCGAGCGCTGGGACCAAATGCTCCGCGCGGTCGCTCTCGATCCTAACGCCGCATTGCAGTCCGCCAGCTGGGGGCTGTTCCAGATCATGGGCTTCAACCACGCAGCGGTCGGACAATCGACGCCCTGGGCTTTCGCCCGCGAGATGGCGGCCGGCGAGGGCGCGCACCTTCAGGCCTTTGCCGCCTTCATCAAGTCCAAGGGGCTCGTCGACGAGCTCCGGGACAAGCGGTGGGCCGCATTCGCTCGCGCCTACAATGGGCCGAACTACGCCATCAATGCCTACGACACCAAGCTGGCGGCCGCCTACGCCGCACGGGGCGGAAGATGACCCCGCGCGCTGTGTACCTGGCGCTGGCCGTGGTCGGCGCGTTGGCCCTTCTGACCCTCGGCTACTGCCAGATCACTGGCCCGTCGCGCGAAGCCGCCCGCCAGTCCCGCAACGACGCCACCATGGCCCAGACCCGCACCGAGTCCGCGGTCGAGGCCATCTCCGAAATCGGCGGGCTTCAAGAGCGCGGCCGTGTCACCGAAACCCAAGTCCTGGAGGCTGAGAATGCAATCCGCCAAGCTGCTCCTGCTGACCGCGACCGCGTCGCTCGCCATCGTCTCTGCGTCCTGCAGCACCGTCCCGATTGCGACCGGCTGCTCGGAACTGGCCCGACCGATCTTGAACCGGGAAACGCCGCACGCTGAGATCGGCGACAGCGGAGACGTTGCTCTGGACTGGCAGCTTTATGGCGCCGCCGAGGCCGGCCAACTGACGAAGGCGAACGACGACAAGGGGACCGGGTTCGCGATCATCAATGCCTGCGAGGTCAGGGACGCGACGATCACGGCAAGGCTGAACCGACCGTGGTGGCGAACGCTCTTGCCGGGCTAGCTGGCCCTGTAGAATACCCAGATCCAGCGTCGAGCCCCGGCTCCGCACCTATCCGCAATGCGGCTCGCGGCCCGGCGCGCAACCCGGGTCATCCCAAACACTGGAGTAAGACCATGATCACCATGCGTGCCAAGCTTCACGTCGGTAGCGTTTCGCCGACCGTTCAAACCGATGGCGTCACGACCCAGGAGCGCCTCGTGTTCCACGGCGTCGCTGCCAACAGCTACCCGAACGACGGATCGGACGAGGACAACACCTACGCGAAGTTCTCGCCTTCGGCCCTGTTCGATCTGACGCTGGCCAACCCGGATCTGATCGGCAAGTTCGCGCCGGGCGACACCTTCTACGTGGACTTCACGCCGGTAGAATAGTCGACTGCAAGGCCTGCCCTCGAAGCCCGTCCCGGTCACCCGGGGCGGGCTTCTGTCGTTTCAGCGGGCGCTGGGGCTGTATTTCTTCAGGAGTTCGACTCCGCCCGTCAGTCCATGGTGGGCCGCCCAGTCGAAAGGCTGTCTGAGTTCTATAACGGCGACCCGGTCATTGGTGTCGACGGAGCGCACGATGAAGTCGCGAACGTTTGGCGCCGGACCTTTCAGTTCGGCCAACCAAACGCTCTCGGCTATCTTCGAAGCCTTCCAACTGTCCCGGAGGAGTGCGTACAGATTGTCATAGTTTCGACCTGGCTGGCAGAGGTCGTAGGTGATCAGAAACAGGCCCATCAGGCTGCGCGCGGAAGCGAACGCTGACGTTCGCGTTGCTCGAGCGCCGCGATGGTTGCGGTCGCCTCGGCATGTCCGATCTTCTTCTGGCGGACCTGGTCCTTCAGATAGTCAGGCATCTTCAGCGGGACGTAGACCTCGCGGAGCCAGCGCTTGAATGCCCCAAGCGCCTCTTCGGGGTAGCAGTAGGGCGTTTGTGGATTCGACAGCGACTGCGCCCAATACGCCGGGAAGTGATGGTCATATCGAGCGCGCGTGCCGTAGGTGGCCTCAAGGCCAGCGGACACCCAATGCTTGGACCAGTGACGTCCGACGCTGATGTCGAGCAGAATCCGGAGGCCGGGGTTGATGCCGCCCCGGATCATCGAAGCATAGAGGTCCGCCGTTTCGCGGAAGATGCAGAAGAACCCGGCCGGCACCTGATCGCTGACGAGATCGAGCCGGTCGGTGAAGATCTTCCACGACCGGTCGGCGGCGCCCGCGCCGGTCATCCATTCCAGCACCCACTGGGAGACGAGGACGGCGAAGCGGGGCGAGGCCCACTGTGCGAGGTGGATGGCGACCTGGGGGTGGACCCAAGTACCCTGCAGCGTGGCCACACCGCCCGAAAGCGATTGAACAAGGACCGTAGTCGGAATTCCGACCTCGGTCGCTAGGGCGTCGAGGAAGTCCTTCGTTGATCGGTTTTCACGGTAGTGTTTGAACTCGCGGCCCGCGGCCTGGCACATAGCCGTGGCGTTGATGTAGCCGTCCTTCGCTCGCTGCCCGATGATGGAGCCGCGATAGTCGTGGGGGATGAGGTCGAGCCTCGGTTGTGTGGGAGTATTCATGGTTGTCGTCGTCCTGTCGGCCCTTCCGGGTCCGCTAAACGGATCGTTGACGACCACCCCATCAGAGTGCTTACACTCCGCTTGAGAGCTGGTGGTAGTCGCTGCCGGTCGATCCAGACCCCGGCAATATCGTCAGAAGTAGAGGCCGTCGGCGCGCCAACGCCGGCGGCTTTTCTTCATCAAATATCAACAGTCATATGGGGCGCAGATGCCTAACCAATGGTCAACGGGCTTGACTGTGGAATTCGTATCGAATCACCGCAGCCGCGGGGGATGAGCCTGTGCAAAAGCCCTGCTGCAGGGTGCGCTGGCTTCCGCTGAAGGCTTGCAAGAAGCCGTGATCGGGAACGACCGCATGAAGCGGCAACCGCAACAGCGTCAGAACATCTCGACAGCTTGATTGGTTTGGGGCGGGTAACACCAGAAGGCCATACGCCCGCCGCACCGCCAGCGTTTGCAGCGGACGGACCTCCCCCAGAGAACGTAATCCCAGCCCTTCGCGGAAGCCGTCACCTCAAGATGGACCGGCATCGGCAAGTCGCATTGCTTGCACCGGGCGATGACCAGAAAGCGGTGCTGGCGCAGGTCGGCGAGCGTCGGCGCCCGATCCCGCCACATGGCAGGCGTCCAGTTTCCGTAACGAGGGTTGTGCGCCAAACCGGCCTCCAGCGACCGAGGGCGGCATAGAGGCGAACCCGGTTCGCGGGCAAGCGGAACGTGAACCTAACAAGAACGCACTACGGGACTATTCCGGGACTTTCGGTCCCGGAGAGGACCGATCTTCGCCGAATGTTCCCATACCCACAAAAGTGATAGCCCAGAGAGGGGAGGCTAACCGGCGGAAATGTCGGAAGAAAATGGCGCACCCGACAGGATTCGAACCTGTGACCCCTGCCTTCGGAGGGCAGTACTCTATCCAGCTGAGCTACGGGTGCATCCGCCGGGCCTCGCGGCCGGACGAAGGGCTTTACAGCAGGTCGCGGCCGGCCTCAATCCCGGAAAGGCTTGACCCGGAACGGCTTGGCGAAGGGCGCGGCCCCGCCTAGCGTGCCGGGGTCTTTGCGGAGTCCGTCCATGCGTCGCCTGTTCCTTGCCGCCCTCGCCCTGCCCCTTCTGCTGGTCGCGGCCTGCGCCAGCGCCCCTGTGCCCGATCCGTCCGGCGACAGTCTGGACGCCGTGGCGCGGGACTATGTGGCTCTGATCCTGGAGATCGGCGAGCGCGAGCCCGGCTATGTCGACGCCTACTACGGTCCGCCGGAATGGGCTGCAGCGGCGAAAGCCAACCCGCGCGAGGTCCCGGCCCTGATCCAGGGCGCCGCCTCCCTGACCGGGCGGCTGAACGCCCTGTCGACGCGGGGCGCGGAGCCCGCCGTGGTGCAGCGGAAGGCCTATCTGCTGGCCCATGTCTCGGCGGCATCGGCCCGTCTGCGCATGATCGGCGGGGAGCGGATGAGCTTCGCCGACGAGGCCTATGCCCTGTTCGGCGTCCGGCCCGAGCTGAAGCCGCTGACCGCCTATGATCCGATCCTGGAGCGGATCGACGGTCTGGTTCCGGGAGCCGGCCCCCTGGCCGACCGGGTCTCGGCCTTCCGCAACGGCTTCGTCATTCCGACGGACCGGCTGCAGGTCGTGATGGACGCCGCCATCGCCGAGTGCCGCGCCCGGACGATCCGCCATATTCCCCTGCCGGCCAACGAGCAGTTCACCCTGGCCTTCGTCACCGACAAGCCATGGTCGGGCTACAACTATTTCCAGGGCGACGCGGCCTCGAAGATCGAGATCAACACCGACCAGCCGATCTTCACCGACCGGGCGATCGACCTGGGCTGCCATGAGGGTTACCCCGGTCACCACGTCTACAACGCCCTGCTGGAACGGACCTTCGTCGCCGAGCGCGGCTGGGTCGAGATGAGCGTCTATCCGCTGTATTCGCCGATGTCGTTCGTGGCCGAGGGCAGCGCCAACTACGGTATCGACCTGGCCTTCCCGGGCGACGAGGCGGCGACGTTCGAGCGCGACGTCCTGCTGCCTCTGGCGGGACTGACCGGCGCCCCGGTCGAGGAAAAGGCCGAGCTGAACGCGCTGGTCCGCCAGCTGGCGCGGGCCGAATACACCATCGCCGACGACTATCTGGCCGGCCGCGTCGGTCGCGAGGCGACCATCGCCAAACTGTCGAAATACATGCTGACGACGACCGAGCGGGCGACCCAGCGGCTGCGCTTCATCGAGACCTACCGCAGCTACATCATCAACTACGGCCTCGGACGCGACACGGTGCAGGCCTGGGTCGAACGCCAGGGTCCGGATCACTGGCAGGGAATGGAGACGCTGCTGTCCAGCCAGATCCTGCCCGCGGATATCATCTGAGGCGGCCCGACCCAAAAACACCGTCCGAAGCGTTCGATGCGTCCGAAGCGATCGGATGAAAGGCAGCGAGACTCCAGAATTGGTGGGGCGGAGTCGACAGAGTCTACATCGACGACGGTTCGGAATGGCGATGTCAAAGACCGGCTGATAGTATCGCACGGTTTTCGGGGGCGCCTGCGATAAAGCTTTGTTTTGAGGCCTGGCGTTGATCCGATTGAGGAAATCGAACGATCCGTTGATGGGTATGGCCCTCAAAGGTCCCTCTCACCTTGCGGGAGAGGGAGGCGGCGCACGAGAGCGCAGCGATCGTCCTTGCGCCGGCGGGTGAGGGGTGACGCAGGCGCTCACCGACAGATGGCAGCAAAACCCCTCACCCTTTCGGCCGAGACGCATTGCTGCGCTCTGCGGGCCTCAAGCCCTCTCCCGCAAGGGGAGAGGGAAAACGGCTACTGGGCCGTCATGCCGCCGTCGATCTTGAACTCGGCTCCCGTTACGAATTTGGCTTCGTCGGAGGCGAGGTAGAGGACGCAATACGCCACGTCGTTCGGTTCGCCGATCCGCTTGAGCGGGATGCCGCGCGCGAGGCGTTCGTGGGCCTTGGCCTCGTCGCCGCCGGCCATGGCGATGAAAGGATCGAGGATGGCGGTCTTGATGAAGACCGGGTGGACCGAGTTGACGCGGACATTCCACTCCATCTTCGCGGCCTCGAGGGCGACGGTCTTGGTGTACATCCAGACGCCGGCCTTGGTGGCGTTGTAGGCGCCCATGCCCGGCCCTGCGGCCAGCCCGGCGATCGACGAGATGTTGACGATAGCGGCCGAGCCAGACGCCCGCAGATGCGGCATGGCGTGTTTGCAGCCGAACATGACCGAGCGCAGGTTGATCTCGTACTGGCGCTGCCAGTTCTCGGTCGTGTCCTGCTCGACGAAGAGCAGGACGTCGCCAACGCCGGCGTTATTCACCAGAATGGATAGACCGCCCATATCGGCCGCGGCCCGTGCGACGACATCGATCCACTGGGCTTCCGAGGCCACGTCGTGGGCATAGGCGAAGGCGGCGCCCGGGATCTCGGCGTTGATCCGTTTGGCCAGATCTTTCGCGCCCGCGCCGTTGATGTCGGTGATCGCGACCTTCGACCCTTCGCGCGCCAGCATCCAGGCGATGGCCTCGCCCAGTCCCTGGGCCCCGCCCGTGATCAGCGCGGCCTTGCCCGCGACGCGTCCAACCGTGCTCATTGTCATTCCCCTCCCAGGGATTTCGCGGCGGCGTCGATGAAGCGCGCCATCGTCGTGTCGAGATCGGTGACGCCGTCGACGTCGTGGGTCGTCAGCAGCACCGTGACCCGGTTGTAAACGTTCGACCATTCCGGATGATGGTCCATGGTCTCGGCCTTCAACGCCACGCGCGTCATGAAAGCAAATGCGGTGTTGAAGTCGGCGAATTTCAGCGTCCGCTCGATCGCGGGGCGGTCCCCGTCGTGGACGGACCAGCCGGTCAGGCCCTGGATGGCGGCTGCGGGATCGAGGGTCGGTCTGGCCATGAATGTCTCCTGATCGTCGGGGGTAGCGGCAGCGCCGCGCCCCCGCAAGGCGCCGCTACGTCAGCCGGCCGGCACTGGAACAGACGAAGACGCTGAGGCGTTGGGAAGCGTCACCATACGGAACGGAGCTACATCGTGGACAATCTCTGGATCGCCTCGCTGGACGACGCCGACCGCAAACGGCTGGAGCCGCACCTGGCCGAACGGGCTTTCACCCAGGGGCAGATGCTGTACGACGCGGGCGAGGCTGTGGACCAGGTCTGGTTCCCGCTGAACGGGATCGTGTCCCTGATGACCGTCCTGGCCGAGGACAGGATGGTCGAGACCGCCGCCATCGGCCGCGAAGGCCTGATCGGCGTGACCTGCGGCCCCATGAACGCCCGCGCCTCGAGCCGCGCCATCGCCCAGATCGAGGGCTCCGCCGCCTGCTGCTCCTCCGACGTCTTCTCCGATGCCCTGGCAGAGAGCCCCGGCATGCGCACCGCCCTGTCCAAATTCACCGAGAGTCTGTTCGCCCAGGTGCAGCAGACCGCCGCCTGCAACGCCCAGCACCGGCTGGACGAGCGGCTGGCCCGCTGGCTGCTGACCCTGCACGACCGCGCCCAGTCCAACCGGTTCCACCTGACCCAGGCCGACATCGCCGGCATGCTGGGTGTTCGTCGCGCCACCGTTTCCGAAGTCGGGGCCGAGCTCGAGGGCAAACACCTGATCCGGCGCGGCCGGGGCTGGGTCGAGGTGCTGGACCGCACGGCGCTCGAGGAGGCCGCCTGCGGCTGTTACGGCGCCATGCGCGGGGTGATGAAGGATCTCGGCGTGCCGCGGCCCAGGGCGCCGAACGCCTGAGTCGATGGCCCGCGACGGCGAGGCCCGGTGACGCAGGCTTCACAGCGCGCTAGACCGCAAAGATGAGCGCTTCTCCAGATTCCTCTCGGCCTCGGGGCCCGCACTCGTCAGGCGACACCTCCTCCTTCGGTTTCCGCGACGTGGACGCCCGCGAGAAGGTGCGGATGGTGCGGGGCGTGTTCGACAGCGTGGCCTCCAGCTACGACCTGATGAACGACCTGATGAGCGGGGGCGTGCACCGGCTGTGGAAGGACGCGGCCGCCGCCAGGCTGAACCCCCGGCCGGGCGAGACCATCCTGGATGTCGCGGGCGGCACCGGCGACATGGCGCGGCGCTATTCGAAGATGGCGCGGCGGGCGCAGGAGCGGCGCGGCGGAGACGACGCCTCGGTCATCGTGCTCGACTACAATGCCGAGATGATCCTGGCCGGCGTCGAAAAGGGCGGCGAGCCAGAGATGATCTGGACCGTCGGCGACGCCATGGCCCTGCCGATCCCCGACGCCTCGGTCGACGCCTATTCGATCAGTTTCGGCATCCGCAATGTGTCGGACATCGCCGTCGCCCTGAAGGAAGCGCGGCGGGTGTTGAAGCCCGGCGGGCGGTTCCTGTGCCTGGAGTTCTCGCGGCCCACGGCCGAGGCGGTGCGCAAGGCCTATGACGCCTGGTCCTTCCACGCCATTCCGCGCATCGGCGGCTGGGTGGCCAAGGATCGCGACAGCTACCAGTATCTGGTCGAGAGCATCCGCCGCTTCCCCGACCAGTCGACCTTCAAGGCCATGATCGAGCAAGCCGGGTTCTCCCGCGTCGCCGTGACCAACCTGTCGGGCGGCGTCGCCGCGATCCACTTCGGGTGGGCGGTCTGAGCTTTCCGGCCGCATATCGGGTCGCGCCCGCCGCCCCGCCGACCGTGGCCGTGCGCGATCCCGTCGGCGCGACCTGGCGGTTGATCCGCTGGGGCGCCGCCCTGGCCAGGCACGACGCCCTGCTGCCGCGCGAGATCACCCCCCTGCTGCCCGCCTGGGTCAGGGTTCTCGCGGGGTTCATCCACCTGTTCGCCGGGCGCGAGGGTCGCGACGGACGGCCGGGCCAGCGTCTGGGTCGGGCGTTCGAAACCCTGGGGCCGGTGGCGATCAAGCTCGGTCAGGTCATGGCCACGCGGGCCGACATCTTCGGCATCGAGTTTGCGCGCGACCTGGGCCGGCTGAAGGACAAGCTGCCGCCCTTCCCGACCGACGAGGCGCGCCGCGAGATCGAGCGCTCGCTGGGTCGGGCGGTCGAGAGCCTGTTCATCGATTTCGGCGATCCGATCGGGGCGGCGTCCCTGGCCCAGGCACACCCCGCCTGGCTGGCCGATGGGCGCAAGGTGGCGGTCAAGGTGCTGCGCCCCGGCGTGGAACGTCGCGTGGTCAAGGGGCTGGACGCCATGCGTCTGGCGGCCGGACTGGTGCACAGGCTGGTCCCCGCCGCGCGGCGACTGGAGCCCGAAGCCTTCGTCGAGACCGTGGCCCGGTCGATGTATCTGGAGCTCGACATGCGGCTGGAGGCGGCGGCAGCCTCCGAACTGCACGACATCATGGAGAAGGCCCGGGCCGACGGCGCCCATATGACCGCGCCCAAGGTGGTCTGGGACGGGGTCGGCAAGCGGGTGCTGACACTGGAGTGGGCCGTCGGCCTGCCGATGACCGACCCGGCCGCGATCGAACAGCCGGGCATGGACATCAACGCTCTTGCCGACAATGTCGTCCGCGCCTTCCTGGTCCAGGCGCTGGACTACGGGACGTTCCACGCCGACCTGCACGAGGGGAATCTGTTCGCCTCGGCCCCGGCCGAGCTGAGCGCCGTCGATTTCGGCATCATCGGCCGGCTGAACCCCGGCGAGCGGCGCTATCTCGCCGAGATCCTGTGGGGCTTCCTGACGCGCGACTACCCGCGCATCGCCCGGGTCCATTTCGAGGCCGGCTACGTGCCACCGCACCATTCGGTCGAGGCCTTCGCCCAGGCTCTTCGCGCCGTTGGAGAGCCGGTGATAGGCCGGGCCGCGTCCCAGGTCTCGATGGGCCGGCTGCTGGGCCAGCTGTTCGAGATCACCGCACTGTTCGACATGCATCTGCGGCCCGAACTGATCCTGCTGCAGAAGACCATGGTCTCGGTCGAGGGTGTGGCGCGACGCCTGAACCCGGACCACGATCTGTGGGCCGCGGCCCAGCCGGTGGTGGAGCGCTGGATCACCCGCGAGCTCGGCCCCAGGGCCCAGGTGCGCGACGGCCTGCGCGAGATCCTCTCGGGCGCCCGGGCCCTGTCGCGACTGGTGCAGGAGCCGCCCACCAGCCAGACGGTCATCGTCGAGCGGGTGAAGACCCCGACCTGGCTGGCCGTCTGCGTCGTCGTCGCGACCGGCCTCTCCGCCGCCGCCCTCATTGTGTCGCTTTGGCCCCGGATTGTGGGCTGACACAGTCGGAGTCCGCATGACCGTCTCGATCAAGATCCCCCTTCTCGTCCTCGCCCTAGCCGCCCTGGCCGGGCCCGTGCTCGCCCAGTCGACGCCCCCGGCGCAGCTGGCCCCCCGCGGCGGCGCCGCCGCCACCCTGCCCAACACCTTCGACAACCCGACCGCCCCGGCCGCGCCCGCCGTGCGTGCGCCCGCCGTCCCGGGCGGTCAGGTCTCGGATGCCCAGATGGCCGAGGCCGCGCTGCGCGCCGTCATCGAACAGCTCAAGGCCGGCGACATCCAGGAGGCGATGTTCACGCCGGACCTGGGGCGTCGCCTGAACAGCCAGATGACCACCTTCTCGCCCCTGGTCCAGGGCTTCGGCGACCTGCAGACGATCGAGCCGTCTGGCGTCGACGATGGCGTGGCCCAGTATCTGGTCACCTTCGACAATGCCGCGACCCAGTGGCTGATCGGGCTGGAAGAGGGCGGACTGATCGCCGCCCTGCTGTTCCGCCCGGCGCCGCCTGAATCGTCCGAGCGGTCGTCGCCCGACGCCTGATCCCCTCCGCCCCTCCTTTCGGGAACCCTCCATGAAGCGTCTCGCCCCCATCGTCCTCGGCGTGGCCGTCCTGGGTCTCATCCCCGGCGGCTGCGCGTCCGGCCCGGGAGGCCCGATGGGGGGCCCCGGCGGTGCGCAGGGATCGGGTCCTGGTCTGTTCGTCAGTCCCTTCGGCGAGCTGTTCTTCGCCGAACCGGGCGAGCCCTGGCCGGTCGCCGGCTGGTTCTCGGGCGCCGATGCCGACAGCGACGGCAGGGTGACGCCGGAGGAATTCACCGCCGACGGGATCCGCCAGTTCCGCGCACTGGACGTGCGCCGCGACGAGCGGCTGACCCCCGACGAGATCGCGGCCTACGAAGCGGATCTGGCGGAGGCCCGCGCCCGTCTGCCGGGCATGGCGGGCGGGCCCCGTGAGCCCGGGCGCCGTCTGCAAGGCTTCAGCGGCGGCATGGCCCTGGGTCTGGCCGAACCCGCCCAGCAACAGGGCAGCCGCAGCGCCCCCCGCCAGCGCGCGCCGACCGGCCCTCTGGCCTACGGACCGATCGCTGCGGCCGGGTTCTTCAACTATCCGCAGCCGGTCAAGGCCGCCGACCTCGACATCAACCAGACCGTAACGGCCCAGGAATGGGCGCAGGCGACGGACCGCTGGTTCATCGCCCTGGACACCGATCAGGACGGCGCCCTGACCCTGGCGAGCCTGCCGCGCACGCCGCTGCAGCAGATGATGGATCGCGGTCCGCGCTAATCCAGCGTCGGCTTGCCGCGTCCGCTCTTGATCGTGGCGCGGCCCGACTTGGCCTGAAGACGGCGTTCTTTCGATGCCCGCGTCGGCCGGGTCGGGACGCGGTAGGTCGGGGCCACCGAGGCCTTGTCGACGAGGTTCTGAAGCCGTTCGATGGCGTCGGCGCGGTTGCGCTCCTGGGTCCGGTGACGAACGGCGGTGATCAGGATCACGCCCTCCAGGGTCAACCGGCTGCCGGCCAGTTTCATCAGCCGTTCGCGCACGGGCTCCCTCAGCGAGGGCGAGTTCTTTGCATCGAACCGCATTTGAACGGCGGTCGAGACCTTGTTGACGTTCTGGCCGCCCGGCCCGCCGGCGCGGTAGAAGTGAAACTCCAGCTCGCTCTCGGGGATGGTGGTCATCGCGGCGCCCGCTTCGCCATGATCACCGCGCGGTCCAGCGCCTGAAGAAAGGCCGAACGGTCCCTGGGGCCGAACGGCGGCGGGCCGGAGGTGGCGACGCCCATGGAGCGCAGATGCTCGCCCACCATCCGCCCGGCGAGGGCTGAGCCGATCGAGTCCGGCGTGAACGGCTGGCCGTTCGATTTCAGCGCCTGGGCCCCGGATTTCAGGCAGCGGTCGGCGAGCGGGATGTCGGCGGTGATGACGATATCGCCCGGTCCAGCCCGTTCGGCGATCCAGTCGTCGGCGATGTCGGGACCGGCGTCGACGACGATCTGTTCGATCCACGTTTCGCGCGGCGTATTGATCCAGCTGTTCGAGACCACGAACACCTGCAGGCCATAGCGGGCCGCCACGCGATAGACCTCGTCCTTCACCGGACAGGCGTCGGCGTCGATGAAGAGGCGGGGGGCGGACATGAGCCGGAGATAGCCCTTCTCCCCTTGCGGGAGAAGGTGGCAGCCGAAGGCTGACGGATGAGGGGTCACGCTGACCTGACCGGTCAGCGCTGCCAGGACTTGTCCCGACCGTCGGCGTGACCCCTCACCCGCCCGCGCAAGAACGATCGCTTCGCTCTCGTGCGCCGGCTCCCTCTCCCGCAGGGGGAGAGGGCTTTAATTCCCATACGCCACCGGCATCCCTCCGGCCTGACGCCCGCCATTGCGATAGCGGTCGCGCAGGAGGATCTGGCGGCTGGTCAGGGACTGTTCCTGGCCGTTGATGAACTCCGCCGTCACCGACGACAGCGGCTCCAGCGGATCGCCGGACCAGACGACCACATCGGCCGCCGCGCCCGCGCGCAGCTCGCCGAACTGGCCCGCCATGCCGAAGATACGCGCCGGATTAACCGTCAGGGCCGCGATCGCCGCCTCGAACGGCAGGCCGTGGGAGACGGCGTTGCCGGCGTTGTAGCGGGCCTCGCGCGCCCGGTGGACCGAGCCCTCGTTGCCCTTGATGGCGATGACAACCCCGGCGGCGTTCAGGGCCGCGGCATTCTCCATCCGCGCCGCCCGGGTCTCGAGATCGCCCGGCAGGTTGGAGATGGGGTTGAGCAGCACCGGCACGTCGGCGGCGGCAATATCGGCGGCGACCAGCCAGCCTTCCTCGGCGCCGTCCAGGATCAGCTTGACCCCTTCCTCGCGGCCGAGACGCAGGATCTGCTGGATGTCGGCCGCCCGGTGGACGGTGACGATGAGGGGCATCGAACCGTCAGCCACCGGGATCAGGGCCTCGAGATCGGCGCGAGAGATCGACAGGTCGCGCAGGGCCGCGCGGTCATAGGCGGCCTTGTTGCGGGCATAGAGGCGGACCTCAGCCAGTGTTTCCTTGAACAGGGTGAATTCGGCGCCGCGCGCGCCGCCGGCGACGCCCGCCCCGGCCTCGCCGAACGGAGCGACCATGGCCACGCGGGGCTGGACCAGGATGTCGGTCCCGGCCGCCAGGTGGATCACCGAGGCCGTACCCGCGAACAGGCCCGGCGTCTGGAACCCGCCCGAGCCGGCGCCGGCGAAGTCCGAGTCATCCTGATGCTGGTGACCGCCCGAGCCGCCCGGATGGTTGGGGACGACGATGGCGCGGGTGATGCCGCCCAGACGCGCGACCGGAATGGCGATCGACCAGGGGTCGAGGCCGTAGCTGACGTCGAACGAGGCCGAGATGGTGTTGGCGCCGTTGGACTGATCCTCAGACCCCTCGACAGACGAAATCTCGGTCAGGCCGAGGCCGGAATCGACGGCGACGAAACCGGGGGTGACCACCTTGCCACGCGCGTCGATGACGCGCGCGCCGGCCGGAGCGGCGCCGGTCCCGACCGAGACGATACGGCTGCCGGAGATGACGACCGTGCCGTTCTCGATCACCGACGTGCCGGTGAGGACACGCCCCCCGGTGATGGCGGTCACCTGCGCCAGTGCGGGCATGGCCGACAGCGCCAGAGCGGTAAGGGAGATGAGGGCGAAACGGCGCATCAGCGGGCTCCCGGAACGATGTTGGCGGCGGCGATGCCGAAGCCGGGCTGGCCCAGCTCGAAGTCCGAGACCGGCTGATAGCGTGGGTCGAAGCGGTCGAACGTGAGAGCGCCGTCAATGAAGACCTGATCGGCGCGGGCGTAGACCGAGAACGGATTGGCGCTCCAGATCACCACGTCGCCGCGCAGGCCCGGCGTCAGCGCACCGGTCTCGTCGCCGATTCCGATCGAGCGGGCGGCGTTGGAGGTGATCCAGCTGATCGCGTGTTCTTCACTGATGTTCAGCCCGGCGCGACGCCCCGCGGCGAGCGCGGCGGCGACTTCCTGGTTCAGGCGCTGGGTCAGCTGGGCGTCGTCGGAGTGGATGACGGCGCAACCGCCCTTGGCGGCATCGACCAAGGCGGCGTTCTCCTCGACCGCGTCGAGCGCCTCCATCTTGAAGCCCCACCAGCCGGTCCACATGTCGGCGCAGACGCCGGCGGCGGCCAGTTGCGGCGCGATCTTGTAGGCCTCGATGGCGTGGTGGAAGGCCGTAACGCGGTAGCCGAACTCATTGGCGATATCGAGCATCACCATCATCTCGTCGGCGCGGTAGCAGTGGTTCTGGACCAGGATCGACCCGTCCAGCACCCCGGCCAGGGTCTCGTTCTGCAGGTTGCGGGTCGGGGGCGAGCCTTCGCCCGTCTCACGCCACTTGTCCCATTTCTCGCGATAGTCCTGAGCGGCGATGAAGGCGGCGCGATAGCCGGCGACATTGCCCATGCCGGTGGCCGGCGACTGGTTGCGGCCGCCGTAGACGCGCGACGGGTTCTCGCCGCAGGCCATCTTCACGCCATAGGGGGCGCCGGGGAACTTCATCCCCTGCATGGTGATCGACGGGATGTTGCGCACCGTCACCGAGCGGCCGCCGAACAGGTTGGCCGAGCCGGGCAGGATCTGGAGGGTCGTAACCCCGCCGGCGCGGGCGGTGTTGAACCCGGGGTCCTGGGGCCAGATCGAATGTTCGGCCCAGACCTGGGCCGTGTTCGGGCTGGTCGCCTCGTTGCCGTCGCTCATGCCGCTCACGCCGGGCGAGGGATAGACGCCGAGGTGGGAGTGGACGTCGATGACCCCCGGGGTCACGAATCGGCCGCGTGCGTCGACGACGCGGTAGCCGGCGGGGACAGGCGTCGAGGCCGGGCCCACGGCCTCGACCTTGCCGTCCGACATCAAGACGACGCCGTTCTCGATGCGCTGGTCCGTGCCGGTCAGGACCGTGCCGCCGACGATGGCGACGTTGTCACGCGGCAGCGGCTGGTAGGTCGAGGGATAGGGATCGAGGTTGGTCGAGGCGTCCAGACCGCGCGCCATGGTGCGATCCGTGGAGGCGCCGCCGCTGCTCGAACCGTCGGCCGCGGGCGGGGCGTCAGTGTCCGTGGTGGCACAGGCCGATAGCGCCAGAGCGCAGGCGACGACGGCGAGGCTGGAGCCCCTCAAGGCGTGACGGATCATTGAACGCTCCCCTTCGCGCCGACGGCGCGGAACGGGGCGGATTACAAAAGCGTCCCAGGCCGTCCGTCAAAGGCGGAAACATTACATTCCTGTAAGGCGGGCGCGAAGCTCCGCATCATCACGGCCTTCGACCTCGATCATCTTCAGCCGGGACTGTCCGCCGCGCGCCAGGGACACTGCCGAACGGGCCACGCCCAGAGATTTCGCGAGCAGCAGGATCAGGGCGGCGTTGGCCCCGCCTTCGACCGGTCGCGCGCGCACTCGGACCTTGAGGACCGGCCGCCCTTCGGGGTCGACATCCCAGCCGTCGATGCGGTCAGAGGCGGCGCCGGGGGTCAGTTTGATGGCGATCCGGGCCATGGCGTCGCCCTGATCAGGCCGCCTTCGCCCGGTTCCGCGGCGACAGGCAGTAGCCGAAGGTCACCGCCATCCCGAGGAGCACCGCGCCGCATCCGACCACGACCGCCGTCATGATGGTCGGCGCGAAGACGAACGCTCCAGCGTAGACGAGGCCGCTGAGCACCATGGACCAGGCGGTGACGCGCTGGGCCTTTCGGGCGCAGTTGCTGGGGGCGAAGGTCTTGGGTATGCGATTGCCGAACGAGGCGATCATCAGGCCGGTGGCGCCCAGGACGATCCGGATCGTCGTCTCCTGGTCGATGAAGCCGAGGTTGCGGGCGAGGCTTGCAGCCAGCGCCAGCACGAGGATGCCGCCGCCCCAGGCGAGGCTGTTGATCAGGTCCTTGTTCATTTCGCAGGCTCCTCTTTGGGCGTCGGCGTTTCCGCGCCGCGGCCGAATGAATGGACGAAGCCCAGCAGGGCCTCTTCGAGCACCGAGAGCTTCAGGTGATAGATGACGGACTTTCCGACCTTCTCGGCGTGGACCAGATCGGCCTCCTTCAACACCGCGAAATGCGCCGACATGGTCGGTTTGGAGACCTGGAACCGGGCGCTGAGTTCGCCGGCGCTCATCGGCCCCTGACGCAGGAACTGAAGCACCCGCCGGCGGGTCGGATCGGAAAGGGCCCTGAAGACACTGCTCATAATGCGATAATTAGCTAATCATCGAAATGAGTCAAGAAGCCTGATCTCCGGGCATTAAAAAGGGCGCGGGCCTATCGGCGCCGCGCCCCCGTTCGAAGCCTCAGAAGGCGTTAGCCCAGAGCGGCCATCAGCTCCGGCACGACCGTCTTGTAGTCGCCGACGATGCCGAAATCCGCGACCTGGAAGATCGGGGCGTCGGCGTCCTTGTTGATGGCGACGATGATCTTGGAGTCCTTCATCCCGGCCAGGTGCTGGATGGCGCCCGAGATGCCGATGGCGATGTAGAGGCCCGGAGCGACGACCTTGCCGGTCTGGCCGACCTGATAGTCGTTGGGGGCGTAGCCGGCGTCCACAGCTGCGCGAGACGCGCCGACGGCGGCGCCCAGTTTGTCGGCCAGGGGATCCATGACGGCATGGAACTCCTCGGCCGAGCCCAGGGCGCGACCGCCGGAGACGACGATCTTGGCGGCGCCCAGTTCGGGACGGTCCGACTTGACCATCTCCTCGCCGACGAAGGCCGCCTTGCCGGCGTCCGAACCGGCCACGGTCTCGACCGGGGCCGAGCCGCCGTCAGCCGCAGGGACGAAGGCGGTCGGACGCACGGTGATGACCTTTTTCGCGTCCGACGACTGGATCGTCTCCAGAGCGTTGCCGGCGTAGATCGGGCGCACGAAGGTGTCTGCGGCGACGACCTCGACGATCTCGGAGATCGGGGCGACGTCCAGCTTCGCCGCAATCCGCGGCATGAAATTCTTGCCGTCCATCGAGGCGGGAGACAGGAACGCGTCGTAGCCGGCGGCAAGGGCCACGACCGTGGCGGTCACGGCCTCGGCCAGCTGGTGGCCCAGCTCGCCGCTCTCGGCCAGCAGCACCTTGCGCACGCCAGTGATCCTGGCGGCGGCATCGGCGGCGACCTTGGCGCCCGAGCCCACGACCAGAATGTCCACGTCGGAGGACAGGGCGAGGGCCGCGGTCACGGTCTTGTTCGTGCTGTCGCGGACGGCCGAACCGTCGTGGTCGGCGATGACGAGGACGGCCATTACAGGGCTCCCGCGGTCTTGAGTTTGGACACCAGTTCGGCCGCATCGGCGACCTTGATCCCGGCCGAGCGGGTCGGCGGGGCCGTCACCTTGACCACCGTCAGCCGGTTGGCCGTATCGACGCCGTAGTCGGCGACCGCCTTCATCGCGATCTCCTTCTTCTTGGCCTTCATGATGTTGGGCAGGGAGGCGTAGCGCGGCGTGTTGAGGCGCAGGTCCACCGTGATCACGGCCGGCAGGGCCGCTGACAGGGTCTGGTTGCCGCCGTCGACCTCGCGCGTGACCTTTGCCGTGCCGCCGGCGATCTCGATCTTCGCCGCGAACGTGGCCTGGGGCCAGTCGAGCAGGGCGGCCAGCATCTGGCCGACCGCATTGTTGTCGCCGTCGATGGACTGTTTGCCCATCAGGACCAGGTCGGGCTTCTCTTCGGCCACGACGGCGGCCAGCAGCTTGGCGACGGCCAGCGGCTCCAGGTCTGCGTCGGACTGGATCAGGATGCCGCGATCGGCGCCCATGGCCAGGGCCGTGCGGATGGTTTCCTGGGCCTGGGTCACGCCGATGGAGACGACCACGATCTCGGTCGCGGTGCCGGCGGCATGATGCTCCTTGCCCTCTTTCAGACGAACCGCCTCTTCGACAGCGATCTCGTCGAAGGGATTCATGCTCATCTTGACGTTGGCGAGATCGACGCCGGTCTGGTCCGCCTTGACGCGAGCCTTGACGTTATAGTCGATCACCCGTTTGACGGGGACGAGAACCTTCATGTTTGACTGTCCATAGGATCGCCGGAATGTTGCGGCAGGGAATGGAACGGGCGAAGGAGCCTGTCAACGTAACGCGACGTGAACTTGAAGCGTCGCCGGGAATGAGATTTCGATGAACCGCTTCCTGACCATGCGACGCCTGTCGATCCTGTTCTTCGGACTGTTCGCCGTCTGCGTCGCCGGAGCCTTCGCCTTCCAGCGCTTCTATGTCGCGCCCGCCGACGCCTGCGCGCAGAGCGGCCGCTGGTGGTATGAGGAGGGGCGCGAGTGCGTCCAGCCGATCTACCTGCCCGACATCACCGGCCGCCCGGCCGGCGTGACGCGGGCCGAGGCTTCGAATGAGCAGAACCGCCAACTGCTGGCGATCGAGGACCGGCTGGCTGCCGAGCGCGCCGCCCGGGCCGCGGCGACGGAGCGCGACCGCGCCGACTACGCCGCCAAGACCGGCAAATGATCTAGACAGCAGCGTCGAACAGGGCGTCGCGGGCGATATCGGGGCGCAGCATCGGGAAGAAATGCGTGCCGCCGGCCACCGTCTCGACCGAGACCAGCGGCAGGCCGCGCGGCGCGGCCTCGACCGCACAGGTCGAGTGGATCTCCGCCTTCAGGATGCGGATCGGCCGGCCGCAATCGCGCATCGCCTTCCAGGGATCGTGCCCCTGGGCGCAATAGTTCGAGGCCTCCCACGTCGGGGGACAGGCCAGGCCGAACCCGTCGCCGTCCTCGGTCAGGCCGGCGCCGAGATAGTCGATCACCATGATGTCGGACCAGCCCTTGAAGGCGCCCCGGCCGCGATAGGCCGCCAGAGCCTGTTCCCGGCTGTCGAACCGCGCACGACGTCTGAGCGCGCCCTTCACCAGCGGGATATGGCCGGGCAGACGGTTCAGCAGCGGCAGTTGCAGCGCCGCCACCATCCAGCGCTTCCAGACGACCGGATCGAGGGCGACGACCTGGGAGACCTTCCCGGGCCGTTCGGCCGTCGCGAGGATGGCGCTGGTCGCGCCCATGGAATGGCCGGCCATGACCACCGGCGGTCCGTCCAGGCTGTCGAGCAGTGAGACGAGGTCGTCGCGGTGATCCTGCCAGCCCTTCCGGCCGGTCGGGAGCGGCAGGGTGGTTGCCCCATGCCCCCTCAGATCGGGCGCGAGGATGCGCAGGGACGACGTCAGCGGCGCCAGAATCGAGCGATAGGTCGCGGCGTTGAAGCCGTTGGCGTGACAGAAGATCAGATCGACAGGCCGCCTGGGGTCGCCGAAATCGAGCAGCGACATGTCTCCGTCGCCCCATCGATTGGCGATGGGCACGGTCATGCGGCGGGGCGGGGAGAGCCGGGCAGCGTTCATGCGGGAAACCTAGGGAGCCGGAGACCCCGACGCCAGCGTCTATCCGCCTATGCGGCGACGCGGTTTCCCGGTCATGCCGCTACACGGCAGGCGGGACAGCGGCCATGGCCCTCGATCGTGGTCCGCTCCAGCGCATAGCCGGCGGCGGTCGCGGCCTGTTGCAGGGCTTCGCCCTCCGGCGGCGTGACCTCCTCGGTCGCGCCGCAACAGTCGCAGATCAGAAAGGCGGCGGCGTGGGCCCGGTCACCCACCGAACAGGCGACATAGGCGCTGATGGAGGCGATGCGGTGGGCCAGCCCGGTCTTCTCGAGAAACTCCAGCGCGCGATAAACGGTCGGCGGCTTGGCGGCGACGCCGTCCAGGCCGTAGCGGGCGATCAGGTCATAGGCCTTCACCGCCTCGCCGGCCTGCAGCAACAACTCCAGCACCCGGCGGCGCGGCGCGGTCATCCGCTCGCCCTGCTGCACGCAGCGGGCCTCGGCAGAGGCCAGGGCGCGGCCGACCTCTCCGGCGTCGAGGCCGGTTTCGTCGTGCGCGTGATCGCAATGGGAACCCATGGGCCAGAGCTAAGCCGCGCGAGGCCCCATCGCAACCGTCGCGGCTTGACTACGCGTGATGTTATCTCATAACACTTCGACCTCTTGCTCCCGAGAGATTGTCATGCGTCCTGCTTACCTGTCCCGTTCCGCCCTTCTCGTGGCCGTCGCCTCGAGCGCCCTCGCCGGCGCCGCCTCCGCCCAGACCGCCCCACCCGCGCAACAGGCCGATGCGGTTGAGGACGTCATCGTCACGGGACGTCCCTTCGGTGTCACCGACAACGCCAGTCTGATCGCCGTCGACGTGCTGGACGAACAGGCCCTGGCCGTCGCCCCGGTCCAGACCCTGGGCGACCTCGTCGCCGGTCTGCCGGGCGTGCGCTCGTCCAGCTTCGCGCCGGGCGCGAGCCGCCCCGTCATTCGCGGCCTGTCCGGTCCCCGGGTTCAGGTCCTGACCAACGGCCTCGGAATGATCGACGCCTCGGCCGTCTCGCCGGACCACCAGGTCGCTGTGGATCCCGCCGAGGCCAGCCGGATCGAGGTCGTGCGCGGCCCCTCGACCCTGACTTTCGGCGGTTCGGCCATCGGCGGGGTGGTCAACATCCTCGATGAACGCATCCCGACCCATGCGGTCGAGGGCGGCGTCGACGGCCATGTCTCGACCCAGTATTCCAGCGTCGACCAAGGCTATGGCCTGGGCGCACGCCTGGCGGCCAACGCGGGCCCGTTCGTGTTCACGGTCGACGGCTTCCGGCGCGACAGCGGTGACTACGACATCCCCGGCTCGGCCATCTCACAGCGGCTTGCGGATGCAGATGGCGTGGCCCGCGATGACGCCGGCACCGTGGTCAACTCCTTCGCCAAGATCGAACAGGTCGGCGCCGGCGTCTCCTATGTCGACGACCGCGGCTTCGTCGGCGTCTCGATCAAGAACACCCGGTCCAACTACGGCACCGTGGCCGAGCCCGATGTCTCCATCGACCTGGAACAGACGCGCTACGACTTCCGAGCCGAGCGGGAGCTTGATACCCCCTGGTTCCAGTCGTTCAACCTCTCGGCCGGCTATGCCGACTACGCGCACACCGAGTTCGAGGGCCCCAGGGTGGGCACCGTCTTCCAGTCCTCGGGCTATGAGGGCCGGGCCGAACTGATCCAGCGCCAGCGCGACGGCTGGCAGGGCGTGGTCGGGGTCCAGGTGCTGGACCGCGAATTCGACGCCATCGGCGATGAGGCCTTCGTCCCCGCGACCTCGATTCAGGAAACCGGCCTCTACACCGTCCAGCGGCTGGATCTCGACGCCTACGGCTTCGAGGGCGGCGTCCGCTACGACCGCCGCGAGCTGTCCGCCACCCCGATCGGCGGGACGTCGGAGATCAATCGCCAGTTCGATAACTGGTCCGCCTCGGGCTCCGTCTTTGTCAAGCCGGCCCAGGGCCTGTTCCTCGGCCTCAGCCTGTCGTCGAGCGAGCGAGCGCCGAGCGAGGTCGAACTGTTCTCCGACGGCGTCCACGTCGCCACGGCGGCCTATGAGCTCGGCGATCCGACGCTCAATTCCGAGAAGGTCCTGACCCTCGAGGGGACGGTCCACCTGTCGCGCGGCGCGCTGGACGGCGATCTGCACGTCTATCGGGCGAAATACGACGGCTTCATCGACCAGCGCCCGACCGGCGCCGCTTTCGACTTCGACGGCCAGCCCTTCCCGATCTTCGCCTATGTCCAGACCGACGCGACCTTCACCGGCTTCGAGATCGAGGGTGACTATGCGCTGTGGGAATCGGGCGAACGCAGCCTGAAGCTCGGCGGCTCGGCCGACTATGTGAAGGCCGATACCGACCTGGGTCCGGCCGCGCGCATTCCGCCATACTCGGTCACCGGCCGCCTGATCTGGACCGACGCCCGATGGGACACCCAGCTTGAGGTCCGCCACGTCGGCGAACAGGACAAGACCGCCGCGTTCGAGCTGCCGACCGACAGCTACACCATGGTCAATCTGTCCGGCTCTGTCCGACCGTTCGCGGACCGCAACGTCACCGTCTTC
Organism: Brevundimonas sp. TWP2-3-4b1; assembly: GCF_049897665.1. Lineage (NCBI taxonomy): Bacteria > Pseudomonadati > Pseudomonadota > Alphaproteobacteria > Caulobacterales > Caulobacteraceae > Brevundimonas > Brevundimonas sp. TWP2-3-4b1. The sequence continues at coordinate 74,914 of NZ_JAFCWQ010000008.1, read as the reverse complement.
GCCGAGGCGCACAACCTGACGGACGAGGAGGCGCGCGAACACGCCTCCTTCCTGAAGGACATCGCGCCCCAGCCCGGACGGAACCTGCGGGTCGGCGTCACCTGGCGCTTTTAAGCGCGACAGGCGCACCGGTTTGCGGCGGCGGGCCGGTTCCGCTAGAAGGCCCGCCTTTCCGTCATTCCCAGAGCTCTCGAGTCCATGACCGACACCACCGCCTCCAACGACTCCGGCCTCGACGGCAACGTCCTGTTCTACGCCAAGCCCGAGCCGCTCTCGAGCGACCTGCACGGCAAGCTGGGCGTCAACCCGATCGACAAGCCCTACGCCTTCGTCGCCGCCTCGCACGTCGTGCCGCTGACGGTGACCGAGTTCGCCCCGGCTGCCCTGTCCTACCCGGTGGTCTTCCTCGGCGAGTCCAAACAGCCGGTCGCGGTCATGGGCCTGCGCCAGAGCGAAAACCTCTATGTCAGCGCCAAGGGCGAGTTCCGCCCCGAGGCCTACATCCCCGCCTACGTCCGCCGCTATCCGTTCGTCTTCGCCAACGACCCGCAGGGCCAGCGCCTGATTCTGTGCATCGACCGCGATGCGCCGTTCATCGTCGAGGGCGGCCAGGCGCCGCTGTTCGAGGACGGCAAGCCCTCCGAATACGTCAACCAGGCCATGGAATTCTGCAACAACTTCGAGCAGGAGCGCCAGCGCACCGACAGTTTCATCAAGCTGCTGACGGACCTGGACCTGTTCGACGTCCGCGAAGCCGTCTTCACGCCGCGCAACGAGCGCGGCGAGCCGGGTGAACCCCAGAAGCTGGCCGACTATTTCGCCGTCTCGGAAGAGAAGCTGAAGCTCCTTCCGGCCGAGAAGCTGGCGGAACTGCGCGACAACGGCGCCCTGGGCCAGATCTACGCCCACCTGGTGTCGCTGCTCGGCTGGGACCGCCTGATCGCCCTGGCCTTCCAGCGCGCGAACGACAACGGCGAACTGCCAGCGGGTAACGCCTAAGACTGAAACGTCTCCTCCCCGTTCGCGGCTTCGCGAATGGGGAGGTGGATGCGAGCTCTTGCGAGCAGACGGAGGGGTTCTGCGCGCACAAAGAACCCCTCCCGTCGTCGGGTCGCATGCGGCCCTTCCTCCACTCCGCTCCGCTACGAGCCACCTCCCCATCGCTGCGCGACGGGGAGGAGACTTCTCTTCACCTACCGCCTGACGAACACCCCCCGGGTCAGGCACGAGAAGACCAGCCGGCCGCCCTCGTCGAGCAGGTCGTGCTGGGCGATGACGATGCCCTTGTCGTCACCCACTGGGTCCTTGCCCATCACCGTCATCCGACCGCGCAGCAATTCACCGGCCGGCGGATTGCGCATGAAGCGCAGGCCGTCGACCGCCAGCAGTTTCGACTGGGCCCAGCCGGCGGCCTTGTCGGCCGTCAGCCGGCTCCACAACGCATAGACGAGCGCATCCGGCGCGCCATAGGCCGGATCCCAGCCTGGCGCGAAATGCGCCACGAACAGCTCGATCGCCGCCTCGTCCACGGCGCAGGCGCCGAGCTGAAGCACCTGGCCGTTCTCGATGTCCTCAAAATGAACATGCAGCGGATCGCTCATGGTGTCCCTTTGTTCGATCAGGCCGGTTCTTCGGAGACGCGTACCAGAAGCTTGCCGTCATGGTCGCCGGTGAAAAGCCGATTGAGCGATGTCACAGCGCCTTCCAGGCCGTTGTCGACATGGACCTTCCACTGGACCTTGCCCGACGCCAGCCACGGCCCGACCTCGGCGATGAACTCCCTGGCGCGCGGCGAATAGTCCATGACCAGGAAGCCCTGCATCGTCATCCGGTGGGTGATCAGGCGGCTGAGATCCGGCGACGGCGGCCGCTTGGTGGCGTTATAGGCCGAGACCATGCCGCAGACGGCCATCCGGGCGTGGATGTTCAGCCGGTTCCACACCGCGACCATGATGTCGCCGCCGACATTTTCGAAGTTCAGATCGACGCCGTTCGGGGCCAGCCGGTCGAGCGCCGCGCCCACGTCCTCGTTCTTGTAGTCGATGGCGGCATCGAACCCGAGTTCCTCGGTCAGCCAGCGGCATTTCTCGGGTCCGCCGGCGATGCCGATGACATGGGCGCCCTTCTGTTTGGCGATCTGGCCGGCGATCGAGCCAACCGCCCCGGCTGCCGCCGAGATGACCATGACCTGTCCCGGCTCGGGCCGCAGCACGTCGGTGACGCCGGCCCAGGCGGTCAGACCCGTCATGCCCAGGACTGACATGTTCGCCGTCAGCGGCATGCCCGGGGCGCGATGCACCCGGCTCACGCCGCTGTCCGGCACCACGCCATAGTCACTCCAGCCGCCCATGGCCGTGGTGACGAGGTCGCCTTCCTTGAATTTTTCGGACTTCGACTGCTCGATGACGCCGAGCGTCAGGCCGCGCATCACGTCGCCCAGGCCCACCGGCGGCAGATAGCCGACCGCGTCGTTCATCCAGGTCCTGTTCGTCGGGTCCAGCGACAGATAGACGGTGCGGACCAGGACCTCGCCGTCCTTCAGATCACGAACCGGACTCTCGACCAGTTCCAGGTCGTCTTGCTTGATCAGACCCTGCGGCCGCTGGCGCAGCACCCACTGGCGATTGGTCAGGGCCATGGTCGTCATCTCCGGGTTGGTTTCTTTTGCAGACCCATCATGGGCACAGGCCGCGGGCAGAGCAAAGAAAAAGGCGATCCCCTGGGGGATCGCCTTGAAGTGGCATCATCGAGAATGAGGCGCGAAGGCGGCAGGACCGGCTGAGGCCGGTCCGGTCGGGGGGGGCGTCGCCGCCTCCGCAGATTGAGAACGACGTCATTTCATAACGGTTCCCCTGTTCGGCGATGTTTTCTCGCTGCTTGCACGACAGGCCGCCCGGACGGAACGGCCCCGCTCGCCGAAGCGTTGTCTGACCTGGACGTTCACCGTCGGAAAGCAGCCCCATGACCCATCACGACCCCCATTCCGAAGCCGCCGACGCCGTCCACGAAGGCCGCCCGGTCGATGCCCAGTATGTGCGAGGCGCCAGACCCGGCAAACGCATGCTGTTGCTGCTGATCGTTTCGGCGGGTGCGGCGGCCATCCTCCTGCTGGGGATGTGGTTCGTGTCCAACGGCGGCTTCGCCTCCCAGAACTCCAACACCGGCGCCCAGGCGGTGGATGCCGCCGCCTTCGACAATTCCGGTCCGCCCACTCCCGATGCGCCCACCACCGCCACGGGCGAGCCGACCTCGCCGGCGGCCGGGACCGCCCCGAACGTCAATCAGCCCGCCAATTGATCCCTGCACACGAAGAAGCCCCGCCGGACCGATCCGGCGGGGCTTTTCATTGCCTGGGCGGCGCTGGGATCAGGCGACTTCCTTCTGGCGGGTCGGGTGGAAGAAGAGGGCCTGGCTGATCGCCGCCTTCACCGTTTCCGGCTGGAAGGGCTTGGTGATCAGGAACGTCGGTTCCGGCCGCTCTCCGGTCAGCAGACGCTCGGGGAAGGCGGTGATGAAGATCACCGGCACGTCGAACTTCTTGAGGATATCCTTGACCGCGTCGATGCCCGACGAACCATCGGCCAGCTGGATGTCGGCCAGGACGAGGCCCGGACGATGGCGGGCGACCGCATCGACCGCCTCATCATGCGTCGTCGCCGTGCCGGTGACATTATGCCCCAGTTCGCGAACCAGGCTCTCGATGTCGGCGGCGATGATGGCCTCGTCCTCGATGATCAGGACGTCGGTAGCCAGTTCGGCGTCGATCTCGGCCTGGGCGTCGCCGATCAGCCGCTCGACCGAATGTGCGTCGGCCGAGAGGATCTGCGCCGCTTCGGACGGCGTGAATCCTTCGAGCGCGGTCAGCAGGAAGGCCTGACGCGAACGCGGAGCGATCCGCATCAGTCGGCTGGACGCATCGGTCAGCCCTTCCATGCCGCTGGTGTCTTCCAGCTGGGCGCCGGTCGTGGACCAGATCGTATGGAACACATGATACAGGGCCACGCGCGGCGTCATGTCGGGCGACAGCTGGCGCTCGCCGGCGGCCAGGGCTTCCAGCGCCACGCGCACATAGTTGTCGCCCGTTGCCTGATCCCCGGTAAGGGCCCGCGCGTAACGGCGGACGTAGGGCAGGTGCGGCGCAAGTCTGGCCAGAAGGCTCATTTAGATATTCCCCGACAAATCGACCGTGCGCCTTTAATCGCGGCACGCCTGGCGATCGAACGTATCACGACCGTCACGGTTCCAACGGATCTGATTTAGCTTCACCATAAAATGCGCAGCCAACGGAACTCGTGCGCGCGAGCGACGTTGACGGCCTGAACAAGAAGCCCGGCGCGTTGAGCCGGCGCATACTCGCGGATGAGTTTCAACGATTGGCGGCGCAGACATACATGATCGATTCATCGGACTCCGGGCGAAAACCCGCCAATGCCCGGCCTGCAGGCGGGGAGCCGCCGCTTGAGGAAGCGCGGCTGCGTCAGCAGGCCATCGGCGTGAAGCTGCGCCACCTGTTCGACGAGGTCGTCAACGAGCCCGTCCCCGATGAGTTCCTGGAAATCCTGCGCCGCGCCGACCAGCGCGCTTCCGACGAGAACAAGGCGTGAGCGTCTCAGGCCGTTCGACCGCGCCCAAGCCTCCCTCCGCCGACGACGAGGGGTTCAAGCGCGAACTGGTCCAGCTGATCCCGCATCTGCGCGCCTTCGCCCGCACCCTTACGGGCGATCCGACCGCCGCCGACGACCTGGCGCAGGACGCCATGATGAAGGCCTGGGACGCCCGCGCCTCCTATCAGATGGGCACCAACATGAAGGCCTGGACCTTCATGATTCTGCGCAACCAGTTCTATTCGGAGAAGCGTCGCTCGTGGCGTTCGTCCCAGCTGGATCAGGAAGCCGCCGAACGGACCCTGGTCGCCGTCGATGATCCCGAAGCGCCGGTCGCCCTGGACGAGTTGCGTCAGGCCCTGAACACCCTGCCCGAGGAACAGCGCGAAGCCCTGATCCTCGTCGGCGCGGGCGGCTTCGCCTATGAAGAGGCGGCCGAGATCTGCCAGTGCGCCGTCGGCACGGTGAAGAGCCGCGTCAGCCGCGCCCGCAAGGCCCTGGCGGCGACCCTGGAGCGCGGCGGCTATGGCCGTGACGGCCGTGCGGCCGGCGACGCCATGCGCTCCATTCTTGCCGACGCCGACCGTCTGAGCGGCGCTCGGCAGGGCTGATCGTGGATTCTCCCAGGCCCGCGCGGGGTCGTATCGCCCGCCGCGCGGCCTCTTCCTTCAGTCGGTTCTGGGCGCGACGCGCGGGCGCGTCCGGAGGCGGGCGGATTCACGTCCAGGGCATCCGCTTCCGACTGGGCCTGGCCATGGCCATCGCCCTCATGCCCATCCTCCTGCTGGGCGCCTTCCAGGCCCAGGTGGAGTTCCGTCGACAGGCCGAGGATCGCCGCGGCGACCTGCAGTTCGCCGCCGAACGGACCGCCGAGGCCGCCAAGTCCCGGCTGGACTCGGCGAGCGTACTCCTGAGCGCCCTCGCCCCGGAGGCGAGCGGACCGGACTGCGGCCCGCGTCTTGCGGCGCTGGTCCAGCGGCTCGACGGCTACGACGCCCTCTATCGCATCGGCATGGGCGGACAACCGGTCTGCGACTCCAGGCCGACGCCGATCGTCGGCGAGGGGGTTTCCTTCGCCGACGGCCCCTGGTTCCAGCGGCTGCGGCAGGGCGAGGAAGTGACTCTGGCTCGCGCCTCGTCGGACCTTAGCAGTACACCTGCGCTGGTGGTCGGGGTGCGTTGGGACCGACCGCGCGGCGTCTTCGCCGGAGCCATGGCTGCGGTCCTGCCCCTGTCGGTGTTGCAGCCGGACATCGCCGACCCGTCCCTGCCGGACGACGCCCAGGCCGCCCTGACCGACGCCGAGGGCCGCGTCCTGGTCTCTACCGACATCCGCGCCTTCACCTTCAACGAAGGCCCCGGCCTGCTGGGCTGGGTCGAACGCGCCCGCGAAGACCAGTCCTCGGTGTTTGAAGCCGACGACGCCACCGGGAAGCATCGCGACTATGCCGGGGCGGCCCTGGCCGGCCGCGATGTCTATGTGGTCATCTCCGCCCCCTCGCCGGGTCTCCTGTCCTGGGCCCGACTGAACCCGATCGGCGTGCTGATCCTGCCGCTCGCCGCCTGGGTCACGGCCTTCGGGGCCGTCATGCTGGTGTCCGAGCGGATCGTGGTGCGCTGGCTGGACTATCTGGAGCGGATCGCCGCCCTCTATGCGCGCGGCCGCTATTCCGTCCGTCCGGTCCAGGCGGCCCAGGCACCCGCCGAAATCCGCCGGCTGGCCCAGACGCTCGACGAACTGGCCGAGGCCATCGCCACCCGCGACCGCTCCCTGCACGAAAGCCTGTCGGAAAAGGACGCGCTGATGCGCGAGATCCATCACCGGGTGAAGAACAACCTGCAGATCATCTCGTCCCTGCTGTCGATGCAGCAGCGGGCCCTGAAGGACGAACCGGCCAAGGCGGCGCTGGGCGACACCCGCCAGCGCATCTCCGCCCTCGCCCTGATCTATCGTACCCTCTACCAGTCCGACGACATCCGCCACGCCGACGCGCGCGAGTTCATGACCGAGCTGGTCGGTCAGCTGGTGGCCTCGGAATCCGGACGCGGCCACACCGTCACCAGTTCGATCGACGCCGACAGTCTGGTGGTCGATCCCGACAAGCTAGCGCCGCTGGCCCTGTGGCTGGTCGAGGCCATCACCAACGCCCAGAAGCACGCCTTCGCCGGTCGCGGCGGGGCGCTTCAGGTCCGCTTCCGCGTCCTTGGCGACACCAGTACGCTGGAGGTTCAGGACGACGGTCCCGGCTCTTCCAACGAGGCGGGCCGCAGCGGGGTTGGTCGCACCCTGATGGGCGCCTTCGCCAAACAGCTGCGCGGCGAGGCCGAGCTTCTGCCCGCCCCCGGCGGCGGCACGATCGCGCGTATGGTCTTCGCCACACCCGAGGCTGTGGGCCCCACCAATCCCGACGACCTCAAGCCCAGCGACGCCACGGTCACGCCCGGAACCCTCAGCCGCACCTCGCGTTGACATCTCACACGGCGAGATCCCTCTCCGCCTCGAGATTTCAGGAGTTCCTCATGCGCAAGCTTTTCGTACTGATCGCCGCCGCCGCCGCCCTGACCACCGCCGCCTGCAACACCATCTCGGGTGTCGGCCGCGACACCTCGGCCGCCGGCCAGGCCGTCACCGGCGCCGCGGAAGAAGCCAAGAACTGATCCCTTTCGGGTCGCGGTCTCTCGAGACACGGCGTGGATGAAGAAGGCCCGCCGGTCCCCCGTCCGGCGGGCCTTCGCTTGTCCGCTTGGCCCCCGCGAGAGACGCCGCTAGGCTTATCGCGAGGCGTCCGGCAGACGACGCCCGGACTCACAGGCGGGGAAAGCGATGACCGACACGACCACCGAGCAGGACACGGATGAACCGGGTCTGAAAACCGTCGTGACGGCCTCGGCCGCGGGCACGGCGTTCGAGTGGTACGACTTCTTCATCTTCGGCTCGCTGACGACCATCATCGCGCACCATTTCTACGCCGACGTCGGCGAGGCGACCTCCTACATCCTGGCCCTGCTAACGTTCGGCGTCGGCTTCGTCGTGAGGCCGCTGGGCGCGCTGGTGTTCGGCTGGTTCGGCGACAAGACGGGGCGCAAGACCACCTTCCTCGTGACCATCTCCCTGATGGGCGTGGCCACTGTCGCCATCGGCCTGTTGCCTGACTACGGCCAGATCGGCATCGCCGCGCCGATCCTGTTGCTGTTCATGAGGGTCCTGCAGGGCTTCGCCCTCGGCGGCGAATACGGCGGCGCCGCCATCTATGTCGCCGAACACGCCCCGCCGAAGAAGCGCGGCTTCCTCACGGGCTGGATCCAGACCACGGCCGCGATCGGCTTGATCATGGCGCTGAGCGTCATCCTGATCACCCGCTGGATCCTGGGGACCGAGGCCTTCGACGCCTGGGGCTGGCGCATCCCCTTCCTGCTGTCCTTCTTCCTTCTCGTGATCAGCCTGTGGATCCGGTTGAAGCTGAACGAAAGCCCCGCCTTCAAGCGCATGGTGGCCGAGAGCACCGAACGACAGGCGCCCTTTCGCGAAAGCTTTGGGACCTGGAAGGTCGGCAAGTTCGTGCTGATCGCCCTGGTCGGCATCATGTTCGCGCAAGGGGCCGTCTGGTACGCGGGCTATTTCTACACCCGGTTCTTCATGGAGCGGGTGCTGAAGGTCGAGGTCGCCACAGTCGACATGATGATCCTGGCCATCACCGTGGCCTCAGCCTTCCTCTATGTCTTCTTCGGCTGGCTGTCGGACCGGGTGGGGCGCAAGCCTGTGATGATCGGCGGCATGGCCCTGTTCCTGATCGCCATCTTCCCCGGCTTCCACGCCCTGACGCAGGCGGCCAACCCCGCCCTGGCCATGGCCCAGTCCTCGGCCCCGGTCACCGTCATCGCCGACCCGGCGACCTGCGCCGTGCAGTTCGATCCGGTCGGCAAGACCGCCTTCGCCTCATCCTGCGACCTGGCCAAGACCGTGCTGTCCAACGCCGGGGTCAGCTACGACAACCTTGCCGCCGAGCCCGGTTCGCTCGCCGCCGTCCGCGTCGGTACGGTCGAGATCGCCTCGGTCGAGGGCGCAGGCCTCGACGCCGCCGCCCTGAAGTCCGCCCGCACCGATGTCGAGACCCGCGTCAAGGCGGCCCTGACCGAGGCCGGCTATCCGGCCAGGGCCGATCCAGCAGGCATCAACCTGATCGCCGTCTTCGCCATCCTGATGGTCTTCATGGTGGCGGCGACCGCCGTCTACGGCCCCCAGGCCGCGGCCCTGGTCGAGCTGTTCCCGACGCGGGTCCGCTATACGGCCATGAGCCTGCCTTACAACATCGGCACCGGCTGGGTCGGAGGCCTCCTGCCCGCCGCCAGCTTCGCCCTCGTGGCCTGGTCGGGGAACATCTATTTCGGCCTCTGGTATTCGGTCGGCTTCACTGCGGTCGCCGCAGTCGTGGCCCTGCTGTTCCTGCCGGAGACGAAGGGCCGCGACCTGCATACGATCGGCGACTGAGGCGTTAGATCAGACAACGGCTTCTCCCTCCCCCTCGGGGGAGGGTGGCTGAGCCGAAGGCGAAGTCGGGTGGGGGCGGCAAGGCAACGCCGCACCTATGCGTCGGATCGCGTCGCCTTGCCCTCCCCATCCGGTCGCTTCGCGACCACCCTCCCCCGCGGGGGAGGGAGACGTTCGAGGATTGGTTTCATGAACACCGCCGCCCGCAACGCCGGCCTCAAGCTCCTGCGCGAGCAAGCCTTCATCGCCGGAGAGGCCATCCCTGCCGGCGCCAACGGCATCGCCGTGGACGATCCCGCGACCGGCGAGATCATCGGCCATATCCCCGACCTCGGCGTCGCCGGGACGGAGCGCGCCATCCAGGCGGCGCACGACGCCTTCCCCGACTGGTCGCGCTCCGACCCGCACAAACGCGCCGCCTTCCTGCGCGAATGGGCGCGGCTGATCGATGAGAACACCGAAGGGCTCGGCGCCCTGATGGCCATTGAAAACGGCAAGCCGTTCGAGGAGGCCAAAGGCGAGGTGACCTACGCCAACGGCTTCATCAAATGGTTCGCGGGCGAGGCCGAACGGCTGATGGGCGAAACCCAGGACAGTCCGCTGGGCCACGTCATCCTGACCTTCCGCGAGGCCGTCGGCCCTTGCGCCCTGATCACGCCGTGGAACTTCCCGGCCGCCATGCTGACGCGCAAGCTTGGCCCCGCCTTCGCCGCCGGCTGTACCGCCGTGGTCAAGCCTGCGTCCCAGACCCCGTTCACGGCCATCGCCCTGGCCGAACTCGCCTACAAGGCAGGCCTGCCCAAGGGGGCGCTCAGCGTCATCACCGGCGATGCGGCGACGATCGGCGGCGTTCTGACCGCCTCGCCCCTGATCCGCAAACTGTCCTTCACCGGCTCGACCCCGGTGGGCAGGAAGCTCGCCGAGCAGTGCGCCCCGACTCTCAAGCGGGTGTCGATGGAGCTGGGCGGCGCCGCCCCCCTGATCGTGTTCGAGGACGCCGATCTCGATCTCGCCGTGGCCGAGACGATCAAGGGCAAGTTCAGGAACTCGGGCCAGACCTGCGTCTGCCCCAACCGCGTCTATGTCTGGGCCTCGGTCGCCGAGGCCTATGCGACGAAACTCGCCGAGGCGGTTTCGAAGATCCCCGTCGGCCCTGCCTTCGAGGATGGCGTCAAGGTCGGACCCCTGATCGAGGACAAGGCCATCGCCAAGGTCGAGGATCACCTCAAACGGGTTCAGGCCTCGGGCGGCAAGGTCCTGACCGGCGGCGCGCGCCACGAACTGGGCGGTCGCTTCTTCCAGCCGACGGTGACGCTCGGCGGCGACGACGAACTGTTCCGCCACGAGGAGACCTTCGGCCCCCTGATCCCCGTCTTCCCGTTCGAGACGGAGGAGGAATGTCTGACCAAGGCGAACGACTCCGAGTTCGGCCTCGCCTCCTACCTGTTCACCCGGGACCTCGACCGCGCCATGCGCATCGGCCGCCGCATCGAGGCGGGCATGATCGGCATCAACACCGGCCTGATCTCGACCGCCGTCGCCCCGTTCGGCGGGGTCAAACAGTCGGGCTACGGCCGCGAAGGCTCGACCCACGGCATTGAGGAATACGTCGACATCAAACAGGTCACCCTGGCACTGAAATGAAATTCAACCGTCGCCTGAAGCCTATGGTGTGGCCCGTCGCGCTGCTGATCGCGGCCGGGCTGACGGCGCTAGCGGCCGAGGCGACGACGCGGTCGGTGGAGACGGTGACGCTCTACGGGATGATCAAGCTGGCCAGCGATCTGGTGCTGGTGATTGCATTCGTGTGGCTGGTCGTCGCCCTGTTCCGGGTATTCAGACCGGCAGCGCCCCGCGCTTGACCACCGTCCGCATCGCCACGCTGGACGAGACCCGCGTCACCCCGGGGATGGTCGTCAGGGCCTTGGCGTGGACCCGCTCAAGATCGTCGACGTCGCGCACCACCAGCCGTAGCAGATAGTCGGATCCGCCGGTCATCAGATAGCATTCCACCACCTCCGGCACGCCCGTGATCGCGGTCTCGAACGCGGTCAGGGCGCTCTCGGCCTGGGACGACAGGGTCACGGTGACAAAGACGCTGATCGGAAGGCCCACGGCGCGCTCGTTGATGATGGCGGCGTAGCGGCTGATCACCCCCGCCCCCTCCAGCGCCCGCAGTCGACGCAGGCAGGCGCTCTCGGACAGGGCCACCGCCTTGGCCAGATCCGTGTTGGTCATCCGCCCGTCCGTTTGCAGCGCCCGGAGCATCTTTCTGTCGGTCCCATCGAGAGCGACAGCGGAAACGGCCTTCATGTCTACCCTTTGCGCAAGTTTCTGCGACTTTACGCTGATCACTTGCCGAAAAGAACAGGAACCTGCACGGCGCGGGTCGCTAGAAGATACAGCCATCGCCTCAGTCGGCCCCCGGGCCTCGCGGGGCCCGTCTGAACCGGAGAGATCTGATGCGCGTCGGCGTTCCCAAGGAAATCAAGAAGAACGAACACCGGGTCGGCCTGACCCCCACGGCCGTTCGGGAATACATCGCCCACGGCCATACGGTCACGGTCCAGACGGGCGCAGGCCTCGGCGCCGGCTTCACCGACGACGCCTTCGTCAAGGCCGGTGCGACCCTGGTCCCCGACGCGGCCACGATTTTCGCGACCTCGGACATGATCGTGAAGGTGAAGGAGCCGCAGAAGGTCGAGTGGGAGATGCTGCGCGAGGACCAGATCCTCTACACCTACCTGCACCTCGCGCCTGACCCCGAGCAGACCAAGGGCCTGCTGGCCTCGAAATGCGCGGCCATCGCCTATGAGACCGTCACCGACGCGCGCGGCGGCCTGCCGCTGCTGGCGCCGATGTCGGAGGTCGCCGGCCGGATCGCCGTCTTCTCGGCCGCCGAGACCCTGCTCAAGCACAACGGCGGCATGGGCCTGCTGTTCTGCGGCGTACCGGGCGTGGCTCCGGCCCGCGTGCTGGTCCTGGGCGGCGGGGTCGTCGGCCTGAACGCTGCGCGCATGGCCATGGGCCTGGGCGCCGAGGTCGTGGTGCTGGAACGCTCGATCCCGCGCATGGCCTATATCGACGAGGTCACCAACGGCCGCGTCATCACCCGCTACTCCTCGATCGGCGCGATCGACGAAGAAGTGGTCAAGGCCGATGTCGTCATCGGCGCCGTCCTGGTTCCGGGCGCCGAGGCCCCCAAGCTGATCAAGAAGGCGCATCTGAAGTCGATGAAGCCGGGCTCGGTCCTGGTCGACGTCGCCATCGACCAGGGCGGCTGCTTCGAGACCAGCCACGCCACGACCCACGAGGATCCGACCTACGTCGTCGACGGCGTCGTCCACTACTGCGTCGCCAACATGCCGGGCGCCGCCCCGCGCACCTCTTCGGAAGCCCTGAACAACGCCACGCTTCCGTTCGGCCTGGCCCTGGCCAACCACGGCCTGGAAGCGCTGAAGAAGGACCCGCACCTGGCGCGCGGCCTCAACGTCCTCAAGGGCGAGATCACCTACCCGGCGGTCGCCGAAGCCATGGGCCTGAGCTGGTCCGATCCGTTCGGCGTCTGGGCCAAGGGCTGACGGCTACCCCCTCTCCCCTTGCGGGACCCTTGCGGGAGAGGGATCAGCTTGCGGTCGCCAGCCGCACCAGCTTGCCGTCATCCTCGTCGGTGATGACCCAGACCGCGCCGTCCGGCCCCACGGCGACGTCGCGGATACGCTCGCCGAGACCGGTCAGCAGCCGCTCCTCGCCGACCACGCGGTCGCCGTCCAGCACCAGCCGGGTCAGCGACTTGCCGCCCAGCCCGGCGATCAGCAAATTGCCCTGCCAGCCCGGGAACATCGCGCCGGAATAGAAGGCCTGGCCGCCCGGCGCGATCACCGGATCCCAGTAGTAGACCGGCTGCTCCAGACCAGCCCGCGCCGTGATCCCCTCGTTGATCGGGGCGCCGCGGTATTCGACGCCATAGGCGATGATGGGCCAGCCGTAGTTCCTGCCGGCCTGCGGCCGGTTCAGTTCGTCGCCGCCGCGCGTGCCGTGTTCGATGGTCCAGACCGCGCCCGTGCCCGGCTGGACCGCGATGCCCTGCACGTTCCGGTGCCCCAGCGACCAGATCTCGGGCAGGGCGCCGGCCTGACCGACGAACGGATTGTCCTGCGGGACCGACCCGTCCGCATTGATGCGGATGACCTTGCCCATATGACTGTCGAGCTGCTGGGCCTGGGGCCGCATCGGCGCGTCGGACCGCTCGCCCAGGGTGATGAAGAGATGGCCCGCCGGGTCGAAGGCCAGCGAGGAGCCGAAATGCTTGTCCCCGTCATAGGTCGGCAGGGCGCGGAAGATGACCTGAACATTTCCGACGGAGACGCCGTCTTCCGCCAGCACGCCGCGCGCGACCGAGGTGGCGTTGCCGCCCTCGCGCGGTTCGGCATAGCTCCAGAAGATCGTCCGGTCGGTTGCGAAGCCCGGCGACAGGATTACGTCGAGCAGCCCGCCCTGACCGCGCGCGTCGACAGCGGGCAGACCCGTGATTGGCGCCCCGACCTGGCCCTGGGCGCTGACGATCCGCAGGCGGCCCGGACGCTCGGTCACCAGCCAGTCTCCGTCGGGCAGCAGGGCCATGCCCCAGGGATGCACGAGGCCAGACGCCACCACGGCGTGCCTCAGCGTGCCCTGCGTCTGGACGCCCGGCGCGCGGGTCTGGCCGGCGAAGGCGGGGGTCTGGCTGACGCCGTTGGCTGGGCGGGTCTCGACGGGCGCTCCGGGCGCGGCGGCCTGTCCAGTCTGGCCGTTGGCCCCGCAGGCGGCGCCCAGCATGAGAAAGGATGAGGCGGCGGCGAGGACGATCGGGCGCATGGGAACTCCGGGTCTGACAGGGGCGCGACCGCCCAGAAACGGCGCACAAGCTCCGCCGTTCCTGCCCCCGCTTCCACGTGACAGCAAGTCGCAGAACACACCGGCTGTTCAACTCACTTGAACCGGAGGGGCCGCGACGATATACGCACGCCTCTCGCGTCATCCGGCACCGGCCTGAAGACGACCGATGCGCTGGGCTGGGTAGCTCAGATGGTTAGAGCGGTGGATTCATAACCCACAGGTCGGCGGTTCGATCCCGCCTCCAGCCACCAGCGCATTCCCCTATCTGCGGACCCTCAGGTCGGTCGGCGCCGCACGGATGCCGATGGGTCTGGCGCTCTCGATCAGGCCGTCCAGTCGCTGGACCAGCTCGACCCCGGCCTCGGTCAGATAGAGGTGGCGCGACACCGCCTCGCGCCCGTTCGACGCCATCAGCAGCCAGCCGCGACCAGGCGCCCGAGCACCCGGTTCGCCGGCGTCCAGCAAGGATCGCGACGCGCGGGACGCTGTCGCCTCGGTCGTCTCCATCAGGGCGGCCAATTCCTTGACCCGCACGCCGGGATTCTCGGCCACATAGAGGAAGGCCAGAATCTCCGACTGAGTGATGTCGGGCGCCAGCTTCTTCAGCAGGACCAGTCCGGCCAGCAGCGTGTTTCTTCGCCGGCCGCCGGTCTCAGTCATCGGCATAGGGCGCGACCACCAGAGCCGGCGCCGGGGGGCGACGACCGGCGCGGGGTTTCCGGCGCTGGAAGGCGAGGGCCGCAGTCGGGTGGATGCGCTTGACCATCTCGAACTGGCCGCGAACGGCCTCCGACTGGCGTTCTGCGTCTTCGGCATCATGGGCGTCGATGTCGATCGTGATCGTCGCGCGAAGGCGCAATGTATGCGCCCGAGCCCGGGCGGCAGGGGTGTTGGCGATCGCAGCAGACGGCGCGACCGACCTGGCGGCGCGGGTCGCCATCACGGCCCAGCCGATACTGGCCTGGATCCATTCCAGCAGTTCCGTTCGTACAGGATTGATCATGCCGGATCCCATCTTTCCGTGTTCGGCCACGGCGGCAGAACAGGTCGAAATCGTGGTCCCACAATGTCGAAAATCATACTTCGTTGTAAGGTTTGGGCGCCGCTATCAGGTTTCGTCAGGGCCTCGCCTATCTGCAGTAGAACCCCGCTCAAAGCCCCTGCCCGCGGGACGGGACCGCAGAGCGGCCAAGCCCGACGTCTGCCCTTGCGCTGAAGAGCCGCAGCCCCTGGCGCCGCCTGCGCCAGCGGCAGCCCGCCGGCTGACCGACCGGAAGCACGGCCATGGCGAGGCGCACCAAGGCGCCCGGAACCAACACGAACGCCGGCCCCGGTTCGCGGGGCCGTAACCGCGCCTCTGGTGCTGCGCCGCACCATCGCCGCAACCGATCATGGCGACCGGCGTTCACGGCAAAGGTTCAACGCTATCCGAGGGCTCCCCAATGACCATTCGCATTCCGTCGCTTCTGGCTGTCTCCGCCGTTGCCGCCCTGTCGCTGGGCGTCGTCGCCTGCACCGAGACTGAACAGGAGAACACCGAAGCCAAGGCGGAGGTCGCCGCCGACAACGCCGGGGTCACGGCCTCGGAGGCCGCCGACAGGGCTGGCGTCGTCGCCGCCCAGGCCGGTGAAGTGATCGAGTCCGGCGCGATGAAGGCGGCCCAGGCCGTGGAGACCGGCGCCGGCAATGTCGCCGATCGTCTGGAAGCCAATCAGGCCGAGGCCGCCGCCGATGGTCGCCCGGGCGCAGTCAACCCGACGACAGATCAGCGCGTCCCGGCCCCGGCGCAGTAAGCGTTCAGCAGCGGGCGACAGGGACCTAGGAAGACAGCGGCTCCGCCAGCACCGCGTCGATCAAGGCCTTCGCCTCGGGGCTGTTCCAGTCGGCTTCTCCGGCGAAGGCGGCGCGGATCCGGCCCTGACGGTCCAGCAGGATCGTCTGGGGCATCTTGCCCTTGCCCGGAAACTCGAACGGCAGCTGGAATTTCGGATCGCCGTAGAAGGGCAGCGGCTCGTGCACGTCGATGAAGCTCTTCGCGTCGGCCACCGGGTCCGCGCCCGTGTCGACATTGATCGGCAGCACCACCAGATTGCCGCCCGGATAGGCTGAGGCCAGGGCCGCGATCGTCGGCATCTCGGTGCGGCACGGGGCACACCACATGGCCCACAGATTGACCAGAACCACCTTGCCCCGGAAATCGGCAAAACGGACGTCGGCGCCGTCGCGGGTCTTGAAGACATAGTCGGGCGCAGCGTTCAGGGCGGCCGGCGTGTCCAGGGCGGCCAGCGAGCCGACCGCGAACCGGGCCAGTTCGCTCTTTTCGGCCACCGCGGGCGCCTCGGCTTTGAAAGGACCGGCGTGCATGGCGTATAGGGTGCCGACCGCTCCGCCGGCGACGACCGCCAGCGCCGACGCTCCCACGATCCAGACGCCCCTTTTCGAGCCGCTCATGCCCAACTCCAAAGACCCGGCCCACACTACGGCCCCGGCCGGGCAGACCCTATGGGGCGGACGCTTTTCCGCCAAGCCCGCCGACATCATGCAGGCGATCAACGTCTCCATCGGCGTCGACCAACGCCTGTGGGCACAGGATCTGCGCGGCTCGCGGGCGCATTGCCGCATGCTGATCGACCAGGGCATCGTGACGGCGCAGGACGGCGCAGCCATCCTCGGTGGTCTCGACACGATCCAGGCCGAGATCGAGGCCGGGACCTTCCCCTTCCGCGACGAATACGAGGACATCCACCTGAACGTGGAGGCCCGGCTGTCGGAGCTGATCGGCGAGCCGTCGGGCCGTCTGCACACGGCCCGCAGCCGCAACGATCAGGTCGCCGTCGACTTCCGCCTGTGGGTTCGGGACGCCTGCGACCGGTCGGTGGAACAGCTGCAGGCCCTGCAGCGCGCTCTTCTGGCCCGCGCCGAACAGCATGCCGGAGACCTGATGCCCGGCTTCACCCATCTACAGACGGCCCAGCCGGTCACACTCGGCCACCACCTGATGGCCTATGTCGAGATGGCCGGTCGCGACGCGGGCCGGTTCTCCGACGCCCGAACCCGCATGAACGAGAGCCCGCTCGGCGCCGCCGCCCTGGCCGGCTCGCCCTTCCCCATCGACCGCCATGCGACGGCGGCCGCGCTCGGCTTCGACCGGCCGATGGGCAATTCGCTGGACGCCGTCTCGGACCGTGATTTCGCGCTGGAGACCCTGGCCGCCGCCTCGATCACCGCCGGCCACCTGTCGCGTCTGGCCGAGGAGATCGTGATCTGGATGACGCCGATGTTCGGTTTCGTCTCCCTGCCCGACGACCTGACCACCGGCTCGTCGATCATGCCGCAGAAGCGCAACCCCGACGCCGCCGAACTGGTCCGCGCCAAGACCGGCCGGATCGTGGGATCGTTCGTCGCCCTGTCGACCGTGATGAAGGGCCTGCCGCTCGCCTATTCCAAGGACATGCAGGAGGACAAGCCGCCGGTGTTCGAGGCCATGGACGCCCTCGACCTGGCCCTGACCGCCATGACCGCCATGGTCAGCGCCTTCCGTCCGAACACGGAACGGATGGCCGAGGCCGCGGGCTGGGGCTTCTCCACCGCCACCGATCTGGCCGACTGGCTCGTGCGCGAGGCTGACCTGCCGTTCCGCCAGGCGCACCATGTTACAGGCGCGGCGGTGAAGCGGGCGGAACAGCTGGGCGTGGGTCTGGCGCAACTGCCGCTCGCCGAATTGCAGAGCCTGCATCCCGGCGTCACCGAAGCCGTTTACAAGGTGCTCACGCCTGAGGCCTCCTGCGCCAGCCGCCAGAGTTTCGGGGGAACCGCGCCGGAACAGGTCCGCGCGCGCATCGCCGATTGGAAAGTCCGACTGTCATGACCAAGGTCCTCACCCTCGGCGCCCTCGCCATTCTCGCTGTCGCCGCCGCCGGCTGCGGCCGGATGGCCGACCTGGAGAGTCCGGCCCCGCGCCAGACCGAGCGCGCGCCGCGCGACGCCCGCGCCCCGGCCCTGCCCGACCCGGCGACGATCAACCGTCCGTCCAGCCAGATGCCGATCGACGGCGGCCCCTCTAACCCCATCGGCGGCACCGCCGCCGGTCGCGAGCCTCAATAGGTCTTGGATCACTTCGAACTCAGGGACGGCGCCCTCCACGCCGAGGGCGTCGACCTGACCACTCTGGCGGTCGAGGTGGGCACGCCGGTCTACGTCTATTCGAGCGCCACCCTGACGCGGCATTACCGGGTTCTGCGCGAGGCGCTGGACGCCCATCCGTCGGTGCTGGGCGACAGTCTGATCGCCTTCGCGGTGAAGTCGAATTCCAACCTGTCGGTGCTGGCGACCCTGGCCCGTCTCGGCTGCGGCGCCGATACGGTGTCGCAGGGCGAGATCCGGCGCGCGCTCAAGGCGGGCATCCCGGGCGACCGCATCATCTTCTCGGGCGTGGGCAAGACCGACGCCGAACTGGCCTTCGCCCTGGACGTCGGGGTGCGCCAGATCAATGTCGAGAGCGTGCCCGAACTCGACCGCCTCATCGCCATCGCCGATGCGAAGGGCGCCAAGCCCGACGTCGCCATCCGGGTGAACCCCAGGATCGGCGCCGGCGGCCATGCCAAGATCACCACGGGCGGAGAGGGCGACAAGTTCGGCGTCCCGGCCGACGAGGCGATGGCTCTCTACGCCCGCGCCGCCGCCAGCCCGCACCTGAACCCGGTGGCGCTGGCCTGCCATATCGGCAGCCAGATCACCGACCTGGCGCCGCTGGAGGCCGCCTTCAGCCTGTTACGCAAACTGACCGAGACCCTGCGTCAGCAGGGGCTGCCGGTGACCCGCATCGACCTCGGCGGCGGCCTTGGCGTGCCCTACACCCGCGGAGCGAAGACGGCCTCGCCCGCCGACTACGCCGCCATGGTCGCCCGCGTGCTGGACGGCCTGAACGTCGAGGCGGCGTTCGAGCCGGGCCGCCTGCTGGCCGCCAATGCCGGGGTCCTGCTGACCCGGGTCATCCAGGTCACCGAACGGGCAGACGGCCGAAAATTCCTGGTGCTGGACGCGGCCATGAACGACCTGATGCGCCCGGCCATGTACGACGCCTTCCACGAGGTGAAGCCCGTGGTCCCGCGCGAGGGCGCCGAAGTCGTCTATGACATCGTCGGTCCCGTCTGCGAGACCGGCGACACCTTCGCGCGCGGCCGTTCGCTCGCCCCGCTGCAGGCCGGCGACCTCGTCGTCTTCACCGGCGCCGGCGCCTACGGCGCGGTCATGTCGAGCGAATACAACTCCCGCCCGCTCGTGCCCGAGGTGTTGGTCGACGGCGACCGCATGGCCGTTGTCCGGGCGCGGCCGACGTATGAGGAGATGCTGGCCCGCGAGACCACGGCGGAGTGGCTGGCTTAGTTGCCTAGCGCTTTCTTGTAAGGACCAGAAACAAGGCGAACGCGCCGCACAGCGCCAAGCCAGAAGCGAGGGTCTGAAGGGGCGTGAACCCATAGGCCGTGGCGACCGCGGCGATAGCGACCCCGCAGACAACCAGAATGGCCACATGGACCCAGTTCGTGTTCCTCAATTCCATGCCCGCTATCCCAGAAACCGCGTCACCGCCGCCAGGAACCGCGTCGGCTGGTCGATCATGACCATGTGTTCGGCGCCCTCGATCCGTTCGAACCGGGCGGGCGCGCGCAGGTTGCGGTAGCCGGCGGCGAACAGGGCATCCAGATGGGCGCGCGGCGAGTTCCCGTCTGCGCTCCAGCCATAGACGACGGTCACCGGCGCCGCGATGTCCGGCAAACGACTGCGCAGGTCCGTGGTCATGACCTCGTAGAGGCCCTGGGCCAGCACCTGACGGTCGCCGCCCTGCCAGCCGAGAGTCCCGAACACGCTGTCGGCCGCGCCGCCGAGCTGTTCGCCCAGCAGGGTTCCCTGCGTCCGCAAGGCCTCGTCGCCGAGGAACAGCAGGGCCTGATAGGCGATCTGGGCCAGGGGTTCGACATCTCCGACCGTCGCGCCCGGACTGATCAGGGAGGGGAAGAAGGGGGTGGCGTCCACCACCATGACCCGGCCGAACTGGCCGCCGCGTCGGTCCCGCCCGGCGTCGGCGGCGGCCCTGAGCGCCACCAGCCCGCCCATCGAATGACCGATGACCGCAGGGCGTCGCAGGCCCTGCGAGGCGATGTAGCGCCGCAGCTCCGCCGCCACCGGCGCCACCAGCGCCCCGTCCATGTTCGCCCCGGCCGGGACGTTGCCGAAGCCCCGGATCGACACGAGGTGCACCCTGTAACGATCATCGAGCCGGTTCGCCGTCCGCGCCCAGACGTCACTGGTCGAGGCCAGGCCGGGGATCAGGATCACGTCGGGCCCCTCGCCCCGGACCGTGACGACCAGCCGGTCGGATCGGAACGACCCGCTCGACTGCGCCTCGGCGACAGTCGGGAGGAGGAACAGGGCGAGTGAGATGATCAGGGCGCGCAACATGTCAGGACCCTGAACGGGGAAGTGGGCAAAGGGTTGACCGGTCGACCCTTGATCTTCGCTTCGCAACGGCGCGAAATATGGCAGACAAGTGTCCGTCTGGGGAGGCGACTATGACTATCCGGAAATACGCGATCGCGACCGCCATGGTAATTTTCGGGGCCGCTGCGGCGCAGGCCCAGACGGTGCCGCCTCAGGAAGAGGTGCCGGGCGGCGCCCCCGCGCCGGTTCAGGAAGCCACCGGGCCCGAATGGTGGGCCTTCTCTCGCGCCGAGGCGAAACACTATCTGATCGATGTGAACAGCGTCGTCCGGACCGGCGACGAGCTGACGGTCATGGTCGCCCGCGTGCCCATGGAGACGACCGCCGGCGACTATTCCCATACGGTCGACCAGTTCGGCATTCGCTGCAACGGCCGTCAGTCGCATGTCGCCACCTCGAGCGACGCCTTCGCGGATGGCGTGCCCGAGGAACCCTACGACACCGAGGAGCCGTGGGAATCGATCGCCCCCGACAGCTTCGACGACGCCATCCGCGAGATCAGCTGCGAGGACATGCGCCCCTCGCCGCCGTCCTATGCGAGCGTGAAGGCCTATATCGACGCGGGCCGGCCCTGAGACCGATCCTGGACGTCGCCGTCAGACGTCGACGGCGGCGTCCAGGGCGTTTTCCTGGATGAACTCGCGCCGCGGCTCGACCACGTCGCCCATCAGCTTGGCGAACAGATCGTCGGCGTCATCGGCGTGGTCGACCTGTACGCGCAGCAGGGTGCGGGCATTGACGTCCAGCGTCGTCTCCCACAGCTGTTCGGGGTTCATCTCGCCCAGACCCTTGTAGCGCTGGATCGACAGGCCCTTCTTGCCGGCGTCGAGCACGGCGTTGAGCAGGTCGAGCGGACCCCGGATCGTCGTCGACTTGTCCTTGCGGCGATAGGTGGCGGGCGCCGCGAACACGCCCTCGAACGCACTCGCCCGTTCGGCCAGGCGACGCGCGTCCAGCGAGCGGATCAGCGCCTCTTCCAGCACGATGGTCTCCTGCACCGCGCGGCGTGATCGGGTGAAGACCACGGCGCCCTGCTCTCCGGGCTCGCCCGTCCACGCCCCGTCGCCTTCCTCGGCATAGAGGTTCAGCCGCGCGGCCGCAGCGGCGGACACCCCGGCCATGTCGGCCTCATCGGCGAACAGACGGGCCAGGGCCGCCTGTTCGATGGCGAAGGCCGGAGCGCGCTGGCTCAAACGGTCGACGCTGGCGCTATAGGCCTTGGCGTCACGCACCAGGGACTGCAGATCGAGACCCATCCGGCGTTCGCCGTTCGACAGGTCCAGCTCGGCCTCCGATGACCCTTCCTCGATCAGGTAGGAGTCCATCTCGGACTGGTCCTTGAGGTACCGGCTCTGCTTGCCCTTGGCGACTTTGTAGAGCGGCGGCTGGGCGATATAGACGTGGCCGCGTGTGATCAGCTCCGGCATCTGGCGATAGAAGAAGGTCAGCAGCAGGGTCCGGATGTGGGCGCCGTCGACGTCGGCGTCGGCCATCAGGATGATCTTGTGGTAACGCAGCTTGTCGGCGTTGAAGTCGTCACGCCCGATGCCGGTGCCGAGCGCCAGGATCAGGGTTCCGATCAGTTCGGACGACAGCATCCGGTCGAACCGGGCGCGCTCGACGTTGAGGATCTTGCCGCGCAGCGGCAGGACGGCCTGGTTCTCGCGGTTGCGCGCCTGTTTGGCCGAGCCGCCGGCGGAATCGCCCTCGACGATGAACAGTTCGGACTTGGCGGGATCGCGCTCCTGACAGTCGGCCAGCTTGCCGGGCAGGCTGGAGATTTCCAGCGCCGACTTGCGCCGGGTCAGGTCGCGCGCCTTGCGGGCCGCTTCTCGCGCCGAGGCCGCCTCGATAATCTTGCCGACGACCTGTTTGGCCTCCAGCGGATGTTCCTCGAACCATTGTGCCAGCCCTTCGGAGCAGAGCCCCTCGACCGCCGGCCGCACCTCGGACGAGACCAGCTTGTCCTTGGTCTGGGAGCTGAATTTGGGATCCGGCACCTTGACCGACAGGACGCAGGTCAGACCTTCGCGCGCGTCCTCGCCGGTGACGGAGACCTTCTCCTTCTTGCCGGCGCCGGAGCTCTCGATATAGGCGCCCATGACGCGGGTCAGGCTGGCGCGAAAAGCCGAGAGGTGGGTGCCGCCATCCCGTTGCGGGATGTTGTTGGTGAAGCACAGCATGGTCTCGTGGTAGGAATCGTTCCACCACAGGGCCAGGTCGATCTCGATATTGTCCTTCTTGCCGCGAATGACGATGACGTCCTTCAGGAGCGGCGTCTTGGACTTGTCCAGGTGGCGCACGAAGGCCTCCACGCCACCCTCGTAATGCAGCAGGATATCGACGGCTTCGGCATGGCGATGGTCTTGCAGCTTGATGACAACGCCCGAGTTCAGGAAGGCCAGCTCCCGCAGGCGATGCTCCAGCGTCTTCAGGTCGAAGTCGATGTGGGCGAAGGTCGTGATCGAGGGGTAGAAGGTCACCTGGGTGCCGCTGAGAACCTTGCCGTTGTCGCGCATGGGGGCTTCGCCGGTGACGCGCAGGCTCTCGACCGTGTCGCCGCGCTCGAACCGCATCTCGTGGCGCTGGCCGTTGCGGAAGATCACCAGCTTCAGCCAGTCGGACAGGGCGTTGACCACGGACACGCCGACGCCGTGCAGGCCGCCGGAGACCTTGTAGGAGTTCTGGTCGAACTTCCCGCCCGCGTGCAGCTGGGTCATGATGACCTCGGCGGCGGACACGCCCTCCTCGGCATGGATGTCGACCGGGATGCCGCGGCCGTTGTCGGTCACGGTGACCGAGCCGTCGGCGTTCAGGATGACCTCGACCAGGTCGGCGTGACCGGCCAGGGCCTCGTCGATGGCGTTGTCGACGACCTCGTACACCATGTGGTGCAGGCCGGACCCGTCGTCGGTATCGCCGATATACATTCCAGGGCGTTTGCGCACCGCGTCCAGGCCCTTGAGAACCTTGATGGATTCCGCGCCATAGGCGGCCTCTTCGGCCGTGTCTTCGGTGCGTGCGCTCAGGGGTTCGTCGGTCATTCAATCGTCCGGAGACGCGGGCGTCGCGGACCGCGCCCTGCGCCGTCCAACCCGCTGAGAAATGGCATTTGCCCGGCGACCAATTCAGGCCGCCCGGATACGTCGTTTATATAGGAATTCGCAGGCGAAAAGCGAGCGATCAGGACGTTTTGCGGCCTTGTCCCTCACCGGTTGAGACCCAATATCTGGCGTTCACCCATCGAGAGACACACCAGCCCTATCCGGGAGCGCCGATGCCGCATGCCGACAGCCTGATTTCCACCCTGGTCGCCGGCTTCGTGATGGCTTTCGTGTTCGGCATGATCGCCAATCGGCTGAAGCTGTCGCCCTTGGTCGGCTATCTGGTGGCGGGCATCGCGGTGGGTCCCCACACCATCGGTTTCGTGGCCGACACCACCCTGGCGCCCCAGTTGGCGGAGATCGGCGTCATCCTGCTGATGTTCGGCGTGGGTCTGCATTTCTCGCCCGCGGACCTGATGAAGGTCAGGAAGGTCGCCATTCCGGGGGCCCTGGTGCAGATCGCCTCCGCGACGGTGCTCGGCTGGGCGCTCGGCCGTTTCGCCATGGGCATGTCGGACATGGAGGGATTGCTCATGGGGTTCGCCCTGTCGGTCGCCTCCACCGTCGTCCTGATGCGGGCGCTGGAGGAGCGCCGCCAGAACAAGGGCGAGGTCGGGCGCATCGCGGTCGGCTGGCTGATCGTCGAGGACCTGGTCATCGTCATCGCCCTGGTCATGTTGCCGATGATCATCCTGACCAACGGCCAGGTCGTCGATCCGGCCGCCCTGGCCCTGAACGTCAGCTGGACCCTGCTGAAGGTCGCAGGCTTCGTGGTCGCCATGCTGTTCGTCGGCGGCAAGGTCCTGCCCTGGATCCTGGTGCGGATCGCCCATACCCGGTCGCGCGAACTGTTCACCCTCGGCGTCCTGGCCATCGCCCTCGGCATCGCCTGGATCGCCTACCATCTGTTCCACTCGTTCGCGCTCGGGGCCTTCCTGGCCGGGCTGGTGCTGAACGGGACGCCGCTGGGGCATAACGCGGCGGAGCGATCCCTGCCGTTGCGCGACGCCTTCGCCGTCCTGTTCTTCGTCTCGGTCGGCATGCTGTTCGATCCGATGATCCTCGTCGAGCGCCCCCTGTCGGTGCTGGGCGTCCTGGCCATCGTCATCGTCGGCAAGACCCTCGCCGCCCTGGCCATCACCCACAGTTTCGGTCTGGACCGGGCTGCCGGCCTGACCGTCGCCGCCAGCCTGGCCCAGGTCGGGGAATTCTCCTTCATCCTGGCCGCGGTCGGAGTGTCGCTGGGGGCGTTGCGACAGGAGACCCACGACCTCATCCTGGCCGCCGCCCTGCTGTCGATCTCGCTCAACCCCTTGGTTTTCCTGGTCATGGACAGGCTCGGAGGCAAGCCGCCCAACCCGCGCGTCGAAGGCGAAGCCAACCCGGCGACGGCATAGCCTCACCCTCGCTTCCTTCCTTTGGTCATCCTCCGGCAAGCCGCCCTTGCGGCGCAGACCGGGGGACCCAGCGGCGCGCGAGAGCGCGAACCTGTCGCGGCTGCCGCTAGCCGATGCATCGTGTCTGAACAGATCGCCTTCGGCGCCGCTGGGTCCCCCGGTCTTCGCTGCGCTTCGCCGGAGGATGACGAAAGAAAGCAGCGACAAAGGAAAATATTCTTCCCTTACCCTTGATCTTAACCGTGACCGCTCCCACCTCCCAAACAGGTTTTTGAAATCCTGAACACGGCGGCGTTCGTCCGTTTTGTCGGTTTCGTCACCCTGTTTTCGAGGGACGAAACGGACGCGTCATCCCGGCGTCAGCGCCCCACCCTCAACCCGCACGAAGGTCGCCCGCCCGACCAGCGGCTCGAACAGCTCGGCCTCCGTCCCGGTCATGAAGGCCTGCAGGCCCAGGGCTGTGATCTCGTCGAACAGGGCCGCCCGCCGATGGGAATCCAGATGCGCTGGCGCCTCGTCCAGCAACAGGACCGGCGCGGCCTCGCCCCCCGACAGCCGCCCGACCTGGGCCAGGATCAGGTTGAGGACGAGGGCCTTCTGCTCGCCCGATGACCCCTCCGCCGCGGGTCGGTTCTTCTCCCGGTGCAGGGCGGTCAGGTCGGCGCGATGCGGCCCGAACAGCGACCGGCCCGCCGCCCCGTCCCGGCTCCGCGCCCGCGCCATCCCCTCGCGGATCGAACCCGCCAGGGCCTCCTCCCCAGCGCCGCCCTCGGCCAGTCGCTCCGTTTCCCCGACCAGGGCCAGATCCGCCTGCGGGAAGGGCCGTTCCGACCGGGCGTCGATCGCCGCCTGCAGCACCGTCAGCGCCCGCGCCCGCGCCGTCGCCGCCCGCGCCCCGGTCTCGGCCAGTCGGGCTTCGAGCGCATCGAGCCAAAGCGGGTCGGCTTCCCTGCCCTCGGCGCCGTCGATCAACAGCCGCAGCCGCTCGCGCAGCGCCTTCTCGTATCCCGCGACCGCCGCTGCATGGCCGGGGTCGGCGGCGAACACCAGCCGGTCGAAGAACTTCAGCCGCTCGGCCCGGGCGTCGGAGAACAGCCGGTCCTGCTCCGGCGTCGCCCAGACGGGCCGCAGATAGTCCAGCAACCGCCCGGGCTGGGCCGTCTCCCCGTCGACCCTCACCATCCGCCGCCCGGCCCCGGCGACTTGCACGCCCGTCCCGAGCCGCACCGCGTCGCCATCGGCGCCGTCCAGCGTCAGCGCCACGGCCCAGGCTCGCCCCCCGGGCTCGCCTGGCTCCCGCCGCCCCATCTCCTGCGCCGTCGCAGACCTCAACCCCCTGCCCGGCGTGAACAGGCTCAGCGCCTCCAGCAGATTGGTCTTCCCCGCCCCGTTCGGCCCATGCAGCACCACCGGCCCCGCCGGAATGGGCAGGGCCGCAGAGGCATAGGACCGGAAATCGGTGAGGGTGAGGGAGGTAATCACGAGGGGCGAACCCGCCGCCTCAGGCTTAAACCCGCAGCGGCATCAGCACGTACTGGACGCCCGGATCACCCGGATCCAACACCAGCGTGGGCGAGGCCGGGTCGGCGAACATGAAGGTGGCGTTCTCCCCCGTGATCTGGCCGGCGACGTCGAGCAGGTAGCGGGCGTTGAAGCCGATCTCGAAGGGCGCCTCGGAATAGCCGATCTCGACCTCTTCCACGCCTTGACCGGCCTCCATGTTGCGGACGGTCAGGGTGACGCGATCCAGCTCGAAGGCCAGTTTCACCGACCGGCTCTTCTCGGCCGAGATGGTGGCGACCCGGTCGACGGCGGAGGCGAAGACGGCGTTGTCGATGTCGGCCTGTTTGTCGTTCCCCTTGGGGATGACGCGCATATAGTCGGGGAAGGCGCCGTCGATGACCTTGGACGTCAGGGAGGCCTGGCCGAACTCGAAGCGGATCTTCTGCGGCGAGACCTGGATCTCGACCGGGCCCGAGCCGTCGTCGAGCAGGCGGCGCACCTGGTCGATGGTCTTGCGCGGCACGATCACGCCGGGACCGCCGGCTGCGCCTTCGGGGGCCGGGGTCTCGGCCAGGGCCAGGCGGTGACCGTCGGTCGCCACCGCGCGCAGCAGGGGGATCCCGCCCTCCGACACGGTGTGGAGATAGAGGCCGTTGAGATAGTAGCGCGTCTCTTCGGTCGAGACGGCGAAGCGGGTCTTGTCGATCAGGCGCGCCAGATCTTCCTTCATCAGGGTGAAGCGTGTGCCCGAGGTCTCGGTCGACATGACCGGGAAGTCGCCGGCCGGCAGGACCGGCAGGTTGAATTTGGACCGGCCCGCCTGGACCGTCAGTCGCGGATCGTCGCCATTGTAGATCAGGGCGACCTCGGCCCCGTCCGGGAGCTTGCGGACGATCTCGTAGAGGGTGTGGGCCGGCGCGGTGATCTGGCCCTCGACCTGGACGGTCGCATCGGCCTCGTCGACCATCTCCATGTCCAGATCGGTGGCGGCGAAGCTCAGCTTGTCGCGCCCCGCCGACAGCAGGACGTTGGACAGGATCGGAATTGTGTTCCGGCGCTCGACCACGCTCTGAACGTGGCCAAGGGCCTTCAGGAGCGCGGAACGTTCGATGGTCAGTTGCATGTCGTCTCAGGGCCCGGGGCGAGCTGAATCAGCGGTCGCCGATAGTCGTGGTCCCGGACACTAAAGGATTGGCGGCCGGGAGCAACCGTGGGGTCAGGCTTCCTCGTCCCCGGCCAGACCCATCATGTGGAAGCCCGCGTCGACGTGGATGACTTCGCCCGTGGTGGAGAAGCCGAGGTCCGAGCACAGCCACAGGGCGGCGCCGGCGACCCCCTCCATCGAGGTGTCCTCCTTCATCGCCGACATGGCGCGGCCCTGGGCGATCATGCCCCGACCGCCGGAGATGCCCGCCAGAGACAGGGTGCGCATGGCGCCGGCCGAGATGGCGTTGACGCGAATGCCGCGCGGACCCAGGTCGCGGGCGATGTAGCGGGTCGCCGCCTCCAGCGCCGCCTTGGCCACGCCCATGGTGTTGTAGTTCGGGATGGCCCGCTCCGAACCCAGGTAGGTCATGGTGATCATCGACCCGCCGTTCGGCATGATCTTCGACGCCCGCCTGGCCACATCGACGAAGCTGAAGCAGGAGATGTTCATGGCCAGCAGGAAGCTGTCGCGCGAGGTGTTGTCGACGAACGAGCCCTTGAGCTCGTCCTTGTTGGCGAAGGCGACGGAGTGGACGACGAAATCGATCGTGCCGAACTCGGCCTCGAGCTGTTCGAAAGCGGAGTCCATCGAGGCGTCGTCGGTGACGTCGGCCTGGATCAGCAGTCTGGCGCCGACGCTTTCGGCCAGCGGGCGCACGCGGCGCTCCAGCCCCTCGCCCATATAGGTGAAGGCCAGTTCGGCCCCCTGCGCGGCCAGCTGGGAGGCGATGCCCCAGGCGATGGAGTTCGAGTTCGCGACCCCCATGACCAGGCCCTTCTTGCCCTTCATGAGTTCGCCTGCGGGCATGTTCCAGCCGCTCTCGCTCGCCATGGTCGTCTCTCCTTCAGGCCCGGCGGTCAGCCGGGTCGTTCGTCACGCGGAGGGTTAGCAGGGGCGGCTCTCCCCTGCAAAGACCGGCCGGCCAGTCGCTCCAGCAGCGCCATCAGTGGTGTCGCCGTGATCCCGTGGACGATGATCGACACCAGGATGATGAAGCCCGTGATCGCCCAGAGACGCTCCGAGTCGCCGAAATCCCCGTGGCTGAGACCGAAGGCCAGGTAATAGACCGAACCCAGACCCCGGATGCCCAGCCAGGCGAGCATGACGCGATCACGCTTCAGCAGCGGCGATCCGATCAGCGACAGGTAACTCACGACCGGCCGGACGATAAACAGAACCCCGAGGCCTATCAGGGCGTCGGTCCAGGTGAGCGCGTCCAGCAGGCCGTTGGCCAGGGCTCCCCCGAACAGCACCAGCACGAGCATCATCAGAAGCCGTTCGATCTGTTCGGCGAAGTCGTGCATCTCCTCGTGGAAATCGTCCTCGCGCTCCGAGGCCCGGATCGTCAGGGCGCAGACGAAGACCGCGAGAAATCCGTAGCCGTGAACGATTTCGGTCGCCGCATAGGCGATGAAGGTGGCCCCGATCGCCACCAGTCCGTCGGCGTGGCGCGAGATGCCATTATTGTGGGCCTGGAAGATCAGCCAGCCCATCGCCTTGCCGACGGCCCAGCCCATGGCCGCCCCCGCGACCAGCTTCCAGGCGACATCGACTGCGGCCCATTGCGCCAGCCCCTGGCCTGTCCAGACCGCCGCCCCCGACAGCGAGACGAGAATGGCCAGGTTCACGAACGGGAAGGCCAGGGCGTCGTTCAGCCCGGCCTCGGCGGTCAGGTTGAAGCGGACCTCGTTCTCCTCGCCCGATTTCGGCGGTCCGGTCTGGACGTCGGAGGCCAGGACGGGATCGGTCGGCGCCATCGCCGCGCCAAGCAGCAACGCCATGGCCAGGCTGAACCCCAGACCTGCGACCCCCAGCCAGGCCGTGGCCGCGATGGTCAGCGGCATGGCGATGGCGAGCAGCCGCCAGGTCGGCCCCCAGCCCTTCAGGCTGACCGGTCGATCCAGCTTCAAGCCCGCTCCCATCAGGGAGATGATGACGACCAGCTCCGTCAGCCGTTCGGTCAGGGTGTCCCAGGTGCGCGGATCCGGATCGAAGGACAGCACGTCCAGACTGAAGATCGCAACGCCCAGCCCGACACAGATCATCGCCAGCGAGATCGGGAATCGGCTGAGCCCCTTTGGAGCCCAGGAGACGAGCAGAACCACCGCGCCAAGGCCCAGAAGGAAGAGGATATAGGGGTTGGGTTCCAGGGTTTCGTCTCCAGCGGTCCCGGGGGAATGCCGGCGCGTCCCGGTCGCGTCAGACCTTCGAGAGGATCAGCGTCCCGTTGGTGCCGCCGAAGCCGAACGAGTTGGACATGACGTGCTTCAGCTCGCCGTCATGGCGTTCGCGCAGGATCGGCATGCCCTCGAACTCAGGGTCGAGGTTTTCGATATGGGCGCTCTCGGCGGCGAAGCCGTGCTTCATCATCAGCAGGCAGTAGATGGCTTCCTGCGCCCCTGCCGCGCCGAGCGAATGGCCCGTCAGCGACTTGGTCGAGGAGATCATGGGCATCTGGTCACCGAAGACATTGCGGACCGCCCCCATCTCCTTGGAGTCGCCCACCGGGGTCGAGGTGCCGTGCGGGTTGAGGTAGTCGATCTTCGGATTGCCGGCCATGTCGAGGGCGATCTTCATGCAGCGCTCGGCGCCCTCTCCCGACGGGGCGACCATGTCGTAGCCGTCGGAATTGGCGCCGTAGCCGGTGACCTCGGCATAGATGGTCGCGCCGCGCGCCACGGCCCGCTCATACTCTTCCAGCACCACGATGCCGGCCCCGCCGGCGATGACGAAGCCGTCGCGGTCCTTGTCATAGGCGCGGCTGGCGTGGCCCGGCGTTTCGTTGAAGTCGGACGACATGGCGCCCATGGCGTCGAACATGTTGGACATGGACCAGTCGATGTCCTCGACCCCGCCGGCGAAGACCACGTCCTGCTTGCCCCAGGCGATCTGTTCGGCGCCCGCGCCGATGCAGTGGGCGCTGGTCGCGCAGGCTGATGAGATCGAATAGTTGATCCCCTTCAGCTGGAACCAGGTCGCCAGGACGGCCGAGGGGCCCGAAGCCATGGCCTTGGGCACGGCGAACGGGCCGATGCGTTTGGGCGCGCCCTTTTCGATCGTCGTCTGGGCCGCCTGCAGGATGACCTGGGTCGAGGGGCCGCCCTCGCCGACGATCAGGCCGATGCGCTCGGACTTGATCTCTTCCGGGGTCATGCCGGAATCCTTCAGCGCCTCCTCGAAGGCGATATGGCCCCAGGCGGTGCCATTGGCCAGGAAGCGCGCCGCGCGACGGTCGACCAGCGGGGCCCAGTCCTCGGCCGTCACGCCCAGCGACGGGGGCGCCCAGACCTGCGAGCGGAAGCCGTACTTGATGTGATCGGGGGCCGAGACCACGCCCGACCGGGCATTGCGCAGGGAGGCCGTGACCTCCTCCTGGCCCGTACCGATGGAGGAGACGATGCCCAGACCCGTGACGACGACACGCCGCATAGTGTTTCCTTTTGCCTTGTCCACGTTGGTCGCGGATTATGTCGATTAGCCGACTTCGGACGAGCCGCCGACCGGTTCGGGGGCGGTCTGACCCGCCCCGAACAGGCCCACGCGCATGTCCGTGGCCGTATAGATAGGCACGCCGTCGGCTTCCATCACCCCATCGGCGATTCCCATCACCAGACGACGGTTGATGACCCGCTTCAGGGTGATCTTGTAGGTGACCTTCTTCACGTCCGGCTGGACCTGGCCGGTGAACTTGACCTCACCGACGCCGAGCGCGCGACCCCGGCCGGGGCCGCCGATCCAGCCCAGATGGAAGCCGACCAGCTGCCACATGGCGTCCAGACCGAGGCAGCCGGGCATGACGGGATCGCCGATGAAGTGGCACTGGAAGAACCACAGGTCCGGATGGATATCGAGTTCGGCCTCGACGTAGCCCTTGCCATGCTCACCGCCGTCGCCGCTGATCTCGGTGATCCGGTCGAACATCAGCATCGGCGGAGCCGGAAGCTGGGCGTTGCCCGGCCCGAAGAGCTCGCCCCGGCCAGAGGCCAGCAGGGCGGCGTGGTCGAACGACGACGGGTATTTCGAGGCGGTCAAGGCGATTGCGACTCCGTGGTGTTGCGCCGGGGTTACACGAGGGGAGCGAAGGGCTCAACTGGTGACGGGGGCAAGCTTGGCTATTGGGCGAGACTGTCCCTCCCCCTCGGGGAGGGTCGTCGCGCAGCGACGGGGTGGGGGCGGCAGGGCGATGCGGATGCAGGCCCTGGTAGTTTGCCTTGCCGCCCCCACCCGGTCTCCGCCTTCGGCTCCGACCACCCTCCCCCGAGGGGGAGGGAGAAGTGTACGCCCGATCTGGGGGGCACCTGGTAAAAGAGCTCTAGGTTAAGCCGGGCATTGATTTCAAAGGCGGATTCGGCCGATCCGTTGATGGGTATGGGGGTGTTTTCCTTCTCCCCTTGCGGGAGAAGGTGGCAGACCTCCGACTTGATCGGAGGGCTGTACGGATGAGGGGTCATGCCGCTGGAGTGAGTTGGACGAGCGACGACCTTTGACGTCAACGTGACCCCTCATCCGATCGCGCCAGGACGACGGCTGCGCCGCCGTGCGCGATCTCCCTCTCCCGCAGGGGGAGAGGGCAATAATCAGGGCGCTTCGCCCGCCGGGCGTGACGCGTCGCACAGGGGACGGACGCCGGCGCCGAAGATCGACCCTTCCGCCACCCAGCCGCTCAGCTTGCGGGCCCGGACCTCGCACCAGCCGTCCTTGCAGTCGTCGAGGGCGACCACGGAGCGCGGCGAGAACCGGGCCTTCACCGCCGCGTCATCAGAGCGACCGGTGCGGATCGGGACCTCCTGCAGCGAGGCGTTGAAGGCGCCGCGTCGGGCCGAGACCACGCTGCGATGGACCCAGGCGACGGAGCCTTCAGGGTCGCAGATCTTTCGCCATTCGCGCGTCTCGGCGATGACCTGCACCGGCAGGCCGGCGGCGCGATATTCCCAGAGGATACGGTAATCGAGGCCCGGTCCCATGCGGGCGCGCACTTCCGAGGACTTCAGCGTCAGCCAGCGCGGCACCTCCAGCCCCGTCGGCGTCGGCCGCCCGTCGGGCATGGTGGCGCTCGCTCCGGCGAGGACCGCCAGACCCAGCAAGGCCGCCACGCCGCCGATACGACGCGAGAGGCTTTGGAAGCGGCTGCGAGACTTGCTAGACCCGAACTTGCTAGTCACTGGCATCGACCCGGCGCACCCGGGCCTGCCCGTGTGGCGCCCGTGAATAACCCAAGGTCCCTATGTCCAGCCCCAGGCTTAAGGTCGTCTTAACCAGAAGATTGCCCGACGCAGTCGAGACGCGCATGCGCGAACTGTTCGACGCCGAACTGAACCTGAAGGACATCCCGATGGACCGGGCGGCGCTGGAGGCCGCCGTCCAGCGCGCCGACATCCTGGTTCCCACCATCACCGACGAGATCGACGCCGCCCTGATCAACGGCGCCGGCGCGCAGCTGAAGATGATCGCCAATTTCGGCGCCGGGGTGGATCATATCGACATCGACGCCGCCGTCGCGCGCCAGGTCATCGTCACCAATACCCCGGGCGTCCTGACCGAGGACACCGCCGACCTCGCCATGGGTCTGATCCTCGCCGTCAGCCGCCGTATCGTTGAGGGCGCCGAGGTCGTGGCGGCCGGCAAGTTCGAGGGCTGGACCCCGACCTGGATGTGCGGACGCAAGCTGTGGGGCAAGCGGCTGGGGATCGTCGGCATGGGCCGGATCGGACAGGCCCTGGCCCGACGGGCCCGGGCCTTCGGCATGCAGGTCCACTATCACAACAGGAAGCCTGTCTCGGAACGGATCGTCGAAGAGCTGGGCGCGACCTGGTGGGACGACCTGGACCAGATGCTGGCGCGAATGGACGTCATCTCGCTGAACTGCCCGGCGACGAGGGAGACGCACCACCTGCTGTCAGCCCGGCGGCTGGCGCTGCTGCCGCCGCACGCGATCCTGATCAACACGGCGCGGGGCGAACTGATCGACGAGGCGGCCCTGGCCGAGGCCGTGGCGCGCCGGGCGCTGTCGGGCGTCGGTCTGGACGTCTACGAGAATGAGCCGGTGATCCATCCGGGCCTGATCGGCCTGCCCAACGTCGTCCTGCTGCCCCACCTGGGTTCGGCGACGCTGGAGGCGCGTCAGGATATGGGCGACCGCGTGATCCTCAATGTGATGACCTACCAGAACGGCCACCGTCCCCCTGATCGTGTCATTCCCGCGATGCTCTGAGGCCGGAATCCGACGTGATCCGGCCGATACGGGCGCGGAAAAGGTCATTTCCGGGCGCCTGAAACAATCCGTAACGGATGTGGTTAGGTCCATCGGCGGGCGCTCTCGTCCCGCTCCATCAAGCGACAGAAACATGATCCGCAAGACAGTTCTTCTGGCCGGCGTGACCGCTGCTTTCCTGACCGCCGCCCCGGCCCTGGCCCAGGACGCCATGGCTCCGGCCGCAGCGCAGACCGCACAGGCCCAGGGCTCGTTCCAGCTGCAACCGGGTTCCAGCGTCACGGGCTCGGACGGCACTGTTCTCGGCACCCTCGAAGGCGTTCACAGCAATGCCGCCGGCGAGCAGGAGCTTACCGTTCGCGGCGCTGACGGCGATCTGCGCGGCGTCCCGATGGGCGGCCTGACCCAGCAAGGGGCCGAGGTCGTTGTCGGCATCAGCTCGGCTGAGTTCAACACGGCTGCGGTGGTCGAAGAGGCTGCTCCGGTCGGCGAGACCGGCACTGTGCCTGCCGCCGG
The DNA here is from genome assembly GCF_049897665.1 of Brevundimonas sp. TWP2-3-4b1. NCBI lineage: Bacteria > Pseudomonadati > Pseudomonadota > Alphaproteobacteria > Caulobacterales > Caulobacteraceae > Brevundimonas > Brevundimonas sp. TWP2-3-4b1. The sequence continues at coordinate 40,507 of NZ_JAFCWQ010000008.1, read as the reverse complement.
CGATCCGTCCGCCAATCCGAGCCCGACCCCGGCGCCGGCTGAACCCAAGACGACCGACGGCACCCGTGAGCCGGACGGCTCGACCCCGCCGACGCCTCAAGCCTAGGGCCTCGTCGATCCAACGAAAAAGGGGCGGCCCGACGGGCCGCTCCTTTCTTGTGTCCGCAAACGACGGATCAGCCGCGACGCTTGACCAGACCCAGCAGGAACAGCAGCACCACGGCGCCGCCGAACGCGACCAGCAAGGTCACAAGGTTGAAGCCGCCGACGGCCAGACCCAGCAGGTTGCCGGCGATGAAGCCGCCGAGCAGGGCGCCGATGACGCCGACGATCAGATTGGTGACGAGGCCGTGATTACGACCCATGACCTTTTCTGCAAGCCAGCCGGCGACGATGCCGATGACGATCCAGCCGATAATTCCGAGACCCATGGTTCCATTCCTTCCAAAGCTTAGGTGGCCTGAATAATGCGCTTCGGCGGCAGAGGTTGCCTGTCCATGATCACGGGTTCCTCAACCCGCGTTCGCCATCGCTCGCCCGTCACGGGAACACGGCATGGTCGTTGCGGCAGTTCGGGCGAGCCGTGCCGCTTTGGCACAGCCCGCTAGACCAAGGGGACTGGGCAATGGCCACCGATATCGACCTTCACCTGGGGCGCCGCCTGCGCCGTCGTCGTCGCCTGCTGGGGCTGACGCAACAACAGCTGGCCGTCCAGGTCGGCATCCGCTTCCAGCAGATCCAGAAATACGAGTGCGGCGCGAACCGTATCTCGGCAGCGCGCCTGTGGCAGCTGTCCGAAGCGCTGGAGACGCCGATCAGCTATTTCTACGACGGCCTGGCCGAAGCCATGGAACGCAAGGAACAGGCCGGCGCCAACGGCGGCGAGATGTTTTCCCGCAAGGAAACCCTCGACCTGATCCAGGCCTACTACCAGCTGGGCGAGCGTCCGCGCCGCCGTCTGCTGGACCTGGCCAAGTCGCTGCACACGGAAGGCGAAGCCTTGCCTTCCTGACTTTTAAGGGCGCTACCGCTTGGCTCGCCCCCCGGTCCGATCTTCGATCGGCCGGAGGACAGGCTCCGCCTCGCTGCTTGAGCGCGGACTCGCGATTTGGATCGGAGTGTGTCTGGTGATGACGCGGGGGGGCGGCGTCTGTATGCCCTCCGCTCATGACCGAGTTTGAATCCTTCGCCGTCGAACTGGCCGCCGTGGCCGCCACGGTGACCCTGCCCTTCTTTCGCGGCGACTACGCCGAGGAGAACAAGGCGGGCCCCGGCGCCTTCGATCCGGTCACCCAGGCGGACAAGGAGGCGGAGGCCGCCATCCGGCGACTGATCGCCAGCCGGTATCCCGACCACGGGGTCATCGGCGAGGAGTACGGAGAAGACCGGCCGGACGCGGAACACGTCTGGATCCTGGACCCCATCGACGGGACGCGCGCCTTCATCGCCGGCCTGCCATTGTGGACGACCCTGGTTGCACTTTCGGTCGGTGGACGATCGACGGTCGGCGCCATCTCCCAGCCCTACATCGGCGAACTGTTCCTGGGCGGGCCTTCGGGCGCCGTCCTGATGAGCCGGGGCGAGACCCGACCGATCAAGGTCCGGGACTGCGCTAAACTGACCGACGCGGTCATCGCCACCACGGCGCCGGAGATCTTCACCAAGCCGGAACTGGGCGCCTGGACCCGGGTGATGGCGGCGGCCCGACTGGCCCGCTACGGCTGCGACGCCTATGCCTACGCCATGCTGGCCATGGGCCGGATCGACATGGTGGCCGAGACCGGCCTGAAGCTGTGGGACTGGTCGGCCCTGATCCCGGTGGTCGAGGCGGCCGGGGGCGAGGTCACCGACTGGCGCGGCGGGCCCGTGAACGGCGACGGACGCATCATCGCGGTCGGCGACGCCAGAGTCCGCGAACAGGCCCTGGTGGCGTTCCGGCGCGGAACGAACTAGCGGCCCCGCCTGCTCCCCTTAGAACGGCAGCAGGTTGCGCTGGCGGCTGTAGGACATGGTGCCGACATTGGCGCCGAGACGCAGGCCCACGCCGGTGCGGACCGGAGCCAGGACGATACCGTCGGCGCGCTGATAGTTCACGCCCAGGCCGCCGATCAGATAGGCCGTGCCCTCGATGCCGGGATAGCGGCGATAGATCGCGTCGGGCGCATAGAGGCCATAGACCAGGGTGAAGACCCGGCTGGCGTTGCCGCCGATGTCCCAACCGATCGAGGTTCCCTGCCAGAACACCTCCTGCGAGGCGGAATGGTCCTTCATATGCAGGGCGCCGCGGCCATAGCGCAGGCCGATCACGGCGGCGCCGGCGCCCTCTTCTCCGGCGATATAGGCGGTGGGGGCGTCGCCCTGGTCGCGGAAGATGCGTTCGATGGCCGACCCCATGGCCTCGGCGGCGATGCCGAGTTCGCGCGAGCCGGCGGCGACCAGTTCGTCGGCCGTATAGGCCTGGGCGTTGGCGTCGGAGGCGATCGGGTAGTTCGGCTCGGTCGGCTGGCGCGGGCTGGTGGCGCAGGCGCCCAGCGCCGTCACGGAGGCGGCGGCGAAACCGGTCTGGATCAGTTGGCGGCGGTGCATGGCGGTGTCCCGAATTTGGAAGGCTCGTCCCCGCGAGCCTGTGACCAGCATCACCGGGTTTTGCGTCAGCCTTGGGGCGACGAGGTTAACGAGAGGTTGCCGTTCGGGATCGCTATAGTGGGTCGATGGAATTGCCCCTGATCCCCGGCCGCGAATGCGGTCCCTGCGTCGAATGCTGCCGGTTCATTCCGCTGGACCTGCCCGAGCTGTCCAAGCCGACGGGGCGGCTGTGCGCCTATTGCGTCGACGGGGCCGGGTGTTCGGTCCATGCGGTGCGGCCGCAGACCTGCCGGACGTGGTTCTGCGTCTGGCGGGTGGTGGAGCTGTCGGACGACTGGCGGCCGGACCTCAGCGGCATCATCGTGCGGCCGGACGGCCTGCTGACCGGCGAGATGACCCTGTATGTCGTGCGGCGGACCGACTTCCTGCGGTCGGCGCTGCTGTTCGACACGGTGGCGCAGTGGCTGTCGGAGGGGTTGAGGCTGGCGATCAGCGTGCCGGGACCGGTGGGGACGCTGCCGGTCCGGGCGGAGGTCACCGACTATCTGCTGCCGACGCTGGCGGCGGGGGACGGCGGGCTGTTCCAACGGCTGGTGGAGGCTTGCCTGGACAGTCTGGACCGGCATGAATTCGAGGCGGACGGGATCGAAGAGCGTTACGCCGTCACCTGATCCCTCTCCCTCCCGGAGAGGGCCCCTAGTGTTTGTCGGTCCTGCCGGTCAGCCAGTCCATCAGGGCCAGAAGCACCCCGGAGGTGACGAAGGTCAGGTGAATGATGACGCCCCACATGGCCTCGACCTGACTGATCTCTCCGCCCTCGGAGAAATGCATGAAGAACTTCAGCAGCTGGATGCCCGAGATCGCCACGATCGAGGCGATCAGCTTCATCTTCAGGCCCGAGAAATCGACGGTGCCCATCCATGGCGGCCGATCCGTCTCGCCGTCCAGATCCAGCTTGGAGACGAAGTTCTCGTAGCCTGAGAACATCACGATCAGCAGCAGATTGCCGGCCAATGACAGGTCCACCAGCGACAGGACGGCCAGGATGACGTCGTTGGAGCTCATGCCGGGTCCGGCCACAAAGGCCTGGGGCAGATAGTAGAAGAGCTCGCGCACGAAGACGACGAGCAGCATCAGAAGCGCCGCCGCCAGGCCGACGTAGAAGGGCGCCATCAGCCAGCGCGAGCGGAACAGCAGGCGTTCGAACGCAGTCTCGAGTTTCGGCTTGGGCATGCGGTCCCCCTCAGTCCCGTCCGTTCTGGCCGAAAGGGCGCGAAGGGATCAAGGGCTAGCTTCGAAGCGTCGCACCCAGCTTGCCGGCCGCGGCGACGACCCTGGCCGACAGGGCCTCGATCTCGACCTCGGTCAGGGTGGCTTCGCGCGGCTGGACGACGACCTCAATGGCCACCGATTTGGAGCCCTCCGGCACGCCGGCTCCGCGATAGACATCGAACACCCGGACGTCGGCGATCAGGGTCTTGTCGGCGCCCTGGACAGCGCGGACGAGGTCGCCGGCCGCCTTCGCGTCCTCGACCACGAAGGCGAAGTCGCGGGTCAGGGGCATGAGGTTGGGCAGGTCGGCGACGCCCTTCGACTTGGTCGCGCCAGCCTTGGCCTTGGGCTCCGGCACAGAGTCGAGCACGATCTCGAAGGCCAGGATGGGGCCGTCGGCGTCGAGGGCCTTGAGCACGCGCGGATGGACGGCGCCGAACTCAGCGACGATGGTCTTGGGACCCAGCTGCAGTCGGGCGGAACGGCCCGGGTGCCACCAATCGCGGTTCTGACCTTGGGCCAGTTGCAGCGAGGCGGTCGGGGCGCCGATGGCGTCGAGCACAGCGATCAGATCGGCCTTGAGCGTGAACAGGGTGTCGTCGCCCTGACCGGTCCAGCTGCGGGCCGCGCGGGGAGAGATCAGGCCGGCGATGACGGTACGCTGATCGTTCGGCTGGTCGCCGAGGTAGATCGGGCCGATCTCGAACAGGGCGACATCGCCGTGTCCGCGCGCAGCGTTGCGGGCGGCGGCCTGGATCAGGTTCGGCAGGGCCGAGGGCCGCATGCAGTCGAGATCCGAGGCGATGGGGTTGTCGACCAGCAGACGCTCATCGCCGCCGCCAAACAGAACGGCCGTCGATTGTTTGGTGAAGGACCAGGTGACGGCCTCGGAGTAGCCGAGCGAGGCCAGGGCCCGACGGGCGATGCGGACGCGGGCCTGACGCGGGTTGAGCACGCCTTTGGACGGCGCGCCCTGATCCGGCAGGGGCGTGTTGGGCAGGTGCTGGAAGCCATGGATGCGGGCGACCTCCTCGACCAGGTCGGCCTTGCCCTCGACGTCGCGACGCCAGGACGGCGGGGTGACGATCCAGGGCTGGGCGGAACCGGCGGGCGCGGCCTGAACCAGGAAGCCGAGCTGGCCCAGGATGGCCCCGATGCGATCGTCATCGAGCTCCATGCCCGACAGTTGCTTCACATAGGCCGGGTCGAAGGCGAACGGCAGCGGATTGGCCGGATGCTCGCCGGCCAGCACGATCTCCGACGGCTCGCCGCCGCAGAGGTCGAGGATCAGGCGGGTGGCCAGCTCGATGCCCGGCACGACCGAGGCCGGATCGACGCCGCGCGCGAACCGGTACTGGGCGTCGGAACTGATGGTCAGGGTCCGGCCGGTCTGGGCCGTGACGATGGGGTCGAACCAGGCGCTTTCGAGGAAGACGTCGGTCGTCTCGTCGGAACAGCCGGTGCTTTCGCCGCCCATGACGCCGCCGAGGCCGATGGGGCGTTCGCCGCCCGCGTCGGCGACGACGCACATGGTCGGGTCGACGGTGTAGGTCTTGCCGTCCAGGGCGATCAGATGCTCGTGCTCGCCCCCCTCCTGGCTCGGCGTCGCGGCCGAGATCTGGCCGGCGCGGACGACGATCCCGGAGCCGACCAGCCTGGCCATGTCATAGACGTGCAGCGGGCGGGCGCGGTCGTAGGCGATCAGGTTGGTGACATCGACCAGACGGTTGATCGAGCGCAGGCCGATGGCGGTCAGCCGGGTCTGGAGCCAGGCCGGCGACGGGCCGTTCTGCATGCCCCGGATGACGCGGCCAGCGAAGACCGGGCACATCTCCGGCGAGTCGAGCCGCACCGAGATCGGCGAGGGGAAGGCGCCGCGCACCGTGGCGACATCATAGTGTTTCAGCGTGCCGACCCCGGCGGCGGCCAGGTCGCGGGCGATGCCGGCCACGCCCAGCCAGTCGGGGCGGTTGGGGGTCACCTCGAAGTCGATGACCGGTTCGGCGCCGAACAGTTTGGCGACCGGCGTGCCGACCGGGATCTCGGGCGGCAGTTCCTGGATGCCGTCGCTTTCCTCGGACAGATTCAGCTCGGAGGCCGAGCACAGCATGCCGTTGGACACGACGCCGCGCACCGGCTTCTCGACCAAGGTGACGCCAAGGCCGGGCACCCAGGCGCCGATAGGGGCGTAGATGGTGGTCAGGCCCGCGCGCGCGTTCGGGGCCCCGCAGACGATTTCCTTCATCCCGTCGATGGTCTCGACCTGACAGACCTGCAGACGGTCAGCGTTCGGGTGCTGGGCGGCCGAAACGATCTTCGCGACCGTGAAGGGGGCGAGCGCCGCGGCCGGGTCGGCGACATGCTCGACCTCCAGCCCGGCCATGGTCATGGCCTCGGCGATGGCGTGGACGTCGGCGTCCGCTTCCAGGTGGTCCTTAAGCCAGGACAAGGTGAACTTCACGGGATCAGGCTTTCTTGGGCGTCAGTATGTCGATGAAGGCATTGACGAAATCGTCGTGGCCGGCGAAGCCCACGCCCATGAAGATGCAGCCGTCGAAATGGCTGTCGTTCAGGGGGATGGCGCCGATGACCATGGGTCCGGCGGACCGCAGGAACAGGTTGCGGACGTCGCCGGCCACATCGCCGAGATTGCAATTGTCGAACTTGGTCTCGTTGGCCGGGATGACGACGCAGGGCCCGTGCACCACGCAATCGACGAAGCGGCGGCCCTTCAGCGTCTGGCCGGCGACTTCCAACGCCTCAACCAGCTGAACGAGGGGGATGCGCTCCTTCTCGAACACCAGGCGCGTGCCGAGGTCGTCCGGGATGGGGCCGGTCGTGTGCAGATCGTACATCAGCCGACGGCCTTGATGGCGAGGATTTCGCTGAGGATCTGTTCGTTGCCGGTGAAGCCCAGGGCGTGGAACTCACAGTTCTGGAAGGTGCAGTTGATCACCGGGATCGCCCCGATGGCCATGTTGCGCACGGGGCGCAGGACCAGGTTGCCGATGTCGCCCTTGGACTCACCGAAATTCACCGCGTCGAAGGTCGTGCCTGGCAGGATCAACATGATCGCCGGGCCCTCGATGCGGCAGCCCGTGAAGCTGATGCCCTCGATCATCGAACGGCCGTGGCGAAGGTGGAAGGCGAATAGGTCGTAGAGGGCCATGTCCTCGTTGACGAAGGCGCGCTTGCCGAGGTCATCGGTGATGTTCAACGGGCGGCCGAGGCCGGTCATCGGCAGGCCTTGCGCGGGATCGATGAAACTCATTGGCCGGACTCCTGAAGGCTGGACAGGCTGGGCACGCCGGCGGCGAACATCTCGCGAAACGCCTCGTGACCGACGAAGCCGACATAGAGGAAGCGGCAGCGCACGAAACGGCAGTCCGCCACGCCGATGGCGCCGGTGACCAAGTCTCCAACCGGCGCCAGCAGCAGGTTCTGCGGGCTTGAGGCCGTGCCCATGTGGCAGTCCTCGAAGACCACGTCGCCGGCCGGCAGCATGACCGCCGGACCCTCGATCAGGCATTCGGTGAAGGTCTTGCCGCGGATCGCGTCATGACCGGCGTTCAGATGCTCGACCGAGAGGCGCGGCAGCCAGATCGATTCGCCCTCGAACGCGGTGCGGGTCACGTCGGGCGACGGGGCGGCTGCGGTAGATGGGTTGATGTCGGTCATGAGGTCAGCTCAGGCCAGAGGCCGGGTTGGGGGCGGCGAAGGCGGAGAAGCCATAGTGGGCCAGCCAACGGATGTCGGCCTCGAACATCGGCCGCAGGTCGGGCACGCCGTATTTCAGCATGGCCATGCGATCGACGCCCATGCCGAAGGCGAAGCCCTGCCACTCGTCCGGGTCGATGCCGCAGGACCGCAGGACGTTGGGATGCACCATCCCGCAGCCGAGAATCTCCAGCCAGTCGTCGCCTTCGTTCAGCACCAGCTTGCCGCCGGAACGGTCGCAGCGGATGTCCATCTCGGCCGAGGGCTCGGTGAAGGGGAAGTGGTGCGGGCGGAAGCGGGCGTCGACGCCGTCCAGCTCGAAGAACCGCGCGACGAAGGTTTCGAGGGTCGTCTTCAGGTGACCCATGTGGATGTCCTTGCCGATCACCAGCCCCTCGATCTGGTGGAACATCGGGGTGTGAGTGGCGTCGGAGTCCTTACGGAAGGTGCGGCCGGGCGCGATGATGCGGATCGGCGGCGTCTGCGACAGCATCGTCCGCACCTGGACCGGCGAGGTGTGGGTACGCAGGACCTTGCGCTCACCCGTCTCCGGGTCGGGCTTCAGGAAGAAGGTGTCGTGCATCTCCCGCGCCGGGTGTTTGGGCGGGAAATTCAGGGCCGTGAAGTTGTGGAAGTCGTCCTCGATGTCCGGCCCCTCGGCGACGGCGAACCCCATCTCGGCGAACAGGGCGATCATCTCGTCCATCACCTGCATGGTCGGATGGACCCCGCCCTTGCGACGCGGACGGGCCGGCAGGGTCAGGTCGATGCGTTCGCTGAGGAGGCGGGCGTCGAGCTCTGCGGCGTCCAGTTCGGCCTTCTTCGAGGCAAGAGCGGCGGAGACCCGGTCGCGCAGGCCGTTGATCATCGGCCCCTGTTCGCGGCGCGCGTCGGGGCTCATGGCGCCCATGCCCTTGAGCAGGCCCGAGATGGTCCCGGTCTTACCAAGGGCCGCGACGCGCACGGCCTGGACCTCGGCGACGGTGGTCGCGGAGCCGATGGCGTTGATCAGTTCGAGTTCGAGGATGGCGAGAGGCGCTGAAGAGTCTGGCATGGTGCGGATCGTCTAGCGGCTGGGGGCGAAAGCAAAAAGCCCCCCGGCGCGAACCGGAGGGCTTTTGATCGTTCCGGCGGACCGGATCAGTCCTACTTCAGGGCTTCGCGCACCTTGGCGGCGATGTCCGAGAAGCCGACGCCGTCCATGGCGATCGCGGCCAGGACCTTGCGGTCCAGCTCGATGCCGGCCTTCGACAGGCCGTGGATGAACTGCGAGTAGGTGAAGCCTTCCTGACGGGCGGCGGCGTTGATGCGCTGGATCCACAGGGCGCGGAAGTTGCGCTTGTTGATGCGGCGGTCGCGGTAGGCGTATTGCCCGGCACGATCAACGGCGGCCTTGGCCGTGCGGATGGTGTTCTTGCGGCGACCCGAAAAGCCCTTGGCCTGTTCGAGAACCTTCTTGTGACGGGCGTGCGATACGACGCCCCTTTTTACGCGAGCCATGATGTGTCTTCCTTCGGAAGGGCCCTAACGCTCGCGACGCGGTCGCTTGCTGCTTGAGGGCCCGAATTCAAATTCAATGCGGTGAGATCGGGTCTGATGTGCCGCCTACGCTTACGCGTACGGCATGTAGGACTTGATCTTCTTGGCGTCGGCGTCGGCCATGACCTTGGTGCCGCGGTTCTGGCGGATGTATTTGGAGTTGTGGCTGATCAAGCGGTGACGCTTGCCCGCAACCCCGGACTTCACCTTGCCCGTCGCAGTGAAAGAGAAGCGCTTCTTGGCGCCCGACTTCGTCTTAAGTTTCGGCATTTTCCACTCTCTTTTGGGGCTACCGTCCGGTCGGGCTACTTGAGCCCGAGGGTGGATGGTGGCCGGGATTAGGAACCGCCCAGGCATGCCTGTTAGCCCGGCGGTTCGTTACGCGAAGGCGCGGCTAGTAGGGGAACCGGCGCTCAAAGGCAAGCGGAGTCTACTCCGCGGGGACGCCGGCCGTCGCCTGGCCCCGCCGCAAGGCCCGCCCCGCGTTGATGGCGATGATCGCCGCCGGGACCGTCAGGGCCGCGCCGACCAGGAAGGGCCAGTTGTGGCCGAGGCCCGAAAACAGGGCGCCGGCGACGAGCGGGCCGAAAATGCGGGCGATCGAGCCCGTGGCCATGTTCAGCCCCAGCATGGAGCCCTGACGGTCCGGCGGAGTCGCGCGCGAGATCATGGCCGAGATGTTCGGCATGGCCATCGACATGCCGCAAGCGCCCAGCGCCATGATGATCGGGATGCTCCAGCCCTGGACGACCGGCAGGGTGGAGGGGCCGAGGTCGAGGGTGACGGCCGGGAACCAGGCGACGGGGGCGATGGCCTGCAGCACCAGCGAGCCGCCGAACAGCAACATCCCCGTGGCCAGCACTCGGGTCTCGCCGAACCGTTTGGCCAGCTTGCCCGTGAACAGGCCCTGGTTCAGGGCCGAGACGATGCCGACAATCATGAAGCTGAGACCCACCTCGCGGGGCCCCCAAGCGTAGCGGTCCTCGGCCCACAGGCCGAACACGCTCTCCATCGCCGAGAAGCCGGCCATGTAGATCAGCGTCACAAGCAGGACGCGCGACACGACGGGATCGGCCCGCGCATCATGCAGGCCGGACATGAAGCCGGGACGGGGCACGGCCGGATCAGCCCTGGCCCGGCTTTCCTTCAGGAACACGATCACGCCGAGGGCGGCGAGCCCGGCCAGGGCCGAGGCGACGAAGATCGGCAGTTGGTAGCCGATATGCCCCAGTTGCGGCTGGGTCAGGATGCCGCCGAGGCCCGGCCCCACGATAAAGCCCATGCCGAAGGCCGCGCCGATCATCCCCATACGGCCGGCCCGCTCGGCCGGCGGGGTCACGTCGGCGACATAGCCCTGCACCGTCGAGACGTTGCCGGCCCCCAGCCCTGTGAACAGCCGCACCGCCACTGCCAGCCAGATGTTCGGCACGAAGGCGAGGGCCAGATAGCCGACGGCGTTGGACACAAGCGTGATCAGAAGAACGGGCTTCCTTCCGATCCGATCCGACAGCCGGCCCCAGAAGGGTTCGGCGAAGAACTGGCCCAGGGAATAGGCCGAGAACATCACCGTGATCTGCCACGGCTCGGCGTTCAGGCTCTGGGCGAAGAAGGGCAGTAGCGGCACCACCAGGCCGAACCCGACCAGGTTGATGAAGACGATCAGGAACAGCATCGCCAGCGCCGGAGCCTTGGCTTTCGGGGCGGGATCGGCGGGCGAGGACATGAGGCCTTCTATCCGAGCCGTCGCCGGACCGCGAGGGACGTGATTCCAATGCCGGCGAGCGCGCGATCACAAACTCCGTGCACGGATATACTTCTCTGAAACTGCTGCAAAAAATTCAAGAACGGCAAAGCCTGCATTAAGGCAGCGGCCCCTATCAGCGGCTCCGCAAGGAGTGTGCATGGCCCGTATCGGCGATTTCGTGGACGCAGTGGAGCCGGTCTCGCCAGAGACGCCGGGCTCGGTGGTGTTCGACCGGTTCCAGAACGAACCCAACGCCCTGGCCATCGCGGTCGTCGATCCGGAGGGTCGACCGCTCGGCCTGATCGAGCGCAACGCCTTCACCCTGAAGATGGCCGCCGAATTCGGGCGCGCCCTCTATGCCCGCCGGCCCGTGTCCGGCCTGATGGACGCCAATCCGCCTCTGGCCGAGGCCGGGGCCAGCGCCGAGACCTTCTTCCATACCGTCGACGCCGCCGAACTGAACATGCTGTTGCGCGGTTTCATCGTGGTCGAGAACGGTCTCTATGTCGGCGTCGGCGCGGGGGTGCAGATCCTTCAGGCCGGGGCGGCCCTGTACCGGACCAAGGCCGAGGAGATGGGGTTGCTGGCCCGGAACTTGGCGGTCGCCGAGGCCGAGGCCCGGGCCTCGAGCCGCGCCAAGTCCGAGTTCCTTGCGGTGATGAGCCATGAAATCCGCACGCCGCTGAACGGCGTCCTCGGCGTCGCGGGCCTGCTTCAGCGCAAACTCGAACAGCCGGAACTGCGGCCGTATGTCGAGACCATCCTGGATTCCGGACAGACGCTGCTGAGGCTGCTGACCGATGCGCTGGACATGTCGCGGGCCTCGGCCGGCATCCTGAGCGTGGACCCCGCGCCCCTGCGCATCGACAGCGTCGGCGCCGATCTGGAGGCTCTGTGGCGGCCGCGCGCGGAGGAAAAGGGGCTGATCCTGACCGTCGGCTGCGACACCGCCGGCGCCGACTGGGTCATGGCCGACGCCATGCGGATCAAACAGTTGCTCAACAATCTGATCGGCAATGCGCTGAAGTTCACACAAGGCGGCGAGGTCGTCGTCTGCCTGGCCTCGCGCCGGGTCGATGGCGCGATCCGGCTCGACGCGATTGTCGACGACAGCGGTCCGGGCGTGCCGGACGATGCGGCCGCGACCATCTTCGAACCGTTCAACACCGGTCAGGCGGGACGCGAGGGCGCCGGCGCCGGGCTGGGCCTCGCCATCTGTCGCCAGATCGTCGAGCGGATGGGCGGGACGATCGGCCTGACCCGTTCGCCCCAAGGCGGGGCGCGGTTCCGGTTCTCGCTCGACCTGCCCGACTGCGGGCCCGAGACACGCGCCGCCGCCGATGTCGTGGCGGAGCCGACGCCGCATGAGACCCTGCATGTGCTGGTCACCGACGACAAAGCTACAAACCGGTTCGTCGCCACCCGCCTGCTGGAGATGTTCGGCTGCACCCATGAGACGGCCGAGAACGGCGCCGAGGCGCTGGAGGCGGCGTCGCTGCGGCCGTTCGACCTGATCCTGATGGACATCAAGATGCCGGTGATGGACGGCGTCACCGCGACCCGGGCCATCCGCCGCCTGCCCGGCGCCGCCGGGCGCACGCCGATCCTGGCCCTGACCGCCAACGCCGATCCCCGCGACGAGGCCGATTATGTCGCCGCCGGCATGAACGGCGTGGCCCAGAAGCCCATCCAGCCGGACACCCTGCTGAACGCCATCCGCCTGGCGCTGGGGTCGACTGTCGTCGAGGCGGAAGCGGCCTGAAACGCAAAACGCCCCGGACGATGCCGGGGCGTTGGAAGCTGTAGTGACGCCGGCGCCTACTTCGGCGCCAGGATCATGATCATCTGGCGGCCTTCCATACGCGGCGCGTATTCGACCTTGGCGATCTCGTCGAAGTCGGCCTGGACTTTGTTGAGCAGCTTCATGCCCAGTTCCGGGTGAGCCATTTCGCGACCGCGGAAGCGCAGGGTCACCTTGACCTTGTCGCCTTCGTCGAAGAAGCGCGTCATGGCCTTGGTCTTCACTTCGTAGTCGTGAACGTCGATGTTGGGGCGGAGCTTGATCTCTTTCAGCTCGACGACCTTCTGGCGCTTGCGGGCCTCGGCCTTCTTCTTCTGCTCCTGGAAGCGGAACTTGCCGTAGTCGAGAATCTTGGCGACGGGCGGCTCCGACGTCGAGACGATCTGAACCAGATCCATGCCCGCCTCCTCGGCGGCCTCCAGCGCGGCGGAGGTCGGCATGACCCCCTGTTTCTCGCCGTTCTGATCAATGAGCAGAACGCGCGGGGCGCGGATATCGTGGTTCATGGGCGGGCCGTCCTTGGTGGGCGGCTGGTTCATCGGACGGCGAATGAGCGTCGTTTCCTTGTGTTTCTGAAGGCGCAGTGATGTCGCAGGGGACAGCGCACGGCATACCGCCGCGTTCCCTCGCGAAGCTATATGACCGCGAATGGCCCACGCTTCAAGCCGTGGCGGGGTCCGATGCGCCGATCCAGGTGTCGTGCAGCGCGAGGACGGCCTCGAAGACACGCTGGGTCGTCAGGGCCTCTATGGGTGCGAATTCGCCCCGGACAGGGTTGGAGGCCGCGATCGCGGTGCGGGGACCGCGTGGCCCGTACAGCCACCATTCGGTCGGCCCGAACAGCCCCAGCGTCGGCTTTCCGGCGGCGGCGGCCACATGCATGAGGCCGGAATCATTGCCGACGAACAGGGCCGCCCGGTCGATGGCGGCGGCCGAGGCGAGGATGTCGCCCTTGCCGACGAAGTCGATGGCCAGAGGTCCTGCGGCCTCCAGGGCGGGGGTCGCGGGCGGCCGGTCGCCGGGTCCGCCGACCGGCATGAAGCGCCAGCCGGCGAAGCGGGGCTCGGCCTTCAGCATGTCCACCAGCTCGCCCCAGCGATCGGCGGGCCAGCTCTTGCCCGGCTGGTGGGCGATGGGGGCCAGCGCGATGATCGGACCCGGTGCGGTCGCCAGGGCCGGGTCGATGACGGCGGCGGCCTCGGCGCGGGCGCGATCGTCGATGAACAGGTCGGGCTCAAGCGCCGCCGCCGATCCCATCAGGCGCGAGATCATCTCGACCTTGGGCTGGCCTGTCTCCCAGCGGCGGTTATAGACGATGCGGCGATCGGCGTTCAGCAGGTAGGACAGGGCCGAGCCGCGAATGTCGATGACGAGGGCCCAGTAGGTCCCGATGACCTGACGCCACAGGTCGAGCCAGTGTCCGGCGGCCTTTTTCTTGTCCAGCACGATGACCCGTTCAACCCCCGGGGCCGAGCGGAAGAAGGGCGCCGGCGGGCGACCGCAGGCGACGGTGATCTCCGCGCCCGGAATTTGGCGTCCGATCTCGCGGATGATCCCCGACGAGATGACGCAGTCGCCGATGCGATTGGAGGTGACGAACAGGACCTTGTTGGACGGCACGCTTTATTTCCTCGTCAGCTCTTCTTTCACCGTGCACCCCGGCGAAGGCCGGGGTCCAGATGGAAGTCCGTAACGGGGAAGGCAAGAAATTCGTTTCTCGACACTGGACCGCGCGTCCGTGATCTGGACCCCGGCCTTCGCCGGGGTGCACGGTGGGGAATGAGCGATATCCAACTTCTGACCCGCCCCGACGGCGAGACCCTGGCCTGGCGCCGCATCGCGGGCTTCGGTCCGACCGTGGTCTGGATCGGCGGGTTCCGCTCCGACATGGAGGGGACCAAGGCCTTGGCGCTGGAGGCGGCGGCGACGGCGCGAGGGTGGTCCTACGTCCGGTATGACCATTTCGCCCACGGTCAGTCCTCGGGCGACTGGCGTCAGGCTACGATCGGACGCTGGCGTGAGGACGCAATCGCCCTGATCGACACTCTGGAAGGGCCGATCATACCGGTCGGATCGTCGATGGGCGGCTGGCTCGCGCTTCTGTTGGCGCTGGCCCGGCCTGAGCGGATGCAGGGCCTGGCCCTGGTCAACCCGGCTCAGGATTTCACTGAACGGCTGATGTGGCCGTCCCTGCCCGACCATGTGCGCCAGTCGATCCTCAGGGACGGCGAGGCGCTGATTGTCGAGGACGGCCCCCCTGGACAAGGATTGGGTGAATACGTCCTGACGCGGCGGATGTTCGAGGAAGCTCGCGACTGGCTGTTGCTCGATGCGGCCCTTCCGATCGCGGCGCCGGTGCACGTTCTTCAGGGGCGGGCTGACGAGACCGTGCCTGAGTCCCATGCCTTGGCGCTGGTCGAGCGTCTGAGCGGCGGCGATGTCCGGCTGGATCTGGTCGAGGGTGGCGATCATCGCCTGTCGACGCCGCGCGATCTGGCGCGGCTGGTCGAGGCGGTGGAGGGCCTTAGACGCGTTTAGGTCGCTGGTTCTTACGTGGCTCTGGCGGCCGGACGCAGGCCTTCGATATTGGCCTGCAGCACCGTCGGGCGACGCTCGCCGCCGGAGGCGATGATGCGGTCGATGCGGGCCTTCTCGGCGCGGAAGGCGGCCAGATCGTTACCTGCTAGGACGGTGCTCTCATCCATGCGGATGCCGGACGGATTGATCCGTTGGCCGTTGCGCCAGATTTCGTAGTGCAGGTGCGGACCGGTCGAGGCGCCGGTCGAGCCGACATAGGCGACGACCTGCCCCTGGGAGACGCGCTGGCCGGCGCGGATGCCTGCACCATAGCGCGATAGGTGGCCGTAGCCGCTCTCCAGGCCGTTGGCGTGACGGATGCGCAGCCAGTTGCCATAGCCGCCCCAGCGACGCGCCTCGACGACGACGCCGTCCGAGGGGGCCACGACCGGCGTGCCGGTGCCGGCAGCGAAGTCGATGCCCTGGTGCATCTTGCGATAGCCCGAGATCGGGTGGACGCGGAAACCGAAGCTGGACGAGACGCGAGCGGCGCGATCCAGCGGCGTGCGCATCATCGAGGAGCGCATGTTCTTGCCGGTGGCGTCGTAGTACTGGGCCTCGCGCGCGCCGGCGGGCTGGAAGCGATAGAAGACCACGCCCTTCATCTCGGCATACAGCAGGTCGCCGGTGTCCACGGTGCGACCGGTCTCGGTGACCGAACGGTCGAAGACCAGGGTGAACTCGTCGGCGGCGCGGACATCACGGTCGAGGTCAAAGCGGTGGGCGAACAACTGGGTCGCCTTGCGGCGGACGGCGGCGTCGGCGCCCATGCGCTGGGCCGTGGCTGAAAGCGAGCCGCGCACTTCGGATTTCAGGACGACGGTCTCGTGCGTCACGCGCTCCTCGAGCGCCCGAAGGCGCAGCGCGCCGTCGAAGCTGCGCGACACGGTCAGCTGGCTGGCCGGGCCGGTGCGCATCGTCAGGCCGATCAGGCGGGCGTCGCCACGGCCGCCGCGCGGACGCGAGACGGCGGTTTCGAACCGCAGGCCGGCGCGCAGCTGGGTCAGGTCGAAGGCGTTGGAAATGGTCGCGGCGACGGCCGAGGCGTCGGCGGCGCCGATGCCGGTGCGGCGGACGGCCTGTTCGAAGGTCTCGCCGCGGCGGATCTGGACGGGAATGGCTTCGGGAGCGGTGAGCCCGGCGGGGGTCCCCGCAGCGTCGAACGCGCGGGCCTCCAGCGAGGCGATCTGCAGGGCGGTCAGTTCGGGAACGACTTCGGCCTGGGCGGGTTGATAAACTCGACCGGCGAGCATGGCCACCGTCACGGCGGCGGCGGCCGTCAGGAGATGCGGAGCGAAGCGCATCGGCTGGCGTCGCGGATCGAACTGGGCCATCGGTCCCCGGCAGAAAACGACGCCAAGCGGCGCCCAGTCTCAACTCAAAGCAAGGATCGCGCCCAAGTCCCCCCGGCCACGAAGCGCGTCCTATACCGCGCCAGCCCCAAGATGGGAAGACGGGTCGTTACAAATGATTAACCGCAGTGAATCTGGCCGGTAACTCGAGGGCTTTTGGGTATTCCGACAGGTCATGGGACAGTCTATCGCGACGCTATGCTCGTCTGTGCTGTCGTTCCCGAATCATTGCGAGACGATCGCAGCCTTTGCTCCACTCAAAGTGACCGTGGGGCCACTCATTGTGGCGTGTTCGCAACGGTCATGTCCCGATGCGACACCTTGGGGATGCTGATGGATGACTCAGTCCTGATCCGGGACAGCGGAGAGCGCGTGGAATGAGCGATACGCCCCAGGAGCGAAAAAAACAGGGCGGCCTTCGCCTGGCGCGCGCAATCGGGATCGGCCTGGCGATCGGGCTCATCGTCCTGTCGCTGCTGGCCGCCGTCATCTGGCTGAACCGGCGGGCGGCGGCGCGCGAGGTGCTGGTCGGCTGGCTGGACCAGCGCGGCATCCAGGCGGATGTCGAGATCGAACGCCTGGAACTGAACGGCTTCGTCGGCAGCGTCCGCATCGGCGACCAGACAAACCCCGATGTGACCATCCAGCGGGTCGAGGTCGACTACGCCCTCGGCCTGCCCTGGTCCTCGACCGGTCTCGGCGTGACCCCCAGCCGCATCCGCCTGGTCCGCCCGGTCGCGCGGGCGACGTGGAAGGACGGCGAACTGTCGTTCGGTTCGCTGGACTCGTTGATCGAGGAGTTCATCGGCAAGCCGCCCCGCCCCGACAGCCGGGGCCCTGTCGTCATCGTCGAGACCGGCCGCCTGCGTCTCGATACGGAATACGGCCCCCTGTCGCTGCTGGCCGATGCCCGCATCGACGACGGCAAGCTGATGCGGCTGGCGGCGCGCATGCCCGCCGCGTCGCTGAAGAGCGGTGAAATCGAGGCGCGGGGTCTGGGCGGATCGCTGGACCTGACGACCATGGGCGACCGGGTCGCGCTGGACGTCGATCTCGCCGCCGAGGGGTTCGCTGCGCCAGGCCTGAGCGGCGAGGGCGCCCGCCTGTCCGGGACGGCCGAGCTTCCCTATCCCGACCTGAAGGCGCGTCGGGGCGGCGGACGCGCCACCGCTGACATGACCCTGTCCGGCGACCGGGTGGCCGTCGGAGATGCGGCGACGACGGGCGCGGTCCTGACCCTGATCGCGGACGGACAGGTCAGCGGCTGGATCGAGACCCTGGCCTTCAACGGAACCGCATCGACCCGGCTGCGCGCGGGGAACGTGTCCGCGCCGGGCCTGTCCGCCCGCTCGGCGGAGGGTTCCGCGACGGAGGCCCGCGTCGCCCTTCAGCAAGGCGCCGACGGCCTGTCGTGGAGCGTCGAGGGCCCCGCCCGCCTGAGCGCCGCATCGGGGCAGGCCGGCGACCTGGTCCTGAGCGGCGCCGAGGCCACCTCCTCCCGACTGGCGGTCAGCGGCGCGGCCGGCGCCGTCGAGGCCAGCGGCTCGCTGTCGGCCCGCCTGTCGCGCGCGGCCTTCGACGCCCTGGTGTTGAACCAGGTCGGCGGACGATTCGCCCTCAACTTCGCCTCCGGGCGGTCGACGGCGCTGGTGGTGACCGGCTCTCTGGCCTCGGCGCGCGGCGCCTGGCCCCTGTTCGGCCCGGTCGCGGCCGACGACTTGCCGGAACTGGCGGAGATGAAGCGGGCCCTGGGCGCTTTCGCTCTCGACATCCCGGCGCTGCGCCTGACCAGCGGCGACGCCGGTCTGGCCGTGACCCTGCCGCGCGCCGCCCGCCTGACGCCCGCCAACGGCGGCGCCCTGACCATCAGCCCGGTCGCCACGCCGATCTTCGCCGCCCGGCCCGGCGAGCGCGGCGGCGGAGCCTTGACTCTCGTTGCCACGCGCGGACAGGGGCTGCCCGAGGCGACCTTCGTCGTCCCGAACTGGCGGCTGACGGCGGGTGGGTTCGAGGCGACCCTCGACGGCCGCGCCACGCTCGACTTCGGCCTGGCGCGTGGACTGAACGTTCAAACCCGGGGCGTGCTGGCGACCAATGCGGGCCGCTTGACCTATGTCGCGTCCGACTGCCTGACCTTCACCGCCGAGCGGCTGGAGCTGGAGGAGAACGACGTCATGGACCTGTCCGGCGGCCTGTGCGCCTCGGGGAGGCCTCTGGTCGTGTCGCAGGACGGCCGCTGGCGCGCGGGGGGTCGGCTGACCGACGTCGCTGCGTCTGCGCCTTTCCTGGCCATGGGCTTCTCCGCCATCCAGGGCATGGCCTTCGCCACCGGCTCGAAGGCCGGTCTCCGACTGGAGGCCGTGATCGCCTCCGCCGACGTCGAGGACGCCACGCGACCCCGCCGGTTCAACCCGCTGACCGCTTCCGGTTCGGCGACCCTGGCCGAAGAGCGCTGGACCGGCGTCTTTGATCTGGCCCGCAACGACATCGTCCTCGGCAAGCTGACGCTGGCCCATGACGGCACGACCGGAGAGGGCGGTATCGTCATCGATGCGCCGTCGCTCACCTTCGCCGAGGGCGGGCTCCAGCCCGCCGACCTCAGCCCGCTGGCGGCCGATTTCGTCCAGTCGCCCGCGACCGGCACGGCCGCCTTCAGCGGCCGCCTCAACTGGAGCGACGACCTGCCGGAAGGAACCAGCTCGGGCCGTCTCGTCATCCCCGGCCTCGACTTCGTCAGTCCTGCCGGGGCGGTGAAGGGCCTGAGCGGAACGATCGACTTCACCAACCTCGCGCCCCTGACCACGGCGCCGGACCAGTCCCTGCGCGTCGCCACCCTGGAGTCGGTCGCCGACTTCACCGAACTGGACCTGACCTTTTCTCTCGACAAGGCGGCGATCAGCGTGGCCGGCGGGGAAATCCGTGCGGCCGGCGGCACGATCAGGGTCGAACCCTTCTCCGTGCCGCTGGACCGGCGTCCGTTCTCGGGCGTCATCGTGCTGGACCGGGTGCAGCTGGGCGAGCTGATCGCGGGCGCGGGCTTCGGCGACCGGGTGAAGCTGGACGCCGTGGTGTCCGGCCGCCTGCCCTTCACCTCCGACCCCGATGCGGGCGTGCGGATCACGGGCGGGACACTCTACGCCGCCCAGCCCGGCCGCCTGTCGATCGCGCGCGATGCCCTGTCGGACCTCGAGGCCGGCGGCGGCGGCGACGTGCCCCCGAACACCGTCGAGGATCTGGCCTATCAGGCGATGGAGAACCTCGCCTTCGACACCCTGACCGCCGACCTCGAATCTAAGGACGAGGGCCGGCTGGGCGTGCGCTTCCACATCATGGGTCGACACGATCCGCCGCAGCGACAGGAACTGCGTCTCAGCCTGTCCGAACTGATAAGCCGCGAGTTCCTGAACCGGACCCTGCCCCTGCCGTCCGGCACGGGGATCAACCTGACGCTCGACACCACCTTGAACCTCAATCAGCTCGTCTCGGACCTGCTGGCCGTCAATCGGGCCAGAAACGGCGATCCTGACCCCGAGTCTGGCTCGGAACAGCCTTGACCGTTCAGAGCCCGTTCACGCGACAGGGTGCATCCCCTGTGCCAGTGAGAGCGTTGAAGATCCTGGAGACCGACCGATGACCCCACCTTCCTCCCGCGCCGTTCGCCTCGGCCTCCTGGTCCTGGCCGCCTCCGCCATGCTGGGCGCCTGCACCCCGACGATCCGGCTGGAGGTCGCGCCGATCGAGATCTACGCCAAGCTGGACGCCGACGTCCGCGTCCGCCTGGACCGCGAGCTGCAGGACCTGCTGACCGAAAATCCCAATCTGTTCTGATGGAAAAGAGCTCCTCCATGACCTTCCGAAAATTCTTCGTTCTGGGCGCCGCCGTCGTCGCCCTGGGCGTTGCCGCGGGGGCCGCCCTAGCACAGACCCCGGCCCAGAAGTCGCTGATCGATGCGGCCAAGGCTGAAGGCGTCGTCGGCGAACAGGCCGACGGCTACCTCGGCATCCGCACCACCGCCGCTCCGGAGCTCCGGAGCGCCATCACCGTAACCAACAACGCCCGCCGCCAGGTCTACGCCGCCAGCGCCGCAGATGTCGGCACCTCCACCGAGGTGGCCGCCGCCCGGATGTTCGAGAGCCAGCTCCTGCCGCGCATCTCGACGGGCCAGTGGTACCGCAATGCATCGGGCCAGTGGGTGCAACGCTAGACGAGACATCCGGAGAAACCACGCCCCGTTGATCCCCCCGCAATTTCCGGCTTAGGTCTGCGGCTTCTTCGAGGGGACCGCCTGATGACCGATACGCCCGCCGCCGCCCCCGTTGCCGGGCCCACAAAACGCGTCGAACTCACGGTCCGCGCCCTGATCCTGGGCTGTCTGCTGGCGGTCGTGTTCACCGCGGCCAATACCTATCTGGGCCTGAAGGTCGGGCTGACCTTCGCCTCGGCCATCCCGGCGGCGGTCATCTCCATGGCCATACTGCGAGCGTTCAAGACCTCCACCATCTGGGAGAACATGACCGTCCAGACCGTGGCCTCGGTCGGCGGGGCCATGAGCTCGATCATCTTCGTCCTGCCCGGCCTGGTCATGGTCGGCTGGTGGCTGGAGTTCCCGTTCTGGGAATCGGTGTTGATCTGCGTCTTCGGCGGCGTCCTGGGCGTCACCTTCTCCATCCCTCTGCGTCGCGCCCTCGTGGTCGAGGCCGGCCTGCCCTATCCTGAAGGCGTCGCCGCCGCCGAGGTCCTGACCGTTGGCTCGCGGGGGGCCGAACAGACCGAAAGCGCCGTGCGCGAGAACAAGGCCGGCCTGCTGGTCGTCAGCACCGGCGCGATCATCTCGGCGGGCTACGCCCTGCTGGTCGCCGGCCGGGTCTTTGCAGGCGAAGCCGCCAGGTTCATCAAGATGCCGGCGGCGCTGGGCGGCGGGGCCACGGGTCTCGGCTTCGGCATGCAGTTCGCCCTGCTCGGCGCCGGCCACCTGATCGGCCTGACCGTGGGCCTGGCCCAGCTGTTCGGCCTGATCGTCGCCTGGTTCATCTTCGTTCCGATCATGACGTCGCCCGATTTCATCGCCTGGCTGTCGTCGCACGGCATCGCCTCGATCGCCTCGACCGTGCCTGTCGGCGCTTCTCCCGAGGAGCTGGCCGTGACGGTCTGGCGCAACGAGGTCCGCTTCATGGGCGCGGGCGTCATCGGCGTCGCCGCCATCTGGACCCTGATCAAACTGGCCGGTCCGCTGGTCGGCGGCCTGACCTCGGCGCTCGCCGCCAACCGCCGCCGCAATGCCGGCGAGGTGCTGGACCGCACGGAACAGGACATTCCGATCAATATCGTCGCCGGACTGTCGGTCGCCTGTCTCATCGGCATCGGCGGCATCCTGGCCTGGTTCGCCCAGGGCAATCCAACCCTGGCGAGTTCGACCGTCCTGCTGGTTGCCGGCGGGCTCATCTATGTCGTGCTGATCGGTTTCGCCGTGGCCGCCATCTGCGGCTACATGGCCGGGCTGATCGGCTCCTCCAACAGCCCGGTATCGGGCGTCGGCATCCTGGCCATCGTGATCGCCTCCTTGCTGATGCTGGGCGTGCTGGCCATCGCCGGCCTGCCCGCCGATCCGTCAGTCGTGGCGTTCGCCCTGATCGTGACAGCGGTCGTCTTCGCCGTCGCCGTGATCGCCAACGACAACCTTCAGGACCTCAAGACCGGCCAGCTGGTCCAGGCCACGCCCTGGCGTCAGCAGACGGCCCTGATCGTCGGCGTCATCGCCGGAGCCATCGTCATCCCCCTGATCCTCAACCTGCTGAACAAGGCCTTCGGCTTCGAGGGCGGACCCGCCGGCATCGCTGACGAGCCGCTGGCGGCCCCGCAGGCCACCCTGATCTCGGCCCTGGCGCGCGGCGTCATCGGCGGCGACCTGCGCTGGGACCTGATCGGCATCGGCGCGGTGATCGGCATGGTCATCATCGTGCTGGACGCGGTGCTGAACGCCTCGACCAAGGGCAGGGTCAAGCTGCCGCCCCTGGCCGTCGGCATCGGCTTCTACCTGCCGGCCGCGGTGACCACGATGCTGGTCATCGGCGCCGTCTGCGGCTGGATCTACGACAAGTCCATCAAGACCACCCGCTTCGCCGATGTCGGTCGCCGCATGGGCGTCCTGCTGGCCTCGGGCCTGATCGTGGGCGAGAGCCTGTTCCTGGTCATGACCGCCGGGGTCATCGTCGGCACCGGCAATGACGCCCCCTTCGCCATGCTGCCGGAAGGCTCGACCTGGCCGGCGATGTTGTCAGGGCTCGCGGTTTTCGCGGTCTTGATCGTCGCCCTCTACGCCTGGGTGCGCGGACGCTCGGCCAAGGTCTGAGTTAGACCTCAGGCGCGAAAGTCTGTGTCAGGAACCGCTTCCAGCCGGTCCTCACCCGACTTTCGACCGTGAAATGGAATCCGGGTTCGCCGTCGTCGCGCGGCCAGTAGACCATGCGCGCCAGCCCGGCCTTCATCTGGGCCTCGAAGGCGATCGCGTCCGGATGGACGTCGGTCCCATCCGTCAGCCGCGCGGTCGACCGCTTGCCGTCGTTGGTGAAGGAGTGGAACGCCAGTGTCCCGTCCTCGCCCTTTCCGAACAGGGCGACCTCGCGATAGGGCGGGCGGTCGCCCATCCGCCATTCCGCCTCCAGACGGATCCAGTCCTTGCCGAAGGCGGTGAAGGCGCGACTGCACGACATTCCGTGGGCCGGGGTCGAGCCCTCGCCCGCGCCCGTCGTGATCCACGCCCCGATCAGCGGCGCTATGGGGCCGAGCGCGCCCCGCCCCTTCTTCCAGCCGGACAGGATCCCTGTCCTACGACCTGTAGGTGTCGTGGCAGGACTGGCACGAGGCCCGCACGACCATGAACTGGGCCTGGGCTCCGGCCGTATCGCCGGCGGCGATCAGTTCCTGCAGTCGGGCGGCGGCGGCGGCGTAATCACCTGCCCTGGCTTCAAAACCCGCGCGGTCGGTCCAAATTTCGGGCCTGGCCTTGGTCGCGGCGCCGAGCGTGTCGGATCCCGTGCCCGCCGGGAACATATTCGGCAGGGCTGTGGCCCAGCGTGTCAAAGCCCCGGAGCTGAACCCCATCGACTGGGCCGGGGCGCCGGCGTCCAGCCCCGCCTTGATCGAGCCCATGGTCACGCCGGACATCATCAGGGACGCCTGACGCGCCGCGACGATCTGGGCTGGAGACATTGCGTCCTCCTGAGCCCCCGCCGCCCCGCCGGCGCACATCAGGGCCACAGCGCCCGCCACGATCAAACGTTTCATCCGCCCACTCCAGAGTCAGATCCGAACGCTGCTCCCCGACCCGATGTCTGTCAAACGCTCGCCATCTTGACCCGCTATGGCCTTTCGGCCGCCCAAGCTGTAAGAGGCGCGCGCTCCCCGCATGACACCCCTAACGAGCGGCCCCCGCATTTGTCGGCCGCCTTTTCGCATTGAACGACCATGAACCTACGTAACGTCGCCATTATCGCCCACGTTGACCACGGCAAGACCACTCTGGTGGACCAGTTGCTGGCCCAGTCCGGCGTCTTCCGAGCCAACGAAGCCCAGACCGAACGGGCCATGGACTCCAACGACCAGGAGAAGGAACGCGGGATCACCATCCTCGCCAAATGCACCTCGGTGCTCTGGCACGGCAAGGCGGGCGACACGCGCATCAACATCATCGACACCCCGGGCCACGCGGACTTCGGCGGCGAGGTCGAGCGCATCCTGGGCATGGTGGACGGCTGCGTCATCCTTGTGGACGCCGAAGAGGGCGTGATGCCCCAGACCAAGTTCGTGCTGACCAAGGCGCTGAAGATGGGCCTGCGTCCGATCCTGTGCATCAACAAGGTCGACCGCGCCCACGCCGACCCGGACCGCGTCCACAATGAAGCCTTCGACCTGTTCGCCGCCATCGGCGCGACGGACGAGCAGCTGGACTTCCCGCACATCTACGCCTCGGGCCGGAACGGCTGGGCGACAATGGACATGAATGTCCCCAACGATAACCTGGCCCCGTTGTTCGACCTGATCGTCGAGCACGTCCCGCCGCCCAAGGTCGCCGAGAACAGGGACAAGCCGTTCCAGATCCTGAACGTGCTGATCGAGTCCGATCCGTTCCTGGGCCGTCTGCTGACCGGCCGTATCGAGAGCGGCAAGGCCGTTCCCGGCATGGCGATCCACGCCCTCGACCGTGACGGCAAGGAAATAGAGCGCGGCCGCATTACCAAGGTGCTGGCCTTCCGCGGCCTGAAGCGTCAGGCCGTCGAGGAGGGCGCCGAAGCAGGCGACATCGTCGCTATCGCCGGCATGTCCAAGGCCACCGTGGCCGACACCCTGTGCGCCATGGAAGTCACCGATGCGCTTCCCGCCCAGCCGATCGATCCGCCGACCATCTCCATGACCGTGTCGGTCAATGACAGCCCGCTTGCCGGTCGCGAGGGCGACAAGGTCCAGTCGCGCGTCATCCGCGACCGCCTGCTGAAGGAAGCCGAAGCCAACGTCGCCATCCGCGTGACGACCAGCGAAGGCGGCGACGCCTACGAAGTGGCCGGTCGTGGCGAACTGCAGCTGGGCGTGCTGATCGAGAACATGCGCCGCGAAGGCTTCGAGGTCTCGATCTCGCGTCCGCGCGTGGTGTTCCAGGAGGGCCCGAACGGCGAGAAGATGGAGCCGATCGAAGACGTCATGATCGATGTCGACGACGAGTTCTCGGGCGTCGTCATCGAGAAGCTGTCGGCCCGCAAGGCCGAAATGACCGACATGGGTCCCTCGGGCGCCGGCAAGACCCGGATCAGCCTCAAGGCCCCGTCGCGCTCGCTCATCGGCTATCAGGGCGAGTTCCTGACCGACACGCGCGGTTCGGGCGTGTTGAACCGCGTCTTCAGTCACTACGAAGCCTACAAGGGCGAGATCGCCGGCCGTCTGAAGGGCGTGCTGGTCTCCAACTCCGACGGCGACACCGCCGCCTTCGCCCTGTGGAACCTCGAGGATCGCGGCATCATGTTCGTCGGCGCCGGCGAGAAGACCTACGAAGGCATGATCATCGGCGAGAACGCCCGCTGGGACGACCTGGACGTCAACCCGATCAAGGGCAAGCAACTGACCAACGTCCGCGCCTCCGGCAAGGACGAGGCCGTGCGCCTGACCCCGCCGCGCCAGATGTCGCTGGAACAGGCGATCGCCTACATCGGCGACGACGAACTGGTCGAGGTCACGCCCAAGTCGATCCGTCTGCGCAAGCAGATCCTGAACCCGTCGTTCCGCAAGAAGCGCGCGCGTCCGGAGTAGCCGTCCTCTCCATCGGGGGATGGGGACCACGAACTGGTGGAGGAGGCTCACCGCAGACACCGCGTCTGGGGTGAGCCCCCTGCGTCACGTCGCGATGCCGCTCAGCGCCACCTCTTGCGCTGGGGGCGGATTTACACCGCGCACACCGGACACCCCGGATCGGCCGTGACCGCCACGACCCGACTCGTCGCCGCGAGGCCGTCGTAGAGCAGCAGCCGTCCGGTCAGCGGCTCGCCCGCCCCGGTGATGAGCTTGATCGCCTCCAGCGCCGCCATCGCTCCGATCACCCCGGCCAGAGCGCCCACGACACCAACCCGCGCGCAGGTTTCGGCGTCCGGCGGGGTCTCGGGCACCAGGCAGCGGTAGCAGGGCTTGCCCGTGAACACGCCGACCTGACCGGTCCAGCGGCCAAGCGCCCCGG
Organism: Brevundimonas sp. TWP2-3-4b1; assembly: GCF_049897665.1. Lineage (NCBI taxonomy): Bacteria > Pseudomonadati > Pseudomonadota > Alphaproteobacteria > Caulobacterales > Caulobacteraceae > Brevundimonas > Brevundimonas sp. TWP2-3-4b1. Next base: position 14,200 of record NZ_JAFCWQ010000008.1, on the reverse strand, counting down.
AGACAAGCGGAACCCCTGCCGCCACGGAGGCTGCGTTGACCCGATAGCGGGTCTCGAAATCGTCGGCGCCGTCCAGCACCACATCCGCTCCGGCGATTACGGAGGCGGCGTTCTCGGCTGTCAGCCGATGATTCAGCGTCTCGACGCGGACATGGGGGTTGATTGCCTCCAGCCGTCCGGCCGCCGCCTCGACTTTCGGCCGGTCGATATCGGCCGTGTCGAACAGGATCTGGCGCTGCAGGTTGGACAGGGAGACGGTGTCGCCGTCGATGATGCGCAGCGATCCGACGCCCGCGGCCGCGAGATAGAGCGCCGCCGGAGAGCCCACCCCGCCCGCGCCGACGAGGACCACGGTCGCGGTCTTCAGCCGCTGTTGGCCCGGGCCGCCGACTTCCGACAGGACCAGGTGGCGGGCGTAGCGTTCGACCTCTTCGGGGGAGAAACTCATGCGCCTCAAGTAAGCGCGACAGGCTTCGGCGTCACGCAGCCAGTTTCAGTCCCACGATCTTCTCGGCCTGATAGCCGGTGATCCCGGCCAGATCGGCGAGGCCGACGGCGCCGACCATGGCGCGGGGGTCGTCGCACAGGGTCATCGGCTCGCAGAAAGACCGCGCGGCGATCGGCTTGTCGACCAGGACCCGCAGGCCTTTCAGGCGGCGATCTTCCGTCAGGCGCCGCAGCAACCGGTCGAGATCGACGCGATGTCCCTCCATGCCCATCAGGCACCAGCCATCAAGGAACATCAGGCCGCTGGTGATGTCATCGCGACGATTGTTGCGCTCTGAGATGCCGACAATTTGCGCGATCGACAGGGTCGACACACCGGTCGACCCGATAGTTTCGGCGGCGATGATCGCGCGATATAGCAAAGCTTGGCCTCGTTTTTGTTTTTTTGGGGTTTGATCATCCCTTGTAACGGGTTACGTGGCTAGAAATATGGCCAATTACGAACGCTGTTTTTGCAGGGATTTCGTCTTGCCCCGACGCATTTCGGTCGCCATCTGGTCGGGATGACCAAGACTTCCGACAGCTTTCCCGACTGGCACGGCACGACCATCCTGGCGGTGCGAAAGGACGGCAAAACCGTTATCGCCGGCGACGGCCAGGTCTCGATGGGGGCCACCATCGTCAAGGGCGCGGCGCGCAAGGTCCGCACCCTGGCGGGTGGCAGGGTGCTCGCCGGCTTCGCGGGCGCCACGGCCGACGCCTTCACCCTGATCGAGCGGCTGGAGGCCAAGCTGGAGCAGTATCCGGATCAGCTGGCTCGTGCCTGCGTCGACCTGGCCAAGGACTGGCGCACCGACCGCTACCTGCGCCGGCTCGAGGCCATGCTGCTGGTCGCCGACAAGGACGCCATCTTCACCGTCACCGGCGTCGGCGATGTGCTGGAGCCGGAATACGGCGTCGCCGCCGTGGGATCAGGGGGCAACTACGCCCTGGCCGCCGCCCGGGCCCTGATCGACAACACCGACCTGGACGCCGAGGCGGTCGCGCGCCGGGCCATGGCCATCGCGGCCGACATCTGCGTCTACACCAACGGCAATCTGACGGTGGAGCGGCTCTAGCCTCGCTCATGCAGCGAGGCAGAGCCTGTCCTCCGGCTGATCAGAGATCGGACCGGGGGGCGCGCCGAACGATAGCGACCAGAAATGAAGCCAGCGCCGGGCCCCGATCAGGAATCGTCAGGCCGGTGCGCCCGGGGGTTTCGGCGATTTAACGGGACATCCACGCCGATCCCGGCATGACTGAAGGCTGGAGTTCCCATGCCTCGTCTGATCGTTCTCGTCACCCTGCTGCTGGCCTTCGCCCGCCCGGTCACGGCACAGCCGGCCGAGGCCTCGTCCATTGTGGCGGCCGAGCGCGCCTTCGCGGCCGACGGCCTGACCATGGGCGTCGACGGCTCCTTCCTGAAATGGTCGGCGGACGACGCGATCATGATCGTGGGCGGAGCGCCGCGACTGGCGCACGACATTCTCGATCCCGCCGCCGTCTTCGACCCGGCCGCGCCGTCCCTGGTCTGGTGGCCGAACTGGGCGGGGATTTCGAAGTCCGGCGACCTGGGCTTCACTACCGGCGGGGTCGAGGTCGGCGGCGCACGCACCGGCCACTACTTCACGATCTGGAAGCGCCAGGCCGACGGCTCGTGGAAATGGGTCTATGACGGCGGGGTCGCTGCGAGCGCCGCCGACGTTCCCGGCCCCGGGACCGAGCCCCTGCTGCTGCCCACCTCCATCCTCGAATCGTTCAGCGCGGATGCCGCGATGTCCGAGGTGCGCGCCGTCGAGGCCGTGCTGGCCGCCGCCGTAACGCGCGATCAGAAAGAGGCCCACCTGGCCCTGCTGGCCCCTGACGGTCGCCTCTATGTCGCCCCGCTGCCTCCAGCGATCGGCGCGGTGGCCTTCCCCGCCGCGCTCGACGCCTGGCCGCGCCGTTTCGAGTTCAGCGCCCCGTTCGGCGGCGGATCGTCGGCTGCCGGCGACATGGTCTGGACCTATGGTCGCGCCCTGTGGACCCGCGACGAGACTCCGCTCGCCGGCCACTACGTCCACCTGTGGCAGAAGCGCTCGATGGGCTGGGTGCTGGTGTTCGCCCAGATCCTGGCGGATCCTCCGCCTCCGCCCCCTCCCGCTGCGGGCTGACAGCGACTATCTTCGGACCATGACCGATCTGTCTCCCCGCGAAATCGTCTCTGAACTCGACCGCTTCATCGTCGGCCAGCACGACGCCAAGCGCGCCGTCGCCGTGGCCCTGAGGAACCGCTGGCGCAGGAAGCGCGTGCCCGACGACCTGCGCGACGAGGTCACGCCCAAGAACATCCTGATGATCGGCCCGACCGGAGTCGGCAAGACCGAGATCGCACGCCGTCTGGCGCGCCTCGCCGGCTCGCCCTTCCTGAAGGTCGAGGCGACCAAATTCACCGAGGTCGGCTATGTCGGCCGCGACGTCGACCAGATCATGCGCGACCTGGTCGAGGCCGCCCTGGTCATGGTCCGTGACGCCCGCCGCACGGGCGTCCGCGCCAAGGCCGAGGCGGCCGCCGAGGAGCGCATCCTCGACGGTCTGGTCGGTCCGGGGTCGCAGCCGGCCACCCGCGACAGTTTCCGCAAGAAGCTCCGTGCCGGCGAAATGGACGACAAGGAGATCGAGATCCAGCTGGCCGACACCTCGTCCCCGATTCAGGGGCTGGATGTCGGCGGCGGCGGCAATGTCGGACTGCTCAACCTTTCGGACATGCTGGGCAAGCTCGGCGGCGGGCGTACCAAGTCGGTGCGCACGACGGTCAAGGACGCGGTCGCCCCGCTGGTGACGGAGGAGAGCGACAAGCTGCTGGATCAGGACAGCCTGAACCGCGACGCCCTGCTGCTGGCCGAGAACGAGGGCATCGTCTTCATCGACGAGATCGACAAGGTCGCCGGTCGTCAGGATCGCGGCGGCGCCGACGTCTCCCGCGAAGGCGTGCAGCGCGACCTGTTGCCCCTGATCGAGGGCACCACAGTCTCGACCAAATACGGACCGGTGAAGTCGGACCACGTCCTGTTCATCGCCTCGGGCGCCTTCCATGTCGCCAAACCCTCGGACCTTTTGCCCGAGCTTCAGGGCCGCCTGCCAATCCGGGTCGAACTCAAGGCCCTGACCCGCGACGACTTCGTGCGCATCCTGACCGAGCCCGAGGCCAACCTGATCCGTCAGAACCAGGCCCTGCTGGCCACCGAGGACGTGACCCTGACCTTCACCCCGGACGCGGTCGAGGCGATGGCGGACGCGGCGGTGGCGGCGAACGGCGCGGTCGAGAACATCGGGGCGCGGAGGCTGGTGACCGTGATCGAGCGGGTGCTGGAGGAGACCTCGTTCAAGGCCTCGGACCTGTCGGGCCAGACGCTGGTCTTCGACGGCGACGCAGTGCGCGACAAGGTCGGAGACCTGTCGAAGAACGCGGATCTGAGCCGGTTCATCCTCTGACCGACCGGCGCTGGCCTTAAATCCAGCCCGATCCGTGCTATAGGGGGCGTTCCCCTTCATCCAGGATCACCGCCCGTGAGCGTTACGCTCGACCTGTCGCGCACTTCTGCCCCGGCCAAACCGGCCCCCGTCAACCTCTCAGGTCTGACGCGCGCGGGCCTGCGCGAGGCGCTGATCGATGCCGACATCTGCCCGCCCGAGAAGGCGAAGATGCGCGCGTCACAGGTGTGGAGCTGGATCCATCACTATGGCGTCACCGACTTCACGGCGATGACCAACATCGCCCGCACCGCCCAGGAGGCCATGTCCGGCGCCTTCACCCTGGCCCGCCCCGAGATTGTCGAGCGTCAGGTCTCCGCCGACGGCACGCGCAAATGGCTGATCCGCACGGCGCCGGGCATCGAGATCGAGACGGTCTACATCCCCGACGTCGGTCGCGCCGGCGCCCTGTGCGTCTCGTCCCAGGTCGGCTGCACCCTGAACTGCACCTTCTGCCACACCGGCACCCAGGCGCTGGTGCGCAACCTGACCGCCGCCGAGATCGTGGCCCAAGTCCAGGTCGCCCGTGACGACCTGAACGAATGGCCGTCGCCCAAGGAAGACCGCCGTCTGTCGAACATCGTCTTCATGGGCATGGGCGAGCCGCTGTATAATCTCGACCACGTCGCCGACGCGATCGACATCATTTCCGACAACGAAGGCATCGCCCTGTCGCGCCGCCGGATCACGGTCTCGACCTCGGGCGTCGTGCCCCAGCTCGACCCGCTCGGAACCCGCACCCAGGCCATGCTGGCGATCAGCCTGCACGCGACCAACGACGCCCTGCGCGACGTGCTGGTGCCGCTGAACAAGAAGTACAATCTCGAAGCTCTGATGGCCGGCATCCGCGCCTATCCGGGTCTCTCCAACGCACGGCGCGTGACGTTCGAATATGTGATGCTGAAGGGCGTCAACGACAGCCCCGACGAGGCCCGCGCCCTGTTGAAGCTGATCGAGGGCATCCCGGCCAAGGTGAACCTGATCCCGTTCAACCCCTGGCCCGGCACGGACTATGAGTGCTCGGACTGGAAGACGATCGAACGGTTCGCCGCCATCCTCAACAAGGCCGGCTACGCCTCGCCCATCCGCACCCCGCGCGGCCGCGACATCCTCGCCGCCTGCGGCCAGCTCAAGTCCGAAAGCGAAAAGGTCCGGGCGTCGACGCTCAGGAAGGCCGAGCAGGCGGCAGCCTGAGCCCTCCCGCGATGACCAGATCGCGGGAGGGCTGAAACCGCAATCTCATGGCGAAAATCGAGTGGCGGTGAACGGCAATCTTTTGCCGACGTGAACCGCCGACACCGCCAATGCGCCAGCCAACACCGCTGATTGCGCCAAAGCGCGGCGCCTGCCCCAGCGACAATCGGCCGGTGATCTTTTCAGTCGCTGCGGTGTTAAGCCGCCACCTCCTTCGCGGATACGCACCATGACCCATCGCCTTCTTCGAACCGCCCCCGTGATCATTGCAGGCGCGTTCGCTCTCGCCGCCTGCCAGACGGCCCCTGCGGCCAACGGCGGCTTCCTGCAGAGCTATGACGGCCTGCAGACCAAGGAGGGCACGCTGCGGGTCTCGGTCCGGGACCGCCGCGACGATCCTGCGGCGCAGGCCATCGAACGCGTCTTCGTCGAGCCCTCGGTCCTGACCGCCGGCGCGGCTGACGGTATCGCTCCGGCCGACGTGGCGATGGTGCTGGGCGAGGTGGATCGTCAGGTCTGCTACGAGATCAGCGAACGGTTCACGATCGTGCCGCAGCCGGCCGCCGACGCCGCCCGCGTCCGCGCCGCCGTCACGCGGATCGCCCCGACCGAGCCCACGGGTTCCGGCGCGGCGGCGGTGGCCAACTTCTTCATCCCCGGTCCGATCGGCGTGCGCGCGCCCGGCACGACCGGAACCCTGGCCGCCGAGGCCGAACTGATCGCTGTCGGCGGGACCCAGGTCGCGGCCCTGGCCTGGGCCCGCTCGGCCAATGTCGTGGGCATGGACACGCCGTCCCTGTCACGGGTCGGCGACGCCCTGCAGTTCGCTGAATTGTTCGGAGACCAGGTCGGCGACAGTTTCGCGCCCCAGGATCGCAAGGTGCGCGACATCGCCACGCCCGATCCCTGCGAACGTTTCGGCCCGCGCAACCAGCCGGGCGGCTTCATCACGCGGGCGGTCACCGGCCTCTATGTGCCCCAGACCCAGGGCGTCAGGCCCCAGACACCGCAGTAGCTGGACGATTCTTCCCCCATCGGGGGAGGACTGAGCCGCGGTCAGCTCCGATAGTCGCCGTTGATCTCGATGTAGCCCTTGGTCAGATCGCAGGTCCAGACGGTGGCGGAGGCGCGGCCCGAGCCGACGTCGACGCTGATGTCGATCTCGGCGTTCTTCATATAGGCGCTCATCTTCGCCTCGTCGTAGGTCGGGGAGACGGCGCCGTCGACGGCGGCGACGTGGGGGCCGAAGCGGATGGCGAGGTGGTCGCGGTCGACCGGCTCATCGGTCTTGCCGACGGCCATGACGACCCGGCCCCAATTGGCGTCCTCGCCGGCGATGGCCGTCTTGACCAGGGGGCTGTCGGCGATCGACTTGGCGAGCTTGCGGGCCGAGGCGGGCGAGGCCGCGCCGTCAACGGTGACGCGGACGAATTTGGTTGCCCCCTCACCGTCCCGGACCAGCTGGTGGGCGAGGTCGAGCATGACCTTGTCGAGGGCGGCCGAGAAGTCCTTCAGGCGGCGGTCGCCGACCCGGCCGATGCGCGGCGCGCCCGAGGCTCCGGTGGCGAACAGCAGGCAGGTGTCATTGGTCGAGGTGTCGCCGTCGACGGTGACGCTGTTGAAGGTCGTGCGAACGTGCAGGCCCAGCAGCGCCCGCAGCACGGTCGGGTGGATGCTGGCGTCGGTGACGATAAAGCCCAGCATGGTGGCCATGTCGGGCGCGATCATGCCCGAACCCTTGGCGATGCCGGCGATGCGGACCTTGAAGCCGTCGATGGTCGCCTCGGCGCAGGATCCCTTGGGGAAGGTGTCCGTGGTCATGATGCCGCGACCGGCGGCGGCCCACTGCGCCGTCGGCGGGACGTCGGAATCGAGCTTCGTCTCGACCTCCTGCAGCCGGGCGGCGATTTTCTTGTCGTCCAGCAGGACACCGATCACGCCGGTCGAGGCCAGCATGACGTCGCGCTGGCGGCAACCGAACCGCTTGGCGACCTCGGAGGCCGTGCGGCGGGCGGCGTCGGCTCCGGCCTTGCCGGTGAAGGCGTTGGCGCAGCCGGCGTTGACCACCAGGGCCCGGACGTCGAGCCCGCCTCCGGGCGCGTCGAGTTGTCGACGGCACCAGTCCACCGGAGCCGAGCCGACCTTGTGGCGGGTGAAGACGCCGGCGCAGGTCGTACCGCAAGCAAAACGGAAGATCGTCAGGTCGTCGCGCTCATGCTTGTAGAAGCCCGCGCGGGCGGTGGTGATCTCGACCCCGCCGATGGGCGGAATGGCCGGGAAGGGCACGGCCAGCGGCGAGATCTTGAGGCCGGGTTTGCCGGGGGCGGCGGGCGGCGTTGTGACCGGCTGCGGCTGGGTGGCGCGCTTGATGGCCGAGGCCAGCGGGTCGAGGGCCTTTTCGATGGCGTGCTCGATGGCCTTGCCGGTTGAGCCGGGCTTCTTCGCGTCGTTGCTCACCGGGCGGCGGCTTTCGCAGTGGTCGCTGTGGACGGGGCGGCGGGCGTGGGCGTCGCGACCGGCGCGACCGCGGGCGCCGGAGCCGTAGCGGTCGGGGCCGTCGGGGTCGGGCCAGCCGCAGGCGCGGCAGAGGCCGGTTCCTGGGGCGCGTCGCTCTCGGCGGCCAGCAGCACGTCGACTTTCGCCTTGCCGCGCAGTTCCTCAAGCAGTTGACGCACGCCTTCATAGGTCAGGTAACGGACGATCTGGGGCCGGGCCTGATCCAGCGTCGGCGGGCTCTCGCGGCGCCGGTCCTCAACCCGCAGGACAGCCCAGCCGCCCTCGGTCTGGAACGGGCCCACGGTCGAACCGGCGGCGGCGTCACGCAGGGCGTTGGCATAGGCCTGGGGCATGACGTCGGCAGTGGAATAGCCGAGGTCGCCGCCGGAGAACCGGGTCGCCTCGTCGATGGAGCGTTCCTGGGCGACGGCCTCGAAGCTGGAGCCCTGGCCCAGGATGCCGATGACGGCGTCGGCCTCGGGCTTCGTCCGCGACAGGATCAGGCGCACACGGATCTCCTCCGAGGTACGGGCGAGGCGAAGTTGCTCCTGGTACAGGGTCTGGACCGCCTGGTCAGAAATGGCGCCGTTGACGACGTTTTCGACGAGCATGTCGCCGAGGATGCGCTCGCGGGTCGCCTCCAGCCGGCGCTGGGCCAGGGCGGAGTTGTCCAGGCCGCGCCGTTCGGCCTCGCGGGCCAGCAGCTTCTGGTCGATGACCTCGTCCAGCACCCGGCGGAACAGGTCCGAGGTGACGTCAAGGGGCTCGCCCTCGCCGACCAACCCTTGCGCCACCGCCTCGCGCTTGACGTCGGAGGCCCAGATGGTCTGGTCCTGCACCTTGGCCACGGCCCGGTCGCCCGGTTCCGGCGCGCGATCGTCGCCCCCGCCGCGCCCGCAGGCCGCCAACGTCAGGACCAGCGCGAGGCCGAGGAAAACCAAAGGGTTGCGCGAATGTCGCATCGGACGCTCCGTCCCGCGTGAAGGGGTCCAAACGCCGGGCCGCAAAGCCCCTCGCGTTGACAGGGGTATGGCCGGTGCTTAAGTCCCGCCTGCGCCCAAGTCGAGGGGTTTTCGATCGTATGCGCGGCGTGTTTCGCCGCCTTGCCCGGCAGCCCCTCTCGCGGCGTCTTATCGCCGCCCCTCATGGGCAAATTCCAGAGCTCTAGACCGCTCGATCGCCACCGGATCGCCCATGCTCGGCTTCGCCAAGAAATTTTTCGGCTCTTCCAACGACCGCAAGGTCAAGGACTTCATGAGCCGGGTCCAGAAGATCAACGATCTGGAGCCGAAATTCGCTGCCCTGTCGGACGACGAGCTGCGGATGATGACGCAGACCTTCAAGGACCGGGTCGCGGCCGGCGAGACGCTGGACAAGATCATGAACGAGGCCTTCGCCGTGTCGCGCGAAGCCTCCAAGCGTGTCCTGGGCCAGCGCCAGTACGACGTGCAGCTGACCGGCGGCATGATCCTGCACGACGGCGGCATCGCCGAGATGCGCACCGGCGAGGGCAAGACGCTTGTGGCCGTGGCCCCGGTGTATCTGAACGCCCTGTCCGGCAAGGGCGTCCACGTCATCACCGTGAACGACTATCTGGCCCGCCGCGACGCCGAGTGGATGGGGCGCGTCTATCGCTTCCTGGGTCTGGAAGTGGGCGTCATCGTCAACGGTCTGTCGTCCGGTCAGCGTCAGGCCTCCTACGCCGCCGACATCACTTACGGCACCAACAACGAATTCGGTTTCGACTATCTGCGCGACAACCTGGTCTATGACCGCAAGGAGATGGTGCAGCGTCCGCACCATTTCGCCATCGTCGACGAGGTCGACTCCATCCTGATCGACGAGGCGCGCACGCCCCTGATCATCTCGGGCCCGACCGAGGACCGGTCGGACCTCTACAAGATCTGCGACACCCTGATCAAAGAGCTGATCAAGGACACCTCGACCTTCGACCTCGACGAGAAGCAGCGTCAGGCCCTGCTGACGGAAGAGGGCTCCGAACAGGTCGAGCTGCTGCTGGAAGCCGGCGGCCATTTCGCCGAGGACACGACGGGCCTGTACGACGCGGCCAACATCAGCCTGGTGCACCACGTCAACCAGGCCCTGCGCGCCAACACCCTGTACCAGAAGGACAAGGACTACATCATCAAGGCCGGCGAGGTCGTCCTGATCGATGAGTTCACCGGCCGGATGATGACCGGACGCCGCCTGTCCGAGGGCCTCCACCAGGCCATCGAGGCCAAGGAGGACGTCAAGATCATGCCCGAGAACCAGACCCTGGCCTCGGTGACGATCCAGAACTATTTCCGCCTTTACGAGAAGCTGTCCGGCATGACCGGCACGGCCGCCACCGAGGCCCAGGAATTCCTCGACATCTACAAGATGGACGTCCTGGAAGTGCCGACCAACCGCCCGGTCCTGCGCATCGACTATGACGACGAGGTCTACCGGACCTATGCCGAGAAGAACCTGGCCATCGCCCAGCAGATCGCCGACTGCCGCGAGCGCGGCCAGCCGATCCTGGTCGGCACGGTCTCGATCGAGAAGTCCGAACAGCTCTCGGCCCTGCTCGACAAATACGAGCACAAGGTCGAGATTTCGCGCACGCTGAAGAAGGAATTCGTCGGCAAGGACAAGGAGGCCGCCAAGGTCGGCGACGCCGCCTACGACATCAAATACGAGACCAAGTTCAAGGGCATCCCGCACAACGTCCTGAACGCCCGCCAGCACGAGCAGGAGGCCTTCATCGTGGCCGACGCCGGCCTGCCGGGCGCGGTGACCATCGCCACCAACATGGCCGGTCGCGGCACCGACATCCAGCTGGGCGGCAACCTCGAGATGCGTCTCGAGAAATACCGCCTCGACCAGCGGAACCTGGCCGTCGAGGTGACGCCGGAGATGCTGAAGGTCGAGGAGGCCCGGCTGAAGGCCGACATCGCCGTCCAGAAGAAGATCGCCCTGGACGCCGGCGGCCTGTTCGTGCTCGGCACCGAGCGCCACGAAAGCCGCCGCATCGACAACCAGCTGCGCGGCCGAACCGGCCGTCAGGGCGACCCCGGAACGTCGAAATTCTACCTGTCGTGCGAGGACGACCTGCTGCGCATCTTCGCGGGCGACCGTCTGGACGCGATCATGCGCAGCTTCGGCGTGGCCGAGGGCGAGGCGATCTCGCATCCCTGGCTGAACCGCGCCGTGGAAACCGCCCAGAAGCGCGTCGAGACCCGCAACTACGACATCCGCAAGAATCTGCTGAAATACGACGACGTCGTGAACGACCAGCGCAAGGCCGTGTTCGAACAGCGCCAGGAGTTCATGGACTCCACGGACCTGTCGGAACTGGTCGGCGAGTTCCGCCGCGACGTGGTCACCGACCTCGTCGACCGCTTCATGCCGCCCAAGGCCTATGCCGAACAGTGGGACATCGACGGCCTTGACGAGAAGGTGAAGTCCACGCTCGGTCTCGACCTGCCGCTGCACGACTGGGCCGCCGAGGAAGGCGTGTCGAACGAGGAGGTCGAGGAGCGTATCCAGGCCGCCGCCGAGGCGCGCGCCGCCGATCGACTCGCGCAACTGGGCGAGACCCAGACCCGGGGACTGGAGAAGCAGTTCCTGATGCAGATGATCGACATGCAGTGGCGCGAGCATCTGGTGCATCTGGACCATCTGCGCGGCGTCATCGGCCTGCGCGGCTACGGCCAGCGCGATCCGCTGAACGAGTACAAGACCGAGGCCTTCTCGCTGTTCGAGACCCTGCTGCACGAGCTGCGCCACAATGTGACGCGCTGGCTGATGACGGTGGAGTTCCGCTTCGAGGCCCCGCCGGCGATGGAGATGCCCGAGTTCCAGGAAATCCACCTGAACCCCGGCACCGGCGTCAACGAGATGGCGGATCCACTGGCCCAGAACCCCGAGGGGCAGCTGACCGGCGACGCCCGTTCGCGCCTGCCCGTCGAGCTTCTGCCGGCCGGGTGGGAGCGCACGCCCCGCAACGCCGACTGCCCCTGCCACTCGGGCCGCAAGTTCAAACACTGCCACGGGGCGCTGGTTTAAGGGCGTTAACGCGAGCGACGCGGTTGCTCGCTGCTTGAGCGCGGGCGTGGTCTGGGGGAAGAGGGGAGATGACCTACAAACACCTCTTCTCCCGCGCCCTCACCCTCGATCCCGAGCGGCTGCATTTCGCGGCGCATAGCCACCACCTGTGGCCGGACGCCTCGTTCGACGGACAGGTGCGGGCCTGGGTCGAGGCCAACCATTTCGCCGACCGCAAATGGGATCTAATCTTCGGCGAGGTCGTGCCGGAGGCGCAGAGACATATCGCCAGGGAACTGGGCCTGACGGACCCGGAGACGGTGGTCTTCGCGCCCAACACCCACGACTTCCTGATCCGCATCTTCTCCGGCTGGGAGACGAAGCCCGTCCGCATCCTGACCACGGACGGCGAGTTCCACGCCTTCCGCCGTCAGGCCGAGCGCTGGGAGGAGAGCGGCGACGCCGTCGTCGCGCGCGTGCCGCTGGAGCCGTTCGACACCTTCGACGCGCGGTTCACGGCGGCGGCGCAGGCGGGCGGTCACGATGTGATCGTGGTCAGCCAGGTCTTCTTCAAGACGGGCCAGGCTATTGGCTGCATCGACGACCTGGCGGCGCTGGCGAAACCGGAAGGGCCGTGGGTGATCGTCGACAGCTATCATGGCTTCATGGCCACGCCGACGGACCTGTCGGCAGTGGCGGACAAGATCTTCTACGTTGGCGGCGGCTACAAATACGCCATGACGGGCGAGGGCGCAGGCTTCCTGCACGCGCCGGCCGGCTTCTGCGAGCGGCCTGTGGCGACCGGCTGGTTCGCCGAGTTTGGCAATCTGATGGGGCCGCCCGAGGGCGTTCAGTACCGGGGCGACGCGGGGCGGTTCTGGGGCGCGACGTTCGATGCGACTCCGCTGTACCGGTTCAACGGCGTGCGGCGGATGCTGGACGAACAGGGGCTGACCACGGCCGCCGTCTCGGCCCACGCCGATCGGTTGCAGGCGCGGTTCGCCCGGGCCCTGGCGGCCGGAGAGTGCGGCGCCCTGGTCGAGGCCGAGGTGTTGAACCCGATCATGGGCGACAACCGGCCGCGCGCCCGGTTCCTGGCCCTGAAGCACAGGGACGCCCAGCGCTGGCGAGCCGATCTGCTGGCCGCCAATGTCGTCACCGACGTGCGCGACGAGGTCATCCGCTTCGGCTTCGGCCTCTATCAGACCGACGAGGACGTCGAACGGCTGATCGGCGTCTGCAAACGCCTGTTCTGACGCCCGGCTAGAAGAAGGTCGTGTCTTCCTGCTGCGTCGCTTGCGGCGGAGCGGCCGGCGTGGTGCGCGGCGGCGTGGTCGGGCGGGCAGGGGTGGTTCCGGGCGCCGCGCCCGGCCGAGCCGTACCCGGCAGGGGCGGGATCGCCTCCCCGGCGGGCGGGATCGGCCCCAGGGTCGGATAGGGCAGGCTTTCCGGCGTGCCGTCGCCGGGTGTCGGCACGGTCGGCGGGATGGCCGGGCCGGGTTCTCCCAAGCCTGCCGGGGCGACCACGTCAGGGGCAGAGAAGTCGTCGCGGATGAAGGCCCAGGACCGGCTGTCAGCGCAGGCGCAGGCCTTCATGAATCCGTCCCGGTCGCGCCAGATCACGAGGGGATAGCCGGTCGGGGCGCCCGCATCGCGCAGCAGCGCGTTCAGCCGGGTGACGAACTGGCGGCTGGCCTCGACCACGGCGGAGCGGGCCAGGTTGCCATCGGCCGCCGGAATGCCCGCCGCCGTCCAGTTGCGTGACGGCGTGGCGGTCCAGCGCTGATAGAGGCTCCAGTCGCGGCTCAGCCACAGCTCGGCCACCGTGGCCCGTTCGGCGGGGGTCGACTGGACCTGACCCTCGCGATCGGGACGGGCGAAGACGACCACGCGGGCCTCGACGCCTCCGGCGCGCAGCTTCTCCGTCTCTTCCCGCTCGTAGCGCTGGGTGGAGGCGCTGTCGCGATAGCCGATGATGTAGAGGGGTTCGCCCCCGCCGCCGCCCGAGACCCACGAGGCCTCGTCCAGCAGGCGCTGGATTTCCGCCTGGTTGCGGCTGATCGTGACCGGCTGGAACCGGGCGTAGAAATTCCAGTAGGCCCAGTAGCCTCCGCCGGCCAGGGCCAGGCCGATGACCACCGCCAGGGCGGACCAGATCAGAAAGCGACGCATGCGGGGGAGCGCTCCAGCTTCAGGATATGTGCGAACTTAACGCTTAACACCGAATTGCGTCGCCTGCTCTATGACTCCCCCAGCGGGGAGGGGGGCCGGCTCCAGACACCGAATCCGGGATGAGCCCCCTCCGTCTCTACGCTGCGCTTCAAGCCACCTCCCCCGATGGGGGAGGAATGGATCACCCCATCGTCGGGATCACGAACGAGCTATCGGCGTGCTCGAGGTCACTGTCCGGCCAGCGGGCGGTGATGGTCTTGACCTTGGTCCAGAACTTCACGCCCTCCATGCCGTGCTGGTTGGTGTCGCC
>NZ_JAFCWQ010000007.1:0-147345 GCF_049897665.1 Brevundimonas sp. TWP2-3-4b1 | reverse complement strand
GAAGGCGTCCGGCGTCTCGCGCGCCGCGAGCCGCGCGGCCTCGTAGGCGGCGGCGTCCATATGGGCGCGTTCGGCCCAGTCGGCAGGGACGGGATACAGGTCGGGGTCGGTCATGGGGGCTCCTGCCCGGGACACTAACGGCGTCGAGCGCGTCGCGCCAAGGCGGCGGGAGCTATTCACAGCAAACGGCGTTAACCTTGAGCATTCACCGGGGATCGTCATGAGCCTGCACCGCCTTCTCGTCGCCGCCGTCATCGGCGCGATGTCCGTTTCCGCCTGCACGCGCAAGGGCGAGACGCCGCCCGAGGTCATCAACCAGACGCCGCCCGTCGCTCCGCCCGCTCCGACCACGCCGGCCATAGGTTACGCCTGCGAGAGCGGACAGACGGTGTCGGTCCAGTATCTGGATACGGCCACGGCGAGCGTCGCCTACAAGGGGCAGACCTATGCGCTGCGCCTCGTGCCGTCAGGGAGCGGCGCCCGCTATTCCGGCTCCGGCCTGGAATGGTGGATCGCCACCCGCGAAGGCTCCGAGAGCGCGACCCTGAGCCGTCTTGGCCCCAACGAGGATGTCGGCGTGGCCGTGCTGGAGCGGTGCAGCCGTCCCTCGGCCAATCCGGCCCTGCCGGTTCCAGGCGCGCCGATCACGCCTCAGCCCGCGCCGGGCGGCGTCCTGCCCGCCTCGATGCCCTGCCGCGCGGCCCAGTTGCGTCTGAACAGCGAAACGGGCGACGCGGGCGCCGGCAACCGGGTCAATGTCTTCGGGGTGACCAATGCCGGGACCGCGTCGTGCAGCATCTCGGGCTACCCGGCGGTCAGCCTGCTGGACCCTCAGGGACGCGTCCTCACCACAGTGCGCTCGGACCAGAACCCGCAGACGGCGACGCCGGTGAACCTTGCCGTCGGCGGCAAGGCTTTCTTCGATATCGCCTGGAACGTTGTGCCCAACGAGGGGAATGGCGAACGCGTCTGTCCGTCGGCGGCGCGGGTGCGGGTGCTGATCCCGGGCGATGCGGCCGCCCTGGCGATTCCGCTGGCCTTCACCCCCTGCGGCGGACGCATTCGGGTCAATCCCTTCCGTGCGGGCGTCGAGCCGGGTCCCGCGCCCGAGCCCCTGCGAGCGGCTTCGGTGACCTGAGCTCCCTTCTCCCCTTGCGGGAGAAGGTGGCAGCCGAAGGCTGACGGATGAGGGGTCACACCGGCGGCTGGAGTGAGCATGTCGAGGGCTTACCTTGCACGTTGGCGTGACCCTTCATCCGACTTCGCTGCGCTCAGCCACCCTCTCCCGCAAGGGGAGAAGGGAGATGGTGGCGCTGGAATCCATTCGCGAAAGAGCGTAGCCACCCGCCATGCAAACCACAGGCTTTCACGACCGCGTCGCGGCCGAGCTTTCAGACATCGACGCCCAGGGGCTGACCAAGCCCGAGCGGGTGATCGAATCGCGCCAGGGACCGGTGATCCAGGTCGCGGGCCGCAAGGTCCTCAACTTCTGCGCCAACAACTACCTCGGCCTCGGTGGCGACGACCGGGTCGTCGCGGCCGCTAATGCGGCGTCCGAATCGCGCGGCGCGGGCACGGCCTCTGTGCGCTTCATCTGCGGCACGCTCGATATCCACAAACAGCTCGAACGGGCGATCGCGGACTATCTGGGGTTCGAGGACTCCATCCTGTTTGCGGCCGCCTTTGACGCCAACGGCGGCCTGTTCGAGCCGCTGTTCGGGTCCGAGGACGCCATCGTCTCGGACGCCCTGAACCATGCCTCGATCATCGACGGGGTGCGGTTGTGCAAGGCCAGACGCTACCGGTTCGCGACCTCCGACATGGCCGATCTGGAGGCCCAGCTGAAACAGGCGCGGGCCGACGGCGTGCGCGACATCATCATCGCCACCGACGGCGCCTTCTCGATGGACGGCTATATCGCAAAGCTGGACCAGATCCGGGCGCTGGCCGACCAGTATGGCGCCCTCATCATGGTCGATGACTGCCACGCGACCGGCTTCCTGGGTCCGCAGGGGCGGGGCTCCTACGCTCATCACGGGGTCAAGGTCGACTTCGTCACCGGCACTTTCGGCAAGGCTCTGGGGGGCGCGATGGGCGGCTTCATCTGCGCCAACTCGGCTGTGGTCCAGCTGCTGAAGCAGCGGGCCCGGCCGTATCTTTTCTCCAACGCCCTGGCGCCCTCGATCTGCGGTGCCTCGCTGGAAGCGATCCGCATCGCCCGGGGGGAAGAGGGCGACAAACTGCGCGCTCAACTGACCGCCAACGCCGCCCGCTTCCGGGGCGCGATGGCCGACGCCGGCTTCGACCTGCTGCCCGGCGAGCATCCGATCGTTCCGGTCATGCTGGGCGACGCCAAACTGGCCCAGACGATGGCGGCGCGAATGCTGGAACTCGGCGTCTATGTTATCGGCTTCTCGTTCCCTGTGGTGCCCCGCGGCGCGGCGCGCATCCGGACGCAGATGTCGGCGGCGCACACCTTCGACCATATCGATCAAGCGGTCGCGGCGTTCACGACGGCCGGCAAGGAATTGGGAGTGATCAAATAATGACCGACACAATGAAGGCCCTGGCCAAGATGCGGCCCGAGGTCGGCCTTGAGCTGATCGACGCGCCGATCCCTGTGGCGGGACCCGAGGATGTTCTGATCCGCGTGCACCGCACGGCCGTCTGCGGCACCGACATCCACATCTGGAACTGGGACGAGTGGTCCCAGAAGAACGTGCCGACGCCGATGATCACGGGACACGAGTTCTCGGGCGAGATCGTCGCCATCGGCTCCGACGTGAACCGGCCGCTGAAGATCGGCCAGCGCGTCTCGGCCGAGGGGCACGTCATCGACCTCAACTCGGAGGCGGCGCGCGCCGGCCACTTCCACCTGGATCCGCACACACGCGGCATCGGCGTGAACCGCCAGGGGGCCTTTGCCGAGTTCGTCGTGGCCCCGGCCTTCAATGTGATCGAGCTGCCCGACGAGGTGTCCTATGAGGTCGCCGCCATGCTGGACCCGTTCGGCAACGCGGTGCACACGGCCCAACAGTTCGACCTGCTCGGCGAGGACGTGCTGGTCACCGGCGCGGGGCCGATCGGCATGATGGCGGCGGCGGTGGCGCGACACGCCGGCGCGCGGACCGTGGTCCTGACCGACATCAACGACTTCCGCCTGGAACTGGCCCAGAAGGTCGCGCCGGGCGTGCGGACGGTGAACACCACGAAGGAGGACCTGCGCGACGTCATGAAGGAGCTGGGCCTGAAGGTCGGCTTCGACGTAGCACTGGAGATGTCGGGCAGCCCGATCGCCTTCAAACAGTGTGTCGAAACCCTGATCATGGGCGGCGGCATGGCCCTGCTGGGCATTCCGTCCAAGCCGATGGAGACCGACTGGGGTGCCATCATCCTGAAGGCCCTGACGATCAAGGGCGTCTACGGGCGCGAGATGTTCACGACCTGGCGCAAGATGTTGGGCCTGTTGAAGGCCGGCCTCGACCTCGAACCCCTGATCACCCACCGGCTGTCCTATGCCGACTACCGCGAAGGCTTCGACGCGATGAGGTCGGGCCAGTCGGGCAAGGTCATTCTCGACTGGGACAGGGCTGCATGAGGGGGGCGGCCTGACCCCGATCGTCGCCTTCCTGACGGGCGAGGGAACCGACGGCGCGGGGCGGGATGTCTTCGAGGTCATCAGCTTCGACGACGCCGCGGTCGAGCAGGTGCATGACTTCGTCCAGTGGCTGTTCCCCTTGCGGGAGCGGTCGGGCGCGCAGCCGAACGCACCCATGCTCACGGACGAGGATATCGAGGTGATCCGCGAGTCCATCTCGGCCCAGGCCGCGCTGGCCGCAGCGACGGACCGGCTGGCGGTATTCTACTATCGCAACGGGCACTGGCTGACCGCCAGCGACCACAACCATCTGCGGATCACCCGGATCATCAAGTCGCTGAGGCTGCTGCGCGGTGACGAGCTTGCGGACGCCTTCCGCACGCTGATCCTGGCGCGGGTGGCGGAAGCGGGGTCTCCGGTCGCCCAGCCGACGCTCGGGTTCTGGGCCCGGGCCTAGACCTTCAGCGCCTTGATCAGGGCGGCCTCGAAACCCTTGGTCTCAGAGCCCGGGAGGACGTCGGCGATGCGGCCGCTCTCGTAAAGCCCGAACACCGCCGGGTGGACGTAGGAACTGCGACAGACCGTCGGGGTGTTGCCCAGCAAGCCGGCCACCGCCTTCACGCAGACCGTGATCTTCCGCTTCGCGTCGGTGGGCGAGGTCGGCGCCTCCAGGTCGCGCAGAACTCGGGCGGCGGAGACGGTGCCGGCCCAGGTGCGGAAGTCCTTGGCCGAGAACTGCTCGCCCATGGCGTCACGGATGTAGCCGTTCACGTCGTCGGAGGTGATCGGACAGAGGTCGCCGTCGGCGGTCCTGTACTTGAACAACTGCTGGCCCGGCAGGTCACGCAGGGACCGGACCACGGCGGCCAGGCGCCGGTCGCGGACGCTGACCTTGTGATCCACGCCGCTCTTGCCCCGGAAGGCAAAGCTGAGAGCGGGGCCGTCCATCTCCAGATGATGCTTGTTCAACGTGGTCAGGCCGTAGCTGCGGTTGGTGCGTGCGTATTCCTTGTTGCCGACGCGGATCAAGGTGATCTCCAGCAGGCGGACGGCGGTGGCCAGAACCTTTTCGCGACGGGCGCCACGCCCGCCGAGGTCGTGCTCGACGCGAGCGCGCAGTTTCGGCAGGGCGCGGGCGAAAGCGGGCAGCTTGTCGAACTTGTTCCCGGAGCGGTGGGTGATCCAGTCGTCGTGGTAGCGATACTGTTTGCGGCCCTTCACATCGCGGCCGGTGGCCTGGATGTGGCCTGTGGCGCGCGGGCAGATCCAGACGTCGGTCCAGGCCGGCGGGATGGCCAGCATACGGATACGGTCCAGCACCCTGGCGTCCCTGATCGCCTTGCCGTCGGCGTCGCGGATGGAGAAACCGGCGCCCGATTTCACTCGGGTCAGGCCCGGATGCGTGTCGCTGCAGTAGGTCAGTCCCTCGGGGACTTCGCGCTCGGCGATAAAGGTGTGGCCGCCGTCAGGCATCATTCGGGCTCCGGATCAGGAACGGCGAACGTCGCCTGTGACCGTCCGGTTCCTCTTGACCCGGAGCGGCGTGAAGGAGACGGAACAGCATGAACTATCGCCACAGCTTCCACGCCGGAAACTTCGCCGACCTGGTCAAACACGCCCTGGTCCTGTGGCTGCTGAAGACGCGGCAGGCGGCAGGGCCGGTGGTCGTGCTGGACACCCATGCCGGGGCGGGGCTCTATGATCTGACCGGCGACGCGACCCGGTCACGCGAGGCCGAGGCAGGGGTCGAGCGGCTGATGGCGGCGGCGGACCGACCCCCGCTGATCGAGGCGCTGGCGGCGGAGGTCGCGGCGCTGAATCCCGAGAGCGGCGTGCGGTTTTATCCGGGGTCGCCGGTGCTGGTGGCGCGGTCGTCAAGGGCGGCCGACGCCTATGTCGGGTTCGAGCTGCGCGAGGAGGTGGCCGGCCTGCTGCGCGAAAGTCTGTCGGGCTTCCCGACCGCGCGGGGCGAGATCGGGGACGGCTACGATCTGGTCCTGGCCGAGGCGCGGCAGACGGGCGGATCGCTGGTGCTGATCGACCCTCCGTTCGAACGGCCGGACGACTACGTAAGAGCGGCGGACACGGCGGCGGCGATCGTGAAGGCGGACCCGACGGCCATGGTGGCGATCTGGACGCCATTGAAGGATATGGAGACCTTCGACGGCTTCCTGAGGCGGCTGGCGTCGGGGACAGATGCGCCGACCCTGGTGGCCGAGGCGCGGTTGAGGCCGCTGACCAACCCGATGAAGATGAACGGCTGCGCCATGGTGGTCGTCAATCCGCCGGAGGGCGCCGATGCGGCGGCGGTGGAGATCTGTGGCTGGGTGGCCGGGGCGCTGGGCGATGCGGGGGCGAAGGCGGAGGTCTGGCGAGCCTGACCGGACTCCAAAACACCGTCCGAAGCGTCCGGAACGTCGATGCCAGATGGCAATGTCAAAGACCGACAGCCGGTGCGCCTAGCATGTCGCTGCGTCAGATGCGGACGCAGGCCTATTCGATGACTTCGCCGGCCTCGTAGAGGTTCGGCTCGAACGTGGCGATGGCCATGATGGGCAGCATGGCGACGGAGACGGCGGCGGTCCGCGTCATCGCCTTCCAGTCCTCGACCGAGCGCCAGACGGCCTGATTGACGACAGTCTTCCCGTTCAGGCCGCGATGCAGGGTCGCCGAGACAAAGCCGGGCAGGCCGACCTGGGCCCGGGTCAATTCGGCCAGCATCTCGAGCAAATCGTTCTGTCGATCAGGCTGGACCTTGAACACGTTGATCAGCACGACCGGGGCGGTATCGGCGTCGGAGTGCGCGGCGGCATCGGTCATAAGCCGCGCTGTAGCGCCTTTGCCCTTGTCCCGCCATGGCGGAGCAGTCCCTATGGGGACATGAAACCCATCGCGATCCTCGAAACCGGCAAGCCTCCCGAGGCGCTGAAGGATGCGTTCGACGACTACCCGGCGCGGTTCCGGACCCTGCTGGGCGAAGGGGTGGCGACGGTTCGGTTCGATGTCCAGGCCGGGCGGTTGCCTGAAGACCCGGAAGACTTTCAGGGGGCGATTGTCACCGGATCGTCGGCCGGGGTCTATGATGACCTGCCGTGGATCGCGTCCTTGATTGACTGGCTGCCTGCGGCGCGCGGACGGACGCGGCTGGTCGGCATCTGCTTCGGGCATCAGGTCATGGCCCACGCCTTCGGCGGTCGGGTCGAGAAATCGGACAAGGGCTGGGGCGTCGGCCTGCATCGCTATGCGGTGGTGGGCGAGGAGCCGTGGATGTTTCCGCGTGCGGCCTCCATCGCCATCCCGGTGTCGCACCAGGATCAGGTGCTGGTTCCGCCTGCGGATGCGCGGGTGATCGCCGCGAGCGAATTCACGCCGTTCGCAGGACTGGCCTGGGATGACGCCATGTCGTTCCAGTGTCATCCCGAGTTCCAGCCGGACTACGCCGCCGCCCTGGTCGAAAGCCGGCGCGGCCATCGCATCGCGGACGCCTTGGCGGACGAGGCCGTGGCCAGTCTGGCGAAGAGCAACGACCGCGCGGTGCTGACGGCCTGGATCCGCGCCTTCCTGATGCTGACCCCGCCCCCGGTCGAGGGCGAGGGCAGCGGAATTTAGCGCTCGCCCGTCACGGCCATTTCACCACCGGCGGCATCGAGCTGAGGATCGAATCGACGTTGCCGCCGGTCTTGAGGCCGAACATCGTGCCGCGGTCGTAGAGCAGGTTGAACTCGACGTAGCGGCCGCGACGCACCAGCTGTTCCTCGCGCTCCCCGGACGTCCAGGCCTCCGTCATGCGACGCTCGACGATGGCGGCGTAGGTCTCCAGGAACGCTTCACCAACATCGCGGGTGAAGGCGAAGTCCTTCGCGTAGTCCCCCGAGTCATGGTGGTCGTAGAAGATGCCGCCCGTTCCGCGCGGCTCGTTCCGGTGCGGCAGGAAGAAATAGTCGTCGCACCAGGCCTTGAACTTCGGATGCCAGGTCGGGTCGTGGGCATCGCAGGCCGCCTTCATTCCGGCGTGGAAGGCGACCGTGTCGGGCGCGTCCTGGCGACGATCGACGTCGAGCACGGGGGTCAGGTCGCCGCCGCCGCCGAACCAGCTCTTTGTCGTGGCGATGAAGCGGGTGTTCATGTGCACGGCGGGGACGCGCGGGCTGACCGGATGACAGATCAGGCTGATGCCGGTCGCGAAAAAGCGGGGGTCTGCGTCGGCGCCGGGGACGGTCTTCGCATAGTCGGCAGGGAACTCGCCGTGGACGGTGGAGACGTGGACCCCGACCTTCTCGAACAGGCGGCCGTGCATCATGCCCATGACCCCGCCGCCGCCGGCGTCCCGCGACCACGGCGTGCGCACGAACCGACCCGGCTCGCCGGGGAAGAGGTCGGCGGGGGCCGCGTCTTCCAGCGCCTCGAACCCGGCGTGGATGCGGTCGCGCAGAGCCTCGAACCAGGCGCGGGTCTCGACCTTCTTCAGGTCCAGCGGGTCGGTGTCGGGGAGGGGGAACTGGCTCATGGGCGGCGTTCAATCACGTCTCGCGCGCGAGGTCACGTGGGCAGGGAATGAACCGCGCAGGTCCGCAGCCGTTTGGACGATGGGCTGTTTGGAGAACTTGTAATGCGATCTCTGTTGATCCCGACCCTGACGATCACCCTGCTCTCGGCGGGCGCCGCCCTGGCCCAGGACGCCGGGGCCCAGCGATCGGGGGCGACGGGCGTGTTTCGCGAGACCGACGAGAGACTGTCATGCGCCGGGATCAGCGACGAGGCGGCGCAGCTCGGCCAGGCCATGGGCGACGCGACGCCGCAGGGCGGCTGGCTGAGTTCGCTCGGCGGCATCGCACGGTCGGGCGCCGCGATGCTCGTACCCGGCGGCGGCCTCGCCATCGCCGGGGTGGATGCGGTGCGTCAGCCAGCGCGCGATCGCGACGAAGCCGAACAGGCGGCGGTGCAGAGCCGCTGGTACTATCTGAACGGTCTGCATATCGGGCGCGGCTGCCGTGAGCAGGCGCAGGCCCCGTCCCGATCGCCGACGATTCAGCCCGGCGCGTTGCCCGTTCCGGCGAGGGGCAACCGCTAGCTGCCTTTACTCGCAGGGCGGCCTCGGCCACGGTCGCGGCTTCATAGCGAGGTCGTCCATGCGTCTGATCCTGTCCGCCCTGATGGTTTTTGCCTTCACCCCGCCCGTGATGGCCCAGACGGCCGAGGCCGAGCGGACGATCATGTCCACGGTGGTCGCCGAGCACGACCGGCACATCGATCTGCTGGAGCGGATCGTGAACGTGAACTCGGGCACGCTGAACCTGGCGGGTGTAACGGCGGTGGGCGAGATGGTCCGCGCCGAACTCGATCCGCTCGGCTTCGAGGTGCGCTGGATCGACATGGCCCAGACCGGCCGGGCCGGGCACCTGATCGCGACTCATGACGGCGGCGGGCGCAACATCCTGCTGATCGGCCATCTGGACACGGTGTTCGAGTCAAACAGCCCGTTCCAGCGCTTCGCGAGGGACGGCTCGCAGGCGACCGGTCCCGGCGTCGGCGACGACAAGGGCGGGGTGATCGTGATCATCGCAGCCCTGCGCGCGATGCAGGCGGCGGGTACGCTGGAGGGATCGAACATCACCATCGTCCTGACCGGCGATGAAGAGCGGCCCGGTTCGCCGCTGGCGGTGGCGCGGCGGGACCTGATCGCGGCGGGTCAGGTCGCGGACTATGCGCTGGAATTCGAGGGACTGGCGATCGAGAACGGCGAGGAGTTCGGCACGATCGCCCGGCGCAGCTCGTCCAGCTGGACCCTGACCACCGGCGGCCGGACCGGCCACTCCAGCGGCGTGTTCGGCGACACTCTGGGTTATGGCGCGATCTATGAGATGGCGCGCATCCTCGACACCTTCCGGCGCGAACTGCCGGAGCCGAACCTGACCTACAATGTGGGCGTCATCGCAGGCGGGACGCCGGCGGAGATCGATGCGGCCGGCTTCCGCGTCCAGGCCTCGGGCAAGACCAATATCGTGGCGGAGACGGCGATCGCGCGCGGGGACCTGCGCACCCTGACGCCGGAACAGGACGCCCGGGTCCGCGACCGGATGGCGGGGATCGTCGATGATCACCTGGCGAAGACGACGGCCGAGCTCGTCTTCGCCGAGGACGGCTATCCGCCGATGGCCCCGACGCCGGGCAATACCGCGCTGCTCGAGCGGCTGAACGCGGTCAACCGCGACCTCGGCCTGCCCGAGATGGCGCCCTTCGACCCGGCCAAGCGCGGGGCGGCGGATTCGGGCTTCGTCGCCGCAGATGTGGATACGCTGGGCGGGCTCGGCACGGCCGGGTCGGGCGCCCATGCCGTGGGCGAGTCGATCGATCTCGACAGTCTGGTGCGCCAGTCGCAGCGCGCTGCGGTCCTGATCGGACGGCTCAGCCTGGGCGACCGATAGCCGCTTTGCTTTCGGAGCCCGGCGTCTGCCAGTCTCCTCCCGTCATTGTTTTCCGGAGGTCGCCATGATCCGTTCCTGCCTGCTCGCCGCGTCCATGCTGGCCTTGGCCGTTCCTGCAGCGGCTCAGGACGGAGAGGCGCGGGTGCGCGAAATTCTGCGGACCACACCGCTGATCGACGGCCACAACGACCTGCCCTGGGCCCTGCGTGAGACCTATGGAAACGACCCGCACGCCGTCGATCTGGCGACCAACCTCGACGCCTCGACAGCGCTCCACACCGACATCCCGCGCCTGAGGGCCGGGGGCGTCGGCGGCCAGTTCTGGTCGGTCTATGTGCCGGCGACCCTGACGCCGACCGAGGCGGCGCGCGAGACCTTCGAACAGATCGACACGGTCCGGCGCATCGTTGCCGCCCATCCCGACGTGTTCGAACTGGCGACGACCGCCGACGACGTCGAGCGCATCCATGCGGCAGGAAAGATCGCCAGCCTGATCGGCATGGAGGGCGGCTATTCGATCGACGATTCGCTGGGCCTGTTGCGAGAATTCCATCAGGCGGGCGCGCGCTACATCACCCTGACCCACTCGAAGACAACGACCTGGGCGGATAGCGCCACCGACGCGCCGAAATGGGGCGGGCTGTCGCCCTTCGGCGAGGACGTGGTGCGCGAGATGAACCGTATCGGCATGATGGTCGACCTGAGCCACGTCTCGGAGGAGACGATGATCGACGCCATGCGGGTGTCGGAGGCGCCGGTGATCTTCTCCCACTCCTCGGCGCGGGCGGTGACGGCCCATCCCCGCAATGTGCCCGACAGCGTGCTGCGCGCCATGGCGGACGACGGCGGGGTGGTGATGGTGACCTTCGTGCCCGGGTTCATCTCGGAAGCGGTCCGGAGCTGGAACGCCGACCGGGCGGCGGAGGCGGCGCGGCTGCTGGCGCTCAATCCGGGAGACGCCGGGGCGGTGACGGCGGGCACGGCCGCCTGGGATGCGGCTCACCCGCAACCGACAGCGGGCCTCGCCGACGTCGTCGCCCACATCCAGCATGTGCGCGAGGTCGCCGGTATCGATCACGTCGGCCTGGGCGGCGACTTCGACGGGGTCACCAGCCTGCCCGAGGAGGTCCAGGGCGTGGACGCCTATCCGCGCATCCTCGCGGCCCTGATGGCAGCCGGCTGGTCGGAGGGCGACATCCGCAAACTGGCGGGAGAGAACGTGCTCCGGGTCATGCGGGCGGTCGAGGCGGTGGCGGCGTCCAGGTCCGGCGAGCGGCCGAGCCTGGCGGTCATCGCGACGGCGGGCGCCCCGGAGTGATCGGCTAGAGCTTGCCGAAGGCGACGCCGCGCCAGCCCCAGCCGGCGGCCTTGGCGGCGGCTTCCAGGGGCTTCTTCATCTCGTCGGTGTTGAAGTTGTAGCTGTAGATCTTGCCCCAGCTGAGGTCCTCCTCGCGGAAGGCCCAGACCGTCTCGGTGCTCATCTCCCACGACTGACCGCGGAAACCGCTGATCCCGGCTTGGCCGCCGACGACGGAGAGGTCGCTCAGGGAAGGGACGCCCGCGCGCCATTCGACGTCGAATTCATGATCGACCGAACGGACCTGGCCAGACGTCTCGTCGAACTTCATCAGGATCTTGAAGACGCGCTTCACCCCGGCCTTGGCGAAAATCTCGTACCAGGCGGCGTCGACGATCTTCCATTCGGCGACCAGGTCGACCTTTTCCCTGGCGCCGTCGCGGACCTGCCAGGGCGCGCCGTCCCGGTTGACGGCCAGCAAGGCCTCGCGGAGCTCGGCGGGGCCGACGCGAGAGCCGCTCGGCCTGGAGCCGCCGGTGAAGATGTCGAAGAGACCCATGGTCGCCGTTCCCGTTGGGCCGGGACAGTGGCACGTCAGGCGGTGGTCTGTCTCAGGGCCTCGAACAGGCCTATCCCTGCGCTGACCGACAGGTTCAGCGAGCGCGCCTCCGGACGGATGGGGATGAAGATGCGAGCGTCGGCGGCCGTGTGGATGAAGTCGGGCGCGCCCGAGCTCTCGGAACCGAACAGCAGGGTGTCGTCGGGCTGGAAGCCGAAGGCGGTCAGCGGCGTGGCGCCCCGTGTCGTGAACAGGATCAGCCGCCCCGGACCTCGCGCAGCCTGGAAGGCGTCCCAGTCGGTATGGCGCGTCATGTGCGACAGGGGGCCATAGTCCAGCGCCGCGCGCTTCATGGCCCGGTCATCGAACTGGAAGCCCGTGGGCTCGATTATGTGCAGCTCGATCCCGAAACACGCCGACAGCCTGATACAGGCGCCCACGTTCTGGGGAATGGCTGGTTGAAAAAGGGCGAGACGCATTCTAAGGCCCTCCATACGCGCGGGCAGGGGTCTTGTCGCGGTCAGTATTGCGAGCGGTTCTCAAGTAACCGCAGCCCTTGCGGCGACAAGCCGCAAAGCCTGACCGGGTCTAAACCTCTTCATCGCGCTAAGAACATTCCCTCGATAGCGGGCCGTCTTCCCACGGGCCACGATGCGAGTTTTACAGAGGTGAGACGTGGCCGAATCGGTCGTGACGAACGAACATCCCGAAGGTGACGCCACCCGCCGGGACTTCATCCATATCGCGGCCGGCGCCGCAGCCGTCGGCGCGGGCGTGATGATGGTGTGGCCGCTGGTCAACTCCATGAATCCGGCAGCCGACACCCTGGCGCTGTCGACCGTCGAGTTCGACACCTCCAAGGTCGCCGAGGGGATGCAGATCGTCATCACCTGGCAGGGCAAGCCGGTGTTCGTGCGCAACCGTACCGCCGCCGAGCTGACGCGCGTGATCGCCGACAACGACGCCTCCGACCTGAAGGAACGGCAGACCGACCAGGAACGCACCAAGGTCGGCCACGAGCCGATGCTGATCGTGATTGGGTCCTGCACGCACCTGGGCTGCATCCCGACCTTCGGCTCGGGCGATTACGGCGGCTGGTTCTGCCCCTGCCACGGTTCGCACTACGACGCATCGGGTCGCATCCGTAAGGGTCCGGCGCCGAAGAATCTGGTGGTGCCCAACTACGAATTCACCGCCGGCTCCACCATTCGGATCGGCTGAGAGCGGACAAGATGAGCGGACACGAATCCACCTACGTTCCCAAGACCGGCATCGAGAAGTGGCTCGACACCCGGCTTCCGATCGTGCGCTTTGGCGCCGATTACCTGTCGCTGCCGACGCCGAAGAACCTGAATTACTGGTACACCTTCGGCGCGATCCTGACGATCTGCCTGGTCACCCAGATCGCCACCGGCATCTTCCTGGCCATGCACTACCAGCCTAACACGGCGATGGCCTTCGCCTCGGTCGAGCGGATCATGCGCGACGTCAATGGCGGCTGGCTGATCCGCTACGTCCACGCCAACGGGGCGTCGATGTTCTTCGTGGCCGTCTACATCCACATGCTGCGCGGCCTCTACTACGGCTCGTACAAGGCGCCGCGGGAGATGATCTGGATCCTCGGCTGCGTGATCTTCTTCCTGATGATCGCCACGGCCTTCCTCGGCTACGTCCTGCCGTGGGGCCAGATGTCCTACTGGGGCGCCGAGGTCATCACCAATCTGATCGGGGCCATCCCGATGATCGGCGAACCGGTCCTGATCTGGCTGCGCGGCGGCCCGGCCATCGATAACGCGACGCTGAACCGCTTCTTCTCGCTGCACTACCTGCTGCCGTTCGTGATCTTCGGCGTCGTGGTGCTGCACCTCTGGGCCCTGCACACGGCAGGCCAGAACAACCCGGTCGGGATCCTGATCCCCAAGGAGCGCGAGGCCAAGGACACCATCCCGTTCCACCCCTACTACACGGTCAAGGACGGCTTCGCCCTGCTGGTGTTCCTGATGATGTTCGCGGTGTTCGTCTTCTTCATGCCGAACGCCCTGGGCCACGCCGACAACTACATCCCGGCCAACCCGCTGCAGACGCCGGCGCACATCGTGCCCGAGTGGTACATGCTGCCGTTCTACGCGATCCTGCGGGCCATTCCTGACAAGTTCGGCGGCGTGGTCGCCATGTTCGGCTCGATCGGCGTGCTGTTCATCCTGCCGTGGCTGGACACCTCCAAGGTGCGGTCGATGCGCTATCGCCCGACGATGAAGATCTTCTTCCTGATCTTCGTGGTGGTCGGCCTGATCCTGGGCTGGTGCGGCGCCCAGCTGCCGGACGCTCCGGTGGTTCCCGGCATGCCGAGCTTCACCCTGATCGACGGCCAGCTGAACAGCTACCTGTGGCTGACCCGCCTGGCCACGCTCTACTACTTCGCCTTCTTCTTCGTCATTATGCCCTTCGTGGGCCTGAAGGAGACGCCGCTGAAGATCCCCGCGTCGATCTCCGAGCCGGTCCTGTCGGGGCCGGTCGCGATGAGCGGCGCCGTTCCCGCCGACGCCGAAAAGAAGGGCTGATCGCGATGTCCGCCAAGAAAGTCACCATGGATATTCGCAAACTGGCCCTGTCGGTCGCTGCTCTGGCGGTGGTCGGCGCGGCGTCTCCTGCTCTTGCCGAGGGCGGCGCCCATCACCCGCGTTCGGGCGGCTTCACCTTCGACGGGCCCTTCGGCACGTTCGACCAGGGGCAGCTGCAGCGCGGCTACAAGGTCTATCGCGAGGTCTGCTCGGCCTGCCACTCGATGGACCTGATGCATTTCCGCAATCTGGGTGAGAAGGGCGGTCCCTTCTATGACCCTCACGCCGAGAACCCGGCCGCCAACCGGTTCGTCCGGGCCCTGGCCGCCGAGATCGAGGTCGGGGACATCGACACCGAGACCGGCGAGGCGATGATGCGTCCCGCCACCCCGGCCGACAAATTCCCGAACCCCTATCCCAACCGCACGGCCGCGGCCGCCGCGAACGGCGGGGCGGCCCCGCCCGACCTGTCGGTCATGGCCAAGGCCCGTCACGGCGGCGCCGACTACATCTATTCGCTGCTTTCGGGCTACGCAGCCGCGCCGGCCGGACTGCGGATCACGGCGACCCAGCACTACAATCCGTACATGGCGGGCGACATGACCCCGTTCTGGGACGGCGATCCGGAACATGTCCCGGCCGGCGGCTTCATCGCCATGCCCGCGCCGCTGGCCAATGGCCAGGTCACCTATGACGACGGCACCGAAGCGACGGTCGACCAGATGTCCAAGGACGTCGCGGCCTTCATCGCCTGGTCCTCGGACCCCAGGGCGACGGAGCGGAAACAGTCGGGCATGGGCGTCCTCGCCTTCCTCGCCATCTTCGCCGGCATCACCTACGCCAGCTATCGCCGCATCTGGAAGGGCGTCGCACACTAGCGATCCTTTCAGACGACGGTCGAAGACATCAGCCCGCCGGGTCAGCCCGGCGGGCTTTTTCGTGAGTTGACGGGCAGTGAGAAAAGTGCTTTGAAATGCAAAGTTACTCGGGAAACCTCTCATGCCCATCCTTCGATCGTTCGCAGCTCCGCTCGCCGTACTCGCCCTGTTTCTCGCCGTTCCGTCGGCCGGGCTGGCGCAGCAACAGAATCCGGCAGGCAGCCAGGCCCAGCGCGACGCCATGGCGCGGCTGGCTTTCATGGACGGGGAGTGGCGCGGCACGGCGGCGATCGGCGGCCCCGGCGGGAGCATGACCCTGACCCAGACCGAACGGGTCGGAACCCATCTGGGCGGCTCGATCCGCGTGGTCGAGGGACGCGGGTACGCGGCCGACGGCACGACCCAGTTCAATGCCTTCGCCATCATCGGCTGGGATGAGCGGGCGCAGGCCTACACCTTCCACACCTATGCCCAGGGCTATCAGGGCGACTACCCCTTTGAGGCGACCGAAGACGGTTTCCGCTGGCAGACCCCGGCGGGACCCGGCGCGACGATCCAGTATGTCGCCACGATCAAGGACGGCCGCTGGCACGAAGTCGGCCACTACGTCCGCGAGGGTCAGGCCCCGCTGCCCTATATCGAGATGGACCTGCGGCGCGTGGGCGACACCGGCTGGCCGGGCGCGGGCGCAGTAGCGCCGAGCGAATGAGCGAGGCACTGTGTCGGTCATGACCGATGCGCCCAAGCTCGAGATGGCCCGCAGGCTCGACGCCTTCGTCGACGCCGCCTTCGCCTTCGCCGTCTCCCTGCTTGTCGCGGGCGGCGGCGACCCGCCGACGACGCTGGCGGAGATGCAGGGAATGCTGCTGAGCGCCCCGGCCTATGGCGCCAGCTTCGCCCTGATCGTCATGTTCTGGCTCAGCTACCGCGACCTTGGGCGTCTCTGGCCGTTGCGTGACGGCCTGTCGACGGCGCTGAGCCTGAGCGTCGTGTTCGTCGTCCTGCTCTACGTCTTCCCGCTGAGACTGATGATGCAGTC
Organism: Brevundimonas sp. TWP2-3-4b1; assembly: GCF_049897665.1. Taxonomy (NCBI): domain Bacteria; kingdom Pseudomonadati; phylum Pseudomonadota; class Alphaproteobacteria; order Caulobacterales; family Caulobacteraceae; genus Brevundimonas; species Brevundimonas sp. TWP2-3-4b1. The sequence goes on along the minus strand of NZ_JAFCWQ010000007.1, from coordinate 130,988 downwards.
GGCCCTGCACGCCCTGTCGGGCGCCATCCTGCCCGGCGGAGATCTGATCAACGGGATCGGGGATCTGCGCTTCCTCTATGTCGCCTATGGCGCCGGGTGTCTGTCGCTGTCGCTATTGTTCGCAGCCCTCTATCGTCACCACCTGACACAGGGCGCCGCCGACACGGCACAGGCCGTCAGCGCCCGCATCTGGATCCAGAACTGGATGATCCTGTCAGGCGCCTCCCTGACCTCCATCGCCGTCGCCCTGGCGGCGCCGGACGCCATCGCGCCGTGGGCGGGCGGTTTCGTCTACATGAGCGTGCCGACGCTGATCGGGATCGCCTCGGTCTTCCACGCGCGCGCCATGTCGCGGGCCGCGCAAGTCGACAGCGAGGCCACCGCCTCCTAACGTCGCGGACCGATCAGTTGTCCAAGGGTTCGCCATGCGTTCGTTCACCGCCGTCGCCGCGCTTCTCGCCGGCCTGTCCCTGACCGCCGTCGCTTTTGCGCAGGAACCCCAGTTCGACGGAGCACGGTTGTCCGAACACATCCGCATCCTGTCGGCCGACGACTTCGAGGGACGCGGGATCGCCACCCCGGCGGAGCAGAAGGTCATCGACTACGTTTCCGGGCAGTTCGAGGCGGCAGGTCTGCAGCCCGGCGGCGACAATGGCGGCTGGACGCAGGCGGTGGCACTGAACCGCTTCTCCGCCTCGAATATCCAGGCCCGGCTGACCGTGGGCGACTGGACCCTGCCCCTGGCCCAGGGCGAACAGATCGTCATCTCCAGCCGGCGTCCGGGCGAGGACCATGTCATGCTGATGGACGCGCCATTGGTCTTCGTCGGCTATGGCGTCAAGGCTCCGGAGCGGGACTGGGACGATTTCAAGGGCCAGGACATGCGCGGCAAGATCCTGGTCGTCCTCGTCAACGACGCGGACTTCGAGGAGCCAGCGCTGAACACCTTCGGCGGCCGGGCCATGACCTACTACGGGCGCTGGACCTACAAGTACGAGGAGGCGGCGCGTCAGGGGGCGGCGGGCGTCATCATCGTCCACGAGACCGATCCGGCCTCCTATGGCTGGACCACGGTGCGCAACAGCTGGACCGGGCCGAACTTCGACATCGTGCGCGCGAATGCCGACGAGCGTGTGCCGATGGAAAGCTGGATCCAGCGCGATGTCGCCGTAGACCTGTTCCAGCACGCAGGCCTCGATTTCGAGGCTCTGAAGGTGCAGGCGCGCAGCCGTGACTTCCAGCCGGTGACGCTCGAGGGCGCCGGGATGGACGTGATGTTCGACGTGGCTTCGCAGCGGATCGAGACGCACAACATCATCGGTCGCCTGGAGGGTTCGACCCATCCGGACGAGACCTTCCTCTACACCGGCCACTGGGATCACATCGGGGTCGGCACGCCGGACGCGAACGGCGACGCCATCTTCAACGGCGCGATCGACAACGCCTCGGGCATCGCCGGGCTGATCGAACTGGCGCGGGTCTATGCGGCCGGCGAGCGGACGGAGCGGTCGATCGTCTTCATCGGCTTCACGGCCGAGGAGAGCGGTCTGCTGGGATCGGAATACTATGCCGCCAACCCGATCTATCCGCTGGCCACGACCGTCGGCGGGGTGAACATGGACTCGGCCAATGTCTATGGCCGCACGGCCGCCTTCGGCGTCGTCGGCTTTGGCCAGTCGGACTTCGACGAGCGTATGGCCGCGATCGTGGAAGGGCAGGGACGTGTCATCCAGCCCGACGGCAACCCGGCTTCGGGCACCTATTTCCGGTCCGACCACTTCCCATTGGCCAAGCGCGGCGTGCCCATGGCCTATGCCAAGTCAAGCGGTGCCTTCGTCGAGGAACCGATCGCCGAGCGGCTCGCGTCGCGCGATGCCTACACCGCCAACCGCTATCACCAGGCCGAGGACGAATGGTCGGCCGACTGGGACTATTCCGGCCAGATCCAGGACCTGCAGGTCTACTGGTCGCTGGGGCAGGGGTTGGCCAACAGCCGCGACTGGCCGCAGTGGAAGGAAGGCTCGGAGTTCGGACCCGCCCGGGCGGCGACGGTCGGCGAGCGGGAGTAGTTGTCCTTCTCCCCTTGCGGGAGAAGGTGGCCGAGCGAAGCGAGGTCGGATGAGGGGTTGCGCTGACCTTCGAAGGTCAGCCCTACCTGCCCTCACTCCAGCCGCCGGTATGACCCCTCATCCGTCAGCGTTCGGCTGCCACCTTCTCCCGCAAGGGGAGAAGGGAAGGGCCAGATGACAAAACCGTAACGCGCCCCGTCGCTCAGCCCGCCCTAATGTCCGCGCCCAAATGGCGAGGAGAGCCCTGATGTTGCGTGGATTGTTCGGTGGTGCGGCCGCGATGGCCCTGGTTCTGTCGGCGGGACTGGCTTCGGCCCAGGACTTCTCGGCCGAACGGATTTCCGAAGGTATCCGCCACATCTCCGCCGACGATTTCCAGGGCCGTTACCCGGGCACTGACGGCGAGCGCATGACCCTGGCGTGGCTGCAGGCCCAGTATGAGGCAATGGGTCTGGAGCCCGGCGGGCCGAACGGTCAGTGGCTGCAGGACGTCGTGCTGAAGCGCTTTACGCCCGTCGCGGGCGCCGCCTCGGCCAGCTGGACCGGGCCGGACGGCACTGTCCATCCCATGACCGTCGGGACCGACATCACGCTGCGCGCGGCGACCAATGACGGCAAGGCGTCGATCCAGAACGCCGGACTGGTGTTCGTCGGCTATGGCATCAATGCGCCCGAGCGGAACTGGAACGACTACGGCGACATCGACGTGCGCGGCAAGGTCGTCATCGTCATGTCCGGCGAACCCAACTCCGCCGAGGTCGCAGAGCGGTTCAACGGCGTCTATCCGACCGCCTACAACAGCGGCGCCTACAAGGCCGACGAGGCCTTTGCGCGCGGCGCCGTCGGCTTCATCAGCCTGGCCACGGTCCCGGCGACCGATGCCGGCTGGCTGCGCGGCGCCCAGTTCGCCAACCGCCAGCGTACCCTGACGCCGGGTGCGGCGGATCTGGAGTTCTCCGGCGCCGTCAACCACGATGTCGGTCTGGCCTGGGCCACGGCCGCCGGTCTGGACATGGCGACGCTGGCCAATGTCGAGAGCGGAAGCTTCACGGCGGTGGCGCTGGAAGGCGTGACCCTGTCGGTCGCCCAGGAGGAGACCATCGACAGCCTGACCACCCACAATCTGCTGGCCAGGATCCCGGGTACGACGCGTCCGAACGAGACCATCCTCTATTCGGCCCACTGGGATCACGTCGGCGTCGGCGCGGACCACGTCAGCCCCGTCTCGGCCACCGAGGACAACATCTACAACGGCGCCTGGGACAACGCCTCGGGCACGATCGGCATCCTGGAGATGGCGCGTCAGATCAAGGCGGCTCCGCAGCCGCAGCGCACCATCGTCTTCGCCCATATGGCGGCCGAGGAGATGGGGCTGCTGGGGTCCTACGGATATGCCGCCAACCCCGTCTATCCGCTGGAGACGACCGTCGCCGACATCAATATCGACATGCTGCCGCTGTCGGGTCCGACCCGCGACGTGGCCATCTTCGGCCTGGGCCAGAACACGCTGGAAGACGATCTGGCGTCATTGGCGGCGGCCGAGGGGCGGGTGATCACCGACGATCGCCAGCCGGAGCAGGGTTTCTACACCCGCTCGGACCACTTCCCGTTCGTCCGCATGGGCGTGCCCGCCCTGATGACCTGGCACGGCGTCGACTGGGACGAGGGCGGCGTCGAAGCCGGTCAGGCGGCCTGGGACGCCAAGTTCGGCGCGGACTATCACAAGGTCTCCGACGAATGGTCGGCGGACTGGGACCTGCGTTCCGCGGTCGAGAACCTGACCCTGCTTTACCGGCTGGGGCTGCAACTGGCCAACGGCGACGAATGGCCGACCTGGAAGCCGACCTCGGAGTTCGGCGCTCGCCGGGCCGCCAGCGACGCGGCGCGGCAATAGGCCGAACCCCGCCATCCCCGGACCTGATCCGGGGATGACGGCCCTGAACCTTGACCATGGCCCGGGCGTTGAAGGGCCATGACCCTGTTTCTGCGGACCCTCGCCCCGGCGATCCTTGTTCTTGGTTTGGGAGGCTGCGGAGACAACGGCCCGGTCAATCCGCCGACCGAACCCGCCGCAGCGATCACCGTCGAGGATCCGTCCGCGCCGCCCGCGCGAGGCCAGACCTCGATGCTGCCCGGTCGTGGCGCGGCCAGTTTCGTCGGCCGCTGGTCGGCGGACGTCGGCTGGTGCGCGGCTCCCCAGGGCGAGCGCCGGCCGATCCAGATCACCGCGACCCGGTTCGAGGGCTATGAGAACAGCTGCATGATCGCGGCGGTGGACGAGGTCGCCGACGGCTATGTCGCGACCATCGCCTGCATCTCCGAGGGGACGGCGCGGTCGGAGCGGGTCCGGTTCCAGGTGAGACAGGACGTCATGCGGCTGAGCTATCTCGACCGGGCGGGAGAGCCGGTGACGCTCAAGAAATGCACGACGCTGGAGGACACGGCCACGACGCAACCCGTCGTGCCTTGATCCGTCAGTTGAACAGGAAGTTCATCACGTCGCCGTCCTTGACCACATAGGACTTGCCCTCCGCGCGCAGCTTGCCTGCCTCGCGGGCCCTGGCCTCGCCGCGCAGGGCGACATAGTCCTCGAAGGCGATGGTCTCGGCGCGGATGAAGCCCTTCTCGAAGTCGGTGTGGATGACGCCGGCCGCTTGGGGCGCGGTGTCGCCGATGTGGATGGTCCAGGCGCGCGCCTCCTTGGGGCCCACCGTGAAGTAGGACTGCAGGCCCAGCAGCGAATAGGCCTCGCGGATCAGGCGGTTCAGGCCGGGTTCGGCCAGTCCGAGGCTTTCCAGGAACTCGGCCTGTTCGGCGGCGTCGAGAACGGCCAGTTCGGAATCGATCTTGGCCGAGATGACGACGGAGTTCGCATTGTCCTCGGCGGCGCGTTTGGCGACCAGGTCGGACAGCGCGTTGCCCTTGTCGGCCGAACCCTCATCGACGTTCGAGACGTACAGGGCCGGAAGCGAGGTCAGCAGCTGGAGCATATGCCAGGCCTTCTCGTCTTCCTTGTCGACCTTGACCGTGCGGGCGGGCTTGCCGGCGCGCAGCGGGGTCAGGGCCATGTTGATCAGGCGCAGGGTCTGGGCCGCGTCCTTGTCGCCGCCCTTGGCCTTCTTCTCGACGTTGACGACCCGCTTCTCGAGGCTTTCGAGGTCGGCCAGCATCAGCTCGGTCTCGATGATGTCGAGGTCACTGATCGGGTCGATGCGGTTCTCGACGTGGGTGATGTCGTCGTCGACGAAGCAGCGGGAGACGAAGGCCACGGCGTCGCAGTCACGGATATTGGCGAGGAACTGGTTGCCCAGGCCCTCGCCCTTGGACGCGCCGCGCACCAGGCCGGCGATGTCCACGAAGGTGATGCGCGAGGGGATGACCTCTTTCGACCCGGCAATCTCCGCCAGGGCGTCCAGACGCGGCTCCGGCACCGCCACGTCGCCGGTGTTCGGCTCGATGGTGCAGAACGGATAGTTGGCGGCCTGGGCCGCCGCCGTCTTGGTCAGGGCGTTGAACAGGGTGGACTTGCCGACGTTGGGCAGGCCGACGATCGCGACTTTGAGGGTCATGGGGCTTTCGGACTTTGAATGGAGGGCGAGCCTTTAACGGGTTCGGACTCGTTTGTCAGGCTCGCAGTCTCATTCCCGATCAGGCCGCCGGAGCGCCCGCATTGGCTTCGGTCGGCTGACCAACGGTGGCGGCGACCACCAGTTTGGGCGCGTTCTCGAACGTCAGGGTCAGTTCGACCGTGTCGCCGGTCGCCAGAGGCTCACGCACGCCGCTCAGCATGATGTGGTTCGCGCCCGGGCTGAAGGCCACGGGCTCCCCGGCGGCGAGGGGCACGCCGCCCTCGATGGGCCGCATCATCCCCATGCCGCCCTCCATCGAGGTCTCGTGGATCTGCGCCAGGGCGGCGGCGGGGCTGTCGACCGACACAAGCCGATCGTCGGAGGCGGCGACGAGGTTCAGATAGCAGGCGGTCACCTGACGTCCCGTCGGCGTCGGCCGGCAGACCGCGTCGGCGACCACCATCGGCGTGATCGTATTCCCCTCGGCATCGACGGTGGTGTTGTCGGAGTTGCCGCAGGCCGCGAGGGCCAGCAATGGAAGCAGGACGAGAATGCGCTTCATGGGTTTCCGGTGCTTTCACGAGACAATCGAACGCGTGCGGTTCAACATTGAAACGAGCCGACCAATTGCGACGGCGAAACAAGGCTGAGACCGATTAGGGGATACAGGATCGCGAGCGGCAGGACGATGGTCAGAGCCGCAATATTTGGGCGGGCGCCGGGCGCCGGGCGGCTCGACGGCAGCGGCCAGCCGCCCCCCGGGGCGGCGCTTCCACCAGATGACGATGGCGCCGACGCCGAACTGGCCGCAGCGGGGGGAAGGAGAACTAGTCGCCCTTCGCCGTCTGCGCCGCCTGGCGGGGGCTGAACTTGGGTGCGGGCGCCAGGCGCAGGACCTCGCCCTGATAGCGCTGGTCCTCGCCCTTGACCGCGAACGGCAAGACGTCGGCGCAGGCGTTCAGCAGGGCCTCGAGCCAGGGTTGCTCCGCCTTGTGGAAGTCGCCCAGGACGTGGGGCATGACCAGTTGCGGATCGCCGGGATGGCCGATGCCCATGCGGGCGCGGCGGAAGTTGGGGCCGAGCTGGCTGATCAGGCTGCGCACGCCGTTCTGGCCTGCCGCCCCGCCGCCGGTCTTCATGCGAAAACGGCCTGGGGCCAGGTCGATCTCGTCGTGGAAGACGATGATGTCCGCTGGGGGTATCTTGTAGAAACGCGCCGCCTCGCCGACGGCGTTGCCCGAGTTGTTCATGAAGGTCTGGGGCTTCATCAGCAGGATCTTCTGACCCTCGACCTCACCCTCGGAGATCACCGACTGGAACTTGGCGCGCGGGGCGCCGAACCGCCACCGCGAGCTTATCGCATCAACGGCCATGAAGCCGATGTTGTGGCGGTTCTTCTCGTATTTGGCGCCCGGATTGCCCAGGCCGGCGATGATGAGCATGGCGCTATCCGGAAATGAAAACGGCCCCGTCCGTCGCCGGAGGGGCCGTTTCCGAAGGAGTGGATCGGTCGATCAGCCTTCCGACTTCTCGCCGTCTTCCGCAGCGGCTTCGTCGCCCTGTTCCGTGGCGGGAACGTCGTCCGCAGCAGCCTCGGCGGCGGCGGCCTGTTCCTCGGCGATGGTCTCTTCGTCGTGGGCGGCCGAGATGGCGGCCGACGAGGTCTTGATCGAGGCGATTACGAAGTCACGGTCGGTGATGGTCGGCTTGACGTCCGAGGGGACCTTGACGTCCGACCAGCGGATGATGTCGCCCAGCTTGTGGCCGGCGAGGTCGACGACCAGGTCTTCCGGGATGTGGTTGGCGGCGACCATGATCTCGACCGAGTGGCGGACGATCTCGAGCGAGCCGCCCTGGCGGAAGGCCTTGCACTGGTCTTCGTTGATGAACTGGATCTGGACCTCGATCTTGATGGTCGCGTTCTCGTCGACGCGCATCAGGTCGAAGTGCAGCGGACGGTCCGACACGGGGTCGAACTGCACGTCCTTGGCGATGACCGACTGGGTCTCTTCGCCGTATTTCAGCGTCACCAGGTGGCCCAGCAGCTTGCCGGTGTACAGGTTCTTGCGGAAATCCTTCTCGTTGACCGAGATGGCGACGGGGGCCTTGTCGCCGCCGTACAGGATGCCCGGAACGGCGCCCGCGCGACGTGCGGCGCGCGCGCCGCCGGTGCCGGTGTTCTCGCGGACATCCACGTTCAGAATGATCTCGGCCATCTGGCTCGCCTCAACAACAAAAAACGCCTGCGCAGACCAAAGCTGCCCGCGCGGCGGGGTCATGGACCCTCGAATTCAAGAGCGCGGGTCATTACACGCAAGAGCCCGCCTGTGCAACTGGCCTTGGATGTGGAGATCAGTTGGCGGCCGGCGCGGGCGCGGAAAGCGACGCCGTGGTCGCCTCGACGGCCACCGGGGTGACGCCCGCGGTCGCGATCGCCGGGTCCACAGGGACGGGGATGGTCGCGGCCGTGGTGCAGGTCGCCAGGTCGCGCACGATGTGGCGGCCGACGCAGAACATGTCCTCGTAGCTAGGGCGCGAGGCGGCCAGGCACTGGAACAGGTTCAGCTTGGACATATCCAGGCAGAACTGGGCGTTGGTCTCGATCGACAGGGCTTCGGTGTTGGCGCGGGCGTCGTCGCCCGCCGCGCCCATGGCGGCCAGGGCCGCGATGGCCAGGGCATTGACCACGGCCGGGGTGTAGGGCGGGGCGTGAGTGGCTCCGGGCAGGTTGAGGCCGGTTCCGCTGTTGGCGGCGGTGAAGAGGCGTGCGGATTCTTCCGCCGAGGGCAGCATCTGACCGGCCGAGATGGTCTTGGCCGTCTCCAGACGCACCTCGCGATTCGGAATCGGGGTCACGGCCCAGCGGCGACGCGGGTCGTTACGCTCCTGGATCGTGTAGGCGTCCTGCTCGACGGCGTCGGCCACGGTGGTCAGGGCAGCGATGTCCTGGCCCAGGGTCGAGATGATCAGGCCGGCGGCCACGTCCGCGCCCGGCAGGCCGGCGGCATAGGCCGGATCGCGGATGAGGTTGGCGATGACGTCGGCGCGCTGCTGCGGGTCGTTGGCGTAGGTCCGGACACCAGCAACGAACTCCGGCGACTGCAGGGCCAGGATCGACGCATAGGCGATCATGCCGCGCGACAGGGTTGCGGGGTCGTAGGCCGCGCCCTTGCGCATGGCGGCCTGGATCGACTCCGCGTCGGGGAAGCCGGCCTGGATTGTGCCGACGTCGCGAATGAAGGTGACATAGATGGAGGCGGCCTGAGCCACACCCTCGTTGAGGGTCACCGGCGGCGGCGGCGGCGGCGGGGGCGGCGGCGGGGCCGGAGGAACGATCGGCTCGGGCGTGCTGCACGAGGCCAGGATGGCGGCTGCGACGGCAGCGGCGATGGCGAGGCCGCGACGCGGAAGGGCCAGGCGCATGATGATTTTCCCCACAAGGATAGAGCGGCGCTCTCCCGGCGCCGTAACGATGTCGGCTTATAAGCCTTCGCCAGGGTTTTCCGAACGTTAATCCGGGCCTCTGTCGTTCAACTCTCCGGCGCCGGACCGCGAACCTCAGCCGTTGGGACCGGCGTTCAACCGCTGGGTCGCGGTCTGCCCTGCCGGGGCCGGGACCGGGGTCGGTCGAGGCGCGGTCGATGGCGGGGGCGGGGCCTGGAGCGGAAGCGGCGAGATGCTCGGTTCGGTCGGGGGCGCGGCTTGCAGCGGTTCGGGCGTGATCGCGGGTGAGCGTCCGGATCCGCCGCTCTGGGTCGGGTTGCCGACGGTGATGATCGCGGCCGGCAAGGCGGCGCCGCGCGCACAGGTCGACAGGTCCCGGATCACATGGCGGCCGAGGCAGAACATGTCCTCATAGGTCGGACGCGAGGCGGCCAGACACTGGAACAGGTTCAGCTTGGAACTGGCGAGGCAGTCCTGGCTGGCACGGTCGTATTGCAGGGCTTCGGTGTTGGCGCGGGCGTTGTCCCCGGCGGCGCCCAGGGCGGCGAGGGCGGCCATGGCGATGGCGTTGGTCACCGACGGGGCATAGGGCGCTCGCCGCGTGCGTCCGGCAGTCACCCCCAGGCCAGAACCGCTGTTCGAGGCGGCATGGAGACGCGCAGTCTCCGAGGCGGAGGGCTGAATGGTGCGGGACAGGTCCTTGACCGCCTGCAGCCGGCCCTCGCGATCCGGCGGCGTGGCGCGCCCCCAGCCGTGACGCTGATCGCCGGTGTACTGGATGTTGTAGGCGTCGCTCTCGACCGAATCGGCCGCCGCGCTCAGGGCGATTACGTCCGCCTCCAGCACCGACATGACCAGGCTGGCCGCGGCCTCGGCTCCGGGCAGGGTCGAGGCGTACTCGGGATTGGCGACGATGCGGTCGATGATCTGGCGGCGAACGGTCGGTTCGGCCCCGGCCTGGCGGACGCCCGAGACGAACTCCGGCGACTGCAGCGCCAGGATGGAGGCATAGGCGACCAGGCCGCGCGAGATCTGGTTGGCATCGTAGGACGCGCCGCGCCGCAGCGCCGCCTGAACCGCGTCGGGGCTGGCGAAGCCGCCCTGGATCGTCGCCATGTCGCGGGTGAAGGTCAGATATACGGCCGCAGACTGGGCCACGCTGTCGTTCAGGGCGACAGGCGGCGGCAGGCGGGCGGTGATCGCGGCGGCCTCGATGGCCGCGACGCGCATTTCCTCGGCCTGCAGCTCGGCACGGCTGGGGCCGCATGCGGCCAGAAGGCTTGTGACGGCGAGGGCGGCCAGGGTCGGGCCCTGGCTACGGAAGGAAAGGCGCATGGAAGATCCCCGAAAGCATGTTCCGACTGAAACGCCCAGTCCGGCCGTTTTGAGGCATGGCCGCCGACTTTTTCGTGATCAGTCGAACAGTTTGGAGACCGATTCCTCGTTCGCGATCCGGCGGATGGCCTCGCCGATCAGGGGGGCGACCGGGACGGTGCGGATCTTGGAGCAGGACAGCACCTCGTGCGGCTGCTCGATCGAATCGGTGATCACCAGCTCCTTCAGCGGGCCGTCGGTGACGCGCTGGACCGCCGGGCCCGACAGGACGCCGTGGCTGATATAGGCGGAGACGTTCGTCGCCCCGGCCGCGATCAGGGCCTTGGCGGCGTTGACCAGGGTGCCGCCCGAATCGACGATGTCGTCGAACAGGATGCACTCGCGGCCCGCGACGTCGCCGATGATGTTCATGACCTCGCTCTCGCCCGCCTTGGGACGGCGCTTGTCGACGATGGCCAGGTCGACGTTGAGACGTTCGGCCAGTGACCGGGCGCGCACCACGCCGCCGACATCGGGCGAGACGATCATCAGATTGCCGCGCGTGTAGCGATCCCTGATGTCCTGGGCGAGCACGGGGGTGGCGACCAGATTGTCGGTCGGGATGTCGAAGAAGCCCTGGATCTGGCCGGCGTGCAGGTCCATGGTCAGGACCCGGTCGGCGCCGGCGCGGGTGATCATGTTGGCGACCAGCTTGGCCGAGATGGGCGTGCGGCCGCCGGTCTTTCGATCCTGACGCGCATAGCCGAAATACGGCATGACCGCCGTGATCCGCCGCGCCGAGGCCCGCACCAGGGCGTCGATGCAGATCAGCAGTTCCATCAGGTTGTCGTTGGCCGGATAGGAGGTCGACTGGATCACGAAGACATCCTCGCCGCGGACGTTCTCCTCGATGACCGCGAACACCTCGTTGTCGGCGAAGCGTTTCACCTGGGCCTTGGTGAGGGGCATGTCGAGGTGGTCGGCGATGGCCTGGGACAGGGTCCGGTTCGAGTTGCCAGCGAGCAGCTTCATCCGGTCATCCTTTCGCCGTCATCGAACCGCCAATGACGTCTGTTCCGTCTTGCGCGCTCTTTAGCAGCGCGTCGGCCCGTATCAAGCCGTGATTGCCCTTATCCGGCGCATGGCGCGTTGCGAACGCCGATGTTAGAGAACGCGATCTTGATACCCGACGAGCCTCTGGCGGCGTCCGGGCGGCGTGTGATGAGGTTCCAAGTTGCCGATTTCCTTCCGGTCTTCGTCCGTTCTGCGCCGGGGCGGCGTCTTGCTGCTGGCGACTGTCGCCACGCTGACCGTCGCGGCGTGCAACGGCGGTCAGAATCGCCCGCGCCTGGCCTATGAGGAGCGGCCAGTCGAACTGCTCTACAACACCGGCTACGAGCGGCTTCAGCGTCACCGCTGGGCCGACGCCGTGGATTATTTCGAGGAAGTCGAGCGTCAGCACCCCTATTCGGAATGGTCGCGCCGCGCGATCCTGATGCAGATCTACGCCTACTACCAGAACGGCAATTACGAGGAATCGATCGCCGCCTCGGACCGCTTTATCCAGCTGTTCCCGGGCAGCCCGTCGGCCGCCTACGCCTTCTACATGCGCGCCACCTGCCACTTCGAGCAGATCGTGGACGTGGGCCGCGACCAGGGTCAGGCCGAACAGGCGCTGGCCGGTCTGCGCGACGTCGCCCGCCGCTACCCCAACTCGTCCTACGCCACCGACGCGACCGTGAAGATCGACATGGTCAACGACCAGCTGGCCGGCAAGGAAATGAACATCGGCCGCTACTACCAGCGCGCCAACCAGCCGCTGGCCGCCATCGGCCGCTACAAGGCCGTCATCGACAACGAGGCCTTCCAGCGCACGTCGCATACCCCGGAAGCCCTGTATCGTCTGGTCGAGGTCTATCTGACGCTGGGCCTGAAGGATGAGGCGGAGCGCAACGGCGCCGTGCTCGGCTATAACTATCCGGGCAGCCCTTGGTACGCTGAGGCCTACGCCCTGCTGACCGAGGATGGCCGCCAACCTGAGACGGCCCCGACCGGCGAGCGCGAGAGCTGGCTGCGCCGGATCATTCCGGGCTGACCGTTCCCCGCCTGTTCTGGTCTACACTGTCGCGGATGCCGAATCGCACCCCATGCTGACCAGTCTTTCGATCCGCGACGTTGTGCTGGTCGACGTCCTCGATCTTGAGGTCGACGAGGGCCTGACTGTGCTGACCGGCGAGACCGGGGCCGGCAAATCGATCATCCTCGACGCCCTGGGCCTGGCGCTCGGCGGGCGAGGGGAGGCGGGCCTTGTTCGCTCCGGCGCCAAACAGGCCGTGGCCACCGCCGTCTTCACCGCGCCTGACGACGCTGACCTGATCGAACTGATCCGGGAGAAGGGCTTCGACGTGACCCCGGGCGAAGCGCTGATCCTGCGTCGCGTCCTGTCCGCCGACGGCCGCAGCCGGGCCTGGGTCAACGACCAGCCGGCCGGGGTGGCCGCCCTGCGCGAGATCGGCGCCCGTCTGGTCGAGGTGCACGGCCAGCATGAGACCGTGGGCCTGCTCGACTGGAAGACCCATCGCGGGCTGCTGGATGCCTATGGTGGTCTGGCGCCCCAGCTCGGCGGCGTGGCCGCCGCGTCCGACAAGCTGAAGGCGGCCGAGGCGAAGCTGGAAGGCCTCCGCGCCGCCGCCGCCGATGCGGCCTCGCGGGCGGAGGAGATCACCCTGAACCTCGCCGACCTCGACTCGCTCGATCCGCGCGAGGACGAGGAGACGGAACTGGCCGGCGAACGCGCCGTGCTGGGGGCAGCGGAAAAGGCGGTGGCCGATCTGGCCGACGCCCGGATCAATCTGGGCGGCGACAAGCTGAGCCAGAAACTGTCCGCCGCCCTGCGCGCCGTCGAACACGCGCGCCAGCGCGCGACCCAGGCGGGCGTCGAGGCCGATCACCCCGTTCTGGTGCGCCTGACCAGCGCCGCCGAAGCCATCGACCGCACCATGGTCGAGGCCGCCGAGGCCATCGCCGAGGTCGACGCCGCCGCAAACGCCTTCGATTTCGAACCTGGCCGCCTCGACAAGGCCGAGGAACGGCTGTTCGCCCTGCGCGCCGCCGCCAGGAAGCTGAACACCACCGTCCATTCCCTGCCGGCCCTGCGCATCTCGCTGCGCGAACAACTGCGCCTGATCGAGGATGGGGCCGAGACCATCACCAACGCCGCCCGCGATGCCGCTGCAGCCCGCGAGACCTATGACGTCACCGCCAGCCTGCTGAGCTCGGGCCGCGAGGCGGCCGCCGACCGGCTGTCGAAAGCGGTGATGGAAGAGCTCGGCCCGCTGAAACTGGACCGCGCCCGCTTCCGCGTCGCCCTGGAGCCTGTCGCCGAAGGCCGTCGCGGCCCGCTCGGCGTCGAGACCGCCCGGTTCGAGATCGCCACCAATGCCGGCACCCCCTTCGGCCCGCTGGATGCCATCGCCTCGGGCGGGGAGCTGGCCCGTTTCGCCCTCGCCATGAAGGCTGCGCTCGCGGGCCGCGAGGACCAGCGCCAGCCGGTCATGATCTTCGACGAGGTCGATCAGGGCGTCGGCGGCGCGGTGGCCGAGGCCGTGGGCCAGCGCCTGAAACGCCTCTCCAACGGCGCCCAGGTCCTGGTCGTCACCCACAGCCCCCAGGTCGCCGCCCGTGGCCACGCCCACTGGAAGGTGCGCAAGGCCGACGCCGCCGGCCTCACCACCACCACGGTCGACGCCCTCGATGAGACGGCCCGCCGGGAAGAGATCGCCCGCATGCTGTCGGGGGCCATCGTCACCGAAGAAGCCCGCGCCGCCGCCCGCTCGCTGATCGGCTGACGCGCCATGCCGTTGATCACCCGTTCGTCACGCCCCGACGCTGACGGCCTGAGCATTCCGTTCGGGCGCTGAGCGGCAACGGAATTACTTTCCTGGCCGATGGAACCTTCACCTTTGCGACGGGTTGGCCCCCTGATATGTGTCATCCTCCAGCGCCCTGAGCGCCAGGGGATCAAACTTTGACAATCGAGCTAGAAGCGCCAGGCCGGGCCGGTATCGAGGCCGAGCGCCTCCGCGTGCTCCGTTCCTACGACATCCTGGACACCGACCCTGAACGCGCCTTCGACGACGTCACGCGGCTGGCGGCGCGTATCTGCGAAACCCCCGTCGCCATGGTCAGTCTGGCTCTGGGCGAGCGGCTCTGGTTCAAGGCGCGAATCGGCATGGCTGACGAGACGGGGCCGGAACTGGATTCCTTCTGCCAGCACGCGATGGAGCACGACGGCGTCTATGTCGTCCGGGACGCGTCCATCGACCCCGTCTATATCGACCATCCGCTGGTCACCGGCCCGGCCAACTACCGGTTCTATGCCGGGGCGCCCCTGATCGACGACCAGGGGATGACTCTCGGCATGCTCTGCGTCGTGGATACCAAGGCCCGTCCTGATGGTCTGACCGAGACCCAGCATATGACGCTGGAGGTTCTGGCGACCCAGGTGATGGCGCTGATGGAGCGACGGCGGGCCCTGACCGCGCGCCGGCTCAGCGATGAGCAGGCGGAAGCCGCGGTCGAGGTCGCGCTTCAGGCCTCGGAAAAGCTGGCAGAGAGCGAGGCGCGGTTTCAGGCGATCGCCGACAGCATGCCGCAGATGGTCTGGTCGGCAGGGGCGGACGGCTATCACGACTATTTCAATGCGCGCTGGTTCGCCTTCACCGGTCTGACCGAGGCTCCCAGCGACACCGACGCCTGGAGCGCCCAGATCCACCCCGAGTGCCGCGATCGGACGCTCGCGGCGTGGCAGGCCTCGTTGGCGACCGGGGAGCCGTATGAGGTCGAATACCGGCTGAAGCACCATGCGGACGGCTATCGTTGGACCCTGGGTCGGGCCATGCCGATCCGCAACTCGACAGGGACCGTGACCCGCTGGTTCGGAACAGGCACCGACATCGAGGACATCAAACGGCTGGAGCAGGCCAAGGCGCTGCTGAGCCAGGAACTGAGCCACCGGATCAAGAATATCTTTGCGGTGATCTCGGCCCTGCTCTCGCTGTCGGCCCGCCACCATCCGGACGCCAAGGACTTCGCCAGGTCGGCCCGCAACCGGATCGGCGCCCTGGCCCGGGCGCACGAATTCGTCCGGCCCCACAGCGAGGAGTCTCGTCCCGGAATCGCCGGTGCGACCCTGGCCGCCTTCCTGCTGGATCTGTTCAAGGCCTACGACGGAGAGGATGGGGTTCCCCGCGTTCGCGTGAGCGGCGACGATACCATTTTCGACGATCAGGCGGCCACCCCGGTCGCCCTGCTGTTCCACGAACTGGCGACCAACGCCGCCAAATACGGCGCCCTTTCGCAGCCCGACGGCCGGGTTGACCTGACCCTGTCTCACCGCGGCGACCGCATGATCCTGGTCTGGGCGGAGCATGGCGGGCCCGAGCTTGTCGGGCCGCCCCTGATCCCCGGGTTTGGGTCGACGCTTCTGGCCATGTCGGTCGAGGGACAGCTGGCGGGCAGGCTCGATCTCGACTGGGCCGGCGAGGGCCTGAAGGTCACGGTCGATGTTCCGCGCTCGGCGCTTCAGCCGCGCCGCGCCGCCATGGCGGTCGCATGAAGGGCCGGATCCTGATCATCGAGGACGAGATCCTGATCGCGTCCCAGCTTCGCGACGTTCTGGAAGACCTGGACTATACGGTGGTCGGCATGGCCGCGAACGTCTCGGCCGCCCGGCGGCTGGTCCTGGCCGGCGGTATCGAGCTGGCGCTGGTGGACGTCCATCTGTCCGACGGACCGACCGGCGTCGATCTGGGCCGGGAGATCGGGCAGGGCGCCGGCATTACGGTGCTCTACCTCACGGCGAACCCGGAAATGGTCCGGGATGGCGTGCCCGGGACCTTCGGGGTGATGGGCAAGCCCACCGATGACGACTCCGTGCGGACCGCTGTGGCCTTCGCCATGCAATCGCGCAGGGGCGGGCCGTCGCGGACGGCGCCCCATTCCCTGACCGTGTTTCACTGACGTCGAGGCGGGGTTCGTCCCCCGCTGACCTCTAGCGCGCACAGATCGGAGAGGGGGCGGGCGTGCTTTCGTTGGCGATCCAGCAGGCGCCGTCGCGCGCGTCACGGCGATAGGTTCCGCCGACGGGCACGCGGTCCTCGGGGCCGAAGACCGCGAACAAGCCGCCCTCTCCGTCAGAGATCACCATGCGGTAGGCGATGTCGGGGCCATCCAGCTGGAAGCTTCCGTCGCCGAACAGGGGGGTGAAGGTGCAGTTCGTTTCCGGGTCGGACCCGACCTGACAGCGGATCTGGCGCGCGCGGCCGGGGTTGTCTTCGGCGCTGATCGGCACGGGGGTGTAGGCGGCAGTCTGGGCGGGCGGCTTGGCCGAGGTCGGGGCGGGCGGAGCTACGGCAGGCTTGGCCGCGGGCTCCGGCGCACTCCCCTTGGTCGGGGCGGTCCCGGACGCATCCGCGGTCGGTGCGTCAACTGAGCTCTCGGCCTGGCTGCAGCCAGTGATTGCCAATGCCGCCGTGCAGGCCGCTGCCAAGATGATCGAGCGCATCGTCTTCCCACCGTGATCGTCGACGTGTCCTGGCACCACTGTCCACCAAGCCCGGGCGTGGGTCCAGCCCGGCGATGGTTGAAGACCGGTTTCGTCAGACGGGTGCGAGCCGCCCACATCCCGGGCGCGATGGCCTCACGCTCATAGGGGCCGACAGACAGTCTGGCCGCTTGGAGCGATGCGCTCCCAGAGCAGGCCGAGCCGTCTGTAGGATCGGAGCCAGCGTCTCTCCAGCGCCGCCTGGTAGGGCGCGATTTCCACCTCGGGCAGGCAGGATCGCATCATGCGTTCCTCGACAAGAATGGCGCGTGACCGAGTGGGTTCGGGGTCCAGTCCCGGGACATCGTCCGAACCGGGGGTCCGGTACAGCAGCCAGCCGGGCGCCACGTGATGGCGCTGCGCGAATTCCGCCTGTCGCGTCGCTGTGGTCTCCGTCCTGGCCATTGACGCGGCGAAGGCGATCTCCGCTTCTTCAACACTCCGTCCATTCCTGGCCTGCAAGGTCATGAATTCCGATTTGCGCGACCGGAAGCGGGCAATGGTCCAGGGATCAATGCTGCCGTGGAGCAGCACGATGGACCGGGGCGAGAACTCGATCTGCCGGGCCAGAGGCAGAAAATAGTTGGCGCAGGACGAGTTGCATTGGCCCTCGACCCGCATCGTCAGGCCCCGGCCCTCGAGAATCTCGGCGATGTCGAGCGCCGCCTCGACGCTGCCGCCCTTCGAATCCAGCACGAGCTCACGCGTGCTTCCGGCGAAAGTCTCTCGCACGCAGCGTGACAACTCCGCGTCGATTTCACCTGTGATGGCGAAGACCTCTGCGGTGCGTTGTTCGCAGGATCCGGTTCGCGCCTCGGCGGCTGGCCGGGCGGTGAAGGCCGATGTGCTGGCGCACCCACCCAGCAAGGCGGTAGCGACGAAAGGGATGGCGCAGGCGGCACGCATGGCCAGACCTTAGGGTCGCTAGACTCCCAGAATCCAGCCCTCTTCGCCCTCGACCTGCGCGATCAGAGCCTCGTCGGTCCCCTTCTTCGGACCGAAAGCGGTCGACAGTTCGCCGCGCTCGTCCATCAGGGCGAAGGCCTCGGCCGTGGTGCGGACCTGGGCCTGGTCCTTGAACTCCCCCTCGGCGGCGGTGGTCGGCCACATCGAGGGCCAGACCTCGGCGACCAGAACCGACAGGGGTTCGACGTCGGCGGCGTCCAGCGCGCGCCAGCCCGTGCCCAGCGGCCAGACGGCGCCCGATGCGCCCAGGCTTTCCAGCAGACGGCGCACCATCGGAATGCCGACGAGGGTCTGGCCGCCGACGGCCCCCGCGCCATGCATCTGCCAGTTCGACTTGGGCTGCAGCTTGCCCTTGCGCACGGCGTTCTCGGTCGCCCGGTATTCGGGGATGTCGCCTGAGCCTTGCGGCGGCTTGGTCGTGGTCAGCCAGCGCTGCGCCTGTTTCGCCGGGGCGCCCCACAGAGGCCAGGCCTCGTCGGTCATCAGCCGGTTCATCTTGGCCGCGACCTGGTAGCGGTTGTTGGTGTTGTCGTCCTTGTCGACGACGTTCGAGGCGATGAATTTCCACATCGCCGACCAGGCCGGGGTCTCGGCCAGCTTCAGGCGCGCGGCCGTGCCGACCGGATAGCCCAGCGAGAAGTCGAAGCCGACGAACACCCGATCGCCGCGCTTGCGATGATCGGCCAGGATGGATTTCAGCAGCGCCTCGCCCTCGGCGCGCGTCGCGACATTGTGGGTCTCGGTGTAGAGGCGGAAGCGCACGTCGCGCTTGGCCACGCCGATCCAGACCGAGTTCTCGCCCAGCTTCTTGCCTTCGGCGGCAGTCCAGTCGGCTATGACATAGGCGTCGAACAGGCGGGCCACGGCGGGCTCCTTCAAAAGCAGCAGGCGATACAGAGGTGGGCGCTTCTACCCTTCCTCCCGGCGAGGCGGCAATGGCGCCGTTTGTCTCCTCCCTGTCGCGCAGCGATGGGGAGGTGGCCGCGAGCCTTTGCGAGCGGACGGAGGGGTTGTTCGTGGACGCGGAAAGAACCCCTCCCGTCGTCGGGTCGCATGCGCCCCTTCCTCCACTCCGCTGCGCTGCGAGCCACCTCCCCATGCGTAAGCGCGCACGCGGAGGAGACCGCATTCACCCCTTCAACAGCGCCTCGAGGTGCGACAGCCAGCGGCGCCCCAGCCGCATGGCCTCGTGCGGCGACCCGGCGTGGCCCGGGGCCATGGCGTTCCACAGGGCCAGTTCGAACTCCGGATAGCGGGCGTCGGCGAACAGCAGCCGCAGGGTCACCAGCTCCGCGTCCGGGGCCATGATGTCCAGTGCCTTGCGCGCTTCGCCGCGTCGGACGCGCGCCACGACATGGCCGTCGACGATGACTTCGCCGCCCTCGACCTCGTCGAAACTGTAGACCAGCCCGTGGGCCCCCCGATCCCACAGCACGGCGATCTGGCCGCCCTCGAAGTCCAGCCCGGCGGCGCGACCTTCGTGCGCCGAGATGGCCTCGGCCTCGGCCACGGCGCCCAGGGATTTCAGCATGGCCCGACGCAGCCGGCGCTCAGGCTCCATCCACCAGTTCAGCGTCAGGGCGGCTGTGGTCAGGGCGGCGGCGGCCAGCGACACCAGCAGGATGACGCGCAGCGCCTCGCCCATCAGTCGGCGAGCTCGATCACGACCGGCACGTGGTCGGACGGCTTCTCCATGTCGCGGGCGTCGCGATGGGTCTCGACCCCGATAAACCGGTCTGCGGCCTGGGGCGAGAGCAGGTGGAAGTCGATGCGGATGCCGTGGTCCCTCTGCCAGGCGCCAGCCTGATAGTCCCAGAAGGTGTAGGTCCCCGGCGGCTGGCGACCCAACTCCCCGGCTTCATAGAGGCCCAGCCCCTTCAGCGCCCGGAAGGCGGCGCGGCTCTCCGGCTGGAACAGGGCGTCATTGACCCAGGCAGACGGGGTCCTGGCGTCCTCGGGCAGGGGAATGACATTGTAGTCGCCGCAAAGGGTGAAGGCCTCTTCCTGCGCCAGCAGGTCCCGGGCATGGGCGTTTAGCCGCGCCATCCAGCGCATCTTGAAATCGAACTTCTCGGTCCCGATCGGATTGCCGTTGGGCAGGTAGATCCCGCCGACGCGGACGGGGCGGGGCGCCTCGATCACCGCCTCGATGTATCGGGCCTGATCCTCCGCATCCTCGGTCAGCAGGTCCTGGCCGGGAAGGCCGCGCCGCACGTCCGAGACCGGGTATTTCGAAAGCAGGGCGACGCCGTTGTAGGATTTCTGGCCGTGGACCTCGACATTGTAGCCCAGGCTTTCGAACGGCTCCCTGGGGAACTTGTCGTCGACGGTCTTGATCTCCTGGAAGCAGACCACGTCAGGCTGGGCCGCCTCCAGCCATGCGAGCACGGTGGGCAGGCGGGCGTTGACCGAGTTGACGTTCCAGGTGGCGATGCGCATCGCCGGGACGCTAGGCGGCGTCGCCTCACCGAGCAAGCGCCGGAACGTCGGCTCTGTTAAGCGGCCGGCGCCGCTGCGACCGTGGTCAGGCGGCAGCCGCCGGCGATCCGCTGGGCAGTCTCGCAGGGGAAGACCTGACGCACGACGTGCTCGGGGGTGAAGCGCACGATGATTCCGTTCCCGGCGCCGCACCGGGCCTCGTACAGCGTGTCGCCCGCGCTGGCCCCGATGTAGCGGGCCTGCACAACATCGCAGGCCGAGGCCTCGCTGCCCGCCAGTCGCGCCTTCAGCGTCGCGGCCTGTTCCTCAGCGGTCGAGAAGCGGCACGTCGAGTTCTGGGTCGCGATGACCGCGCATTCGGTCCTGGTCCAGCCCGCTGCGGCCTTCTCGATCCGGTAGCCGTCCAGGCCATCGCAGCCGACCTCGTAGATCAGGGTGTTGTCGCTGGTGCGGCCGATCGAGGCGCCCTGGTCGACGGTGCAGGCGATTCCGGCCTCGGCGGCATAGGCGCCGACAACGCGGGCGATCTCGGTATTGCGGGGGATCACGCACTGGGCGCCCACGTCGGCGTTGGGATTGGCGGCGCGATCCGCCTCCGCCTGCCCGGCCAGAAGGACGCAGTCGCGGGCCTCCGGCGGGAGGGAGTTGACGAAGATATAGCCCGGTCCGACGGCGCAGGCGGCCTCGTAGGTGATGCGCTGCTGGTTGGTGGTCTGGCCGATCACATTGGCCTCGACGACCTGGCAGGCCGTTCCGGCGGCATTGGCGATGCGCTGCGCGGCTGCGGCGGCGGCGGGGCCGGAGGTCGCCAGCGGCGGAGGCGCCCGGTTCGCGCCCTCGGGGGCCGGCGTGGCGCCCGGATCCTGCGGCATGCCCTGGGCGCCCGTATCCTGGGCGGCGGCGGGGAGGGCGGGCATCGCCGACAGGGCGACCGCAAGGACCGCTCCGAAGGCTGCAATGTGGGAATATTTGAACACGGTCACGGCTCCTGATCGACAGAATGAGCGTGGAGCGGACCGAGCGGGTCGGTCAAGCATTCTATGCCAGAAACCGACCCGGCGAGCAGCATGCCCGCCGGTCCGGACCTTCGGCTACTGTTCCGTCGCCGGATCGGCCGCGGCCGGAGCTTCAGGCACGACGGTCAGACGGCAGCCGCCGCCGATCCGCTGGGCGGTCTCGCAGGGGTAGACCTGCTGCACGGCGAAGGCCGGGTTGAAGCGGACAATGACGCCGTTGCCGGCGGCGCATTTGGCTTCATAGAAGACGCCGTTGGCATTGGCCCCCATGTAGCGGCCCTCGGTCACGTCGCAGGCTGCAGCCTCACTACCGGCCAGGCGCGTCTTCAAGGTGGCGACCGCTTCGGCGGGCGTGGTGTAGCGGCACGTCGCGTTCTGCGTCGAGATCACCGAGCATTCCGTCGTCGTCCAGCCGGTCGCGGCCTTCTCGATCCAGTAGCCGTCCGAGCCGTTGCAGCCGATCTCGTAGATCAGATTGCCCTCGCTCGACTTGCCGATCGATGCGCCCTGATCGACGGAGCAGGCGATACCGGCCTCGCGCGCATAGGCCGCAACGACCCGCAAGACGTCGAGGTTCTGGGGCAGAATGCACTGGGTGCCGACGTCGACGAGCGGGTCGCGGGCGCGGTCGATCTCGGCCTGTCCGGCCAGCAGGACACAGTCCACGGCCTGGGGCGGCGCCGAGCTGATCAGGATGTAGCCCGGACCGGTGGCGCAGGCCGCTTCATAGGTCGCCGCCTGTTCTGCGGTCAGACCGAGCAGGTTGGCCTGGGTCACCTGGCAGGCGACGCCGGCAGCGGTGGCGATCTGCTGGGCCGCAGCAGCAGTCTCTTCGGGGGTCGGGGCGGCCGGGGCTTCCTGCTGCTGTTGTTGACGCGGCGTGCGCGTCGGCGTCACACGCGCGGTCGGCGCCGTAATGACCGGCTCGGTCGGCGCGGAGCCGAAGCCGGTGCCTCTGTCGTTCGGGTCCTGGGCCGAGGCGGGCGATGCGATCGCCACGATCATCAGTGCAGCGCCGCCGATGGCGGCCAAGGTTTTCATGAACACGGCGATCTCCCTGAACTGTCCCGACAGCCTTGGCGGGCCATCGGGACGGGGTCAAGACGGACACGCCCGAGGGGCGGACTCCAGCGCTGGCCTCTAGGGCTGGGTCGTCGGGGGGGCGGCCGGGGCTTCAGGCACGATGGTCAGACGGCAGCCGCCGCCGATGCGCTGGGCGGTCTCGCAGGGGTAGACCTGCTGCACGGCGTACTGCGGGTCGAAACGCACGATCACGCCGTTGCCGGCGCTGCATTTGGCTTCCCAGAAGGCGCCGTTGGCGTTTGCACCCATGTAGCGGCCCTCGGTCAGGTCGCAGGACGCGGCCTCACTGCCGGCCAGACGCGTCTTGAACGTCGCGACCAGTTCCGCAGCGGTGGAGTAACGGCAGACCGCGTTCTGGGTCGTGACGATCGCGCATTCCGAGGCCTTCCAGTTCGTGCCGACCTTTTCCAGCCAGTAGCCGTCGACGCCGTTGCAGCCGACCTCATAGATCAGATTGCCTTCACTCGACTTGCCGATGGAGGCGGCCTGGTCGACGGCACAGGCAATGCCGGCCTCGCTCGCATAGGCCGAGATGACGCGGACGACGTCGAGGTTCTGGGGGATGGCGCACTGGGTGCCCACATCGGCGAGCGGGTCACGGGCGCGGTCGATCTCGGCCTGGCCGGCCAGCAGGACGCAGTCGACGGCCAGGGGCGGGGCAGAGGCCATCAGAATATAGCCGGGGCCGGTGGCGCAGACGGCCTCGTAGGATTTGGCGCCGTCCGGGGCGAGACCGAGGAAATTGGCCTGGCTGACCTGGCAGGCGACCGACGCCGATGTGGCGATCGCCTGGGCGGCAGCGATATTTTCTTCCGGTGTCGGCGGGGCCGGGGCCCGTTGTCGTTCCTGGCGCGGCGTCCGGGTCGGAGTCGTGCGGGCCGCCGGAGCTGTTGGGGTCGTCTCGGGATTGGCCGCGCCGTAGCCCGAGCCCGTATTGTTCGGCTCCTGGGCCGAGGCGGGCGAAACGATCGCCATCGCCATCATCGCGGCGCCGCTGATGGCCGCCAGGGTTTTCATGAACACGGATACTCTCCTTGAAACTTGTCCTGAAGCCTTGGCGAGCCGTCGTGATGAGGTCAAGACCGGGCGCTGGACGGGCGTATCCTCCCCGGCCTATGGTCGGCGCGTTGCGATTGGAGACTGACTTGGCGGACGGCGTGATCACGAGCGAAGGCGAGGTAGAGACCGGCGGCGACGGCTTGCGCGGCCTGACCTATCCGCTCGGCCCCCCTCCGGCGCCGGGCGAGGCGATCCAGGCGGCGCCCGGCGTGCTGTGGCTGCGCCTGCCGCTGCCGATGCAGCTCAATCACATCAACGTCTATGCGATCGAGGACGGCGAGGGCTGGGCCGTCGTCGACACCGGCATCCGAACACCGGACGCCATCGCGGGCTGGGAGGCGGCGCTGACCGGGCCGCTGGCGGGCAAGCCGATCACGCGGGTCATCTGCACCCATATGCATCCAGACCATATCGGCCTGGCCGGCTGGCTGTGCGAGCGGTTCGACGCGCCCCTGCTGATGACCCAGCTGGAATATGTCACCGGCCGGATGCTGTTCGCCGATACCGGTACGGCGCCAGAGGCGGGCGCGATCTTCTGGCGCGCCGGCGGCTGGAACGAGCCGCAGATCGAGCGCTACCGCCAGTCCTACGGCATGTTCGCCAAGGGCATGACGGCCATGCCGGCCGGCTATCAGCGGATTCGGGAGGGCCAGGTCCTGTCGATCGGCGGCGAGGACTGGACCATCTTGATCGGCAACGGTCACAGCCCCGAGCACGCCTGTCTGTGGCGCAAGTCGGATGACGTCTTCATCTCGGGTGACCAGATCCTGCCGCGAATCTCGTCGAACATCTCCGTCTGGCCGACCGAACCCCAGGCCGATCCGTTGGATGACTGGATGACCTCGCTGGACCGGCTCGGCGAGCTCCTGCCGGCTGATCTGCTCGTCCTGCCTGGTCACGGCGAGCCCTTCACGGGCGTGCTGCCGCGTATTGAGGCCTTGAAGCGGGGTCACGCCGTAGC
Source organism: Brevundimonas sp. TWP2-3-4b1 (assembly GCF_049897665.1). Taxonomy (NCBI): domain Bacteria; kingdom Pseudomonadati; phylum Pseudomonadota; class Alphaproteobacteria; order Caulobacterales; family Caulobacteraceae; genus Brevundimonas; species Brevundimonas sp. TWP2-3-4b1. The sequence continues at coordinate 106,464 of NZ_JAFCWQ010000007.1, read as the reverse complement.
GTTGAAACGGCTGGAGCGGACGCTGCGCGAGCCGAAACGGGCCGTCGATGTCTTCGCCTCCCTGTTCGCCCGCCCGGTCGGCGACGGCATTCTGGGCATGGCCACGGGCGAGGCCATCGCCCACCTCAACTATCTGGCCGGTCAGGGCAGCGTGCGCCGCGAACGCGACGCCGACGGCGTGGACTGGTGGAGCCTCACCGAAACGGAGACCGCCGCATGAGCGACCCCATCCGCCCCCCCGTCAGCGTTGACCTGTCGAACGGCGTCCTGACCGTCACCTTCGCCCGCGCGGAGAAGAAGAACGCCATCACCCAGGCGATGTACGCCCTGCTGGCCGAAGCGACGAACCGCGCCCGTGCCGACGACGCCGTCCGCGTCCTGCTGTTCAAGGCCGAGGGCGACAGCTTCTCCGCCGGCAACGACATCGCCGACTTCATCGCCATCGGGGCCCAGGGCGGCGGCGGGCAGGTCGTCGATGCGCCCGTCTTCCAGTTCCTCAAGGCCCTGGCCGAGATGGACAAGCCAGTGGTCGCGGCGGTGCGCGGTCGCGCCGTGGGCATCGGCCTGACCCTTCTGCTCCATTGCGACATGGTCGTCGTGGCCGAGGACGCGCTTCTGTCCGCGCCCTTCATCAACCTGGCCCTGGCGCCCGAGGCGGGGTCGTCCCTGCTCCTGCCGCTGGCCATCGGCCATCAACGCGCGTTCGAGATTTTCGCTCTGGGCGAGCCGATCGACGGGCGGACGGCCCTGGCCTGGGGCCTCGCCAGCCGCGCCGTCCCCGCCGCCGAGGTCGACGCCGTCGCCGACGGCCTGGCCGCCAAACTCGTCGCCCGCGCGCCCAATTCCCTGCGCAAGACCAAGCGCCTGATGCGCGACGCCGAGGCCCTGTGGACCCTGATGCAGCGCGAGGGCGAAGCCTTCGGCTCCCAGATGTCCAGCCCCGAGGCCATGGAGGCCTTCATGGCCTTCACCCAGAAGCGGGCGCCGGTGTTTTCGTAGGCGGCCTCCCTCTCCCGTTGGGAGAAGCAAGACAGCGGCCTTGATCCCGCCCCCCATTGCCCCTAAGCGCCCGCGCCATGAGCGCCGCGCCCGTCCTCTCGAACAGTTTCCGGATCGCCTCCGAGACGCCCGCCGACCGCGAAGAGGCGGAGGCGCTGGTCATGGCCGCCTTCGGCCCCGGCCGTTTCGCCAAGACGGCGGAGCGCATTCGGGAATCCGCCAGCATCGCAGCCGCCTTCGTGGCGCGCGAGAATGGCCGGATGATCGGCTCGGTGCGGCTGTGGTCGATCACGGTGGATGGGCTGGACGCCCTCTTCCTCGGGCCGATCGCGGTCGCTCAGGATACGCGGCGCGGGGGGATAGGCGCGGATCTGGTCGGCGCCTGCCTTGGCGAGGCGCAGGCCCGGGGCGTGGCCGGCGTGCTGCTGGTCGGCGACCCGCCCTATTTCTCGCGCTTCGGCTTCCAGCCCGCGCCGGACGTGCGCCTGCCCGGACCCGCCGATCCGCAGCGCGTGATGTGGTTGCCGATTGCCAGCGCCGCGCCTTCCGGGTTGGCGCTTGCCGCCTGACTTTCTTCTTTCGTCATCCTCCGGCAAGGCGCGCCTTCGCGCCGCAGACCGGGGGATCCAGCGGCGCCGAAGGCGATCTGTCCAAGCACGGAGTCGGAAGCAGGCCTGTGCGTGGCAGGTTCGCGCTCTCGCGCGCCGCTGGGTCCCCCGGTCTCCGCTTCGCTGCGCCGGAGGATGACGAAAGGGAGGTGGAGCTATGGTCGGACCGCATCGGCCCCGCAGGAGTTTTCCATCTGGACCCCGGCCTTCGCCGGGGTGCACGGTGAAATGAATGAGCGCTTCCGAACCATCCCAGGGTCTCGCCGGAATAACGGCCGCCGCCAGACAGGCGCCGGGTCGCGGCCTGCCGCCGGTGCATCTGTGGCATCCGGCCCATTGCGGCGACATTGACATCGTCATCCGCGCCGACGGCGTCTGGATGCACGAGGGTTCGCCGATCGGCCGGGCCGAACTGGTGCGGCTGTTCTCGACGGTGCTGAGGCGCGACCCCGACGGCTATCACCTTGTCACCCCCGGCGAGAAGATGCGGATCGAGGTCGAGGACCTGCCGTTCCGCGCGGTGACCATGACCCGCGACGGCGACGACCTGGTCTTCACCACCGATGTCGGCGACGAGACGCGCGCCGGGCCCGACCACCTGATCACCGTCGAGACCGATCTCGTGACCGGGGAACCCGCGCCCCGGGTCCATGTCCGCGCCGACCTCGAGGCCCGCATCGCGCGCACCGTCTTCTACGATCTGGTCGAGTTGGCCGAGGTCAGGGATGGCCGCCTCGCCGTCCGGTCCGGCGGCGTCTGGTTCCCGCTCGGTCCGCCGGGAGCGGGCGTGGAATGAGCCATCGGACCTTGAAAGATCGGTTGGTCGAGCGGCTGGCGCCGGTCGGCGACTGGCGGGCGGAGACGCGCGCCATCCGCTCGGACTTCGACCTGAACCCCGGCGCCCCGCGCTGGACGCCCGGTCCGCTGAAGCCCGCCGCCGTCCTGATCCCGATCGTGGCCGATCCCGCGGGCGCGCGTGTTTTGCTGACCCGTCGCGCCGACAGCCTGGCCCGACACACCGGCCAAGTCGCCTTTCCCGGCGGTCGGCTCGACCCCGGCGAGACGGCGGTCGACGCCGCCCTGCGCGAGGCGCGGGAGGAGGTCGACCTCGACCCTGCCGCGGTCACCGTGCTGGGTCTGTCCGACCCTTACGAGACCGGCACCGGCTATCTGGTCACGCCCGTCGTCGGCTGGGTCGCGCACCTGCCGCCCTTGAAGGCTTCGCCCGACGAGGTGGCGGAAATCTTCCAGACCCCCTGGGACTTCCTCATGGATCCGGCCAACCACAGCCGCGACCATCTCGAGGCGCCCGAGGGCGTCAAACGGTGGTTCTGGGCGATGACCTGGAACGAGCAATACATCTGGGGCGTGACCGCCGGCATTATCCGCGGCCTGCGCGCGCGCCTCTATGGCGACGAGTTGAACCTCCCCGAATCGGCCGCCGAGGACGCCGCGTGATCCGGCTGGAGGGCCAGGACTGGCTGACGAGTTCCGCGACCGCCGCCGTCTTCGACGCGCTGGAGGCGGCGGGCGGCCCCGACAGCGCCCGTTTCGTCGGGGGTTCGGTTCGCAACGCCCTGGTCGGACGGCCCGTGGACGACTTCGATGTCGCCACCCGGCTGAAGCCCGAGGAGTCGATGGCGGCGCTGAAGGCGGCCGGGATCAAGGTCGTTCCCACGGGCATCGCCCACGGCACGATCACCGCCGTCTCGGAGAGGAAGCCCTACGAAATCACCAGCCTGCGTTGCGACGTTGAGACCGACGGCCGCCGCGCCGTCGTGGCCTTCACTGACGATTGGGCCGAGGACGCGGCGCGACGCGACTTTCGTCTGAACGCCCTCTATGCCGATCGCACCGGCGCCATCTTCGACCCGACAGGGCAGGGGGTGGAGGATGCGCTCGCCGGACGCGTCGTCTTCGTCGGCGACCCGAAAACCCGGATCGAGGAGGATTACCTCCGCATCCTGCGCTTCTTCCGCTTCTTCGCCTGGTATGGTGGTTCGGACCCCGACGCCGAGGGCCTCGCCGCCTGCGCCGCCCACGCCTCAGGGCTGACGCGACTGTCCGCCGAGCGGGTGTCGAAGGAACTGATGAAGCTGCTGGCCGCGCCCGATCCGCGCCCGGCCATCCATGCGATGCGTGACGCCGGGGTGCTGGAGCGGCTGTTTCCTGCCGTGTCCGGGCTCGCGGCCTTCGATGCGCTAAGCGCCGCCAGCGCCGATCCGGTCCTGCGACTCTCGACCCTGCTGCCCGACGACCCGCCCGCCGTCGCCGGGATCGCCCGTGGCCTGCGTCTGCCCAGGGCGATCGAGATCCGCCTTACCGCCGCAGCCGGGGGACCACTCGATCCGACGACCGGCGAGCGTGAGCTGCGCGCGCTGATCTATCGCCTCGGGAAGGAGGCCGTCAGCGACCGTATCCGGCGCGGCGGCGCGCTTCAGACTCAGGCCGATACCGCCCCGGCGTTGGCGCTGGTCGAAAGCTGGCCCGTTCCGCGCCTGCCGGTCGGCGGCCGCGACCTCGCGAAAATGGGCCTTGAGCCCGGCCCCGGGCATGGCCTCATCCTGAAAGCCTTCGAGGCCGAATGGATGGCCGCCGACTTCCCCGCCGACGGCCATCACGCGCGGCTCACTCGCCTGGCGAGGCGGCCCTCGTGAAGCGGGTTATGACCGGTCGGTGGTCCGATCCCGTGGGCAGGCCCAGCCGCCGCTCCACCAGGGCCAGATCGGGCGAGCGATAGACCTGGTCGATGGTCATGCCGGCGGCGTCGGGCAGCTTCGTCGGCCAGGTCCCCGGCCAGCCGGGTGCGGGGATCAACGCGCCGTCCCCCTTGATGATCCGGCCGATTCGGGCGCTCGAGACGCTGTTGAAATCCCCCGCCGCGATCACCGGCCCGTCGACTGACCGCGCCCAGACCGACAGTCCCTCGGCCTGGCGAATCTGCTCCCACTGGATCTGATAGGGCCACGGCCGCGTCATATGCACGCCCGCGATCGTGACCGGTCCGATATCGGTCTCCACCCTTGCCCCCACGACGAACAGGGTCGGAATGCGAAGCCGGATGTCGCGCAACGGCCGACGCGAAGCGATCACCGACCGAACGGCGCCGCCTGGCCGGTCGATGCGGCCGTTGACGGCCCGATAGGGGTATCCCGCCAGTACCCTGTCGATCTCCGCCGCCGGCGCGTCCCCGAACTCGACGAGGACGACGACGTCCGCATCGGCCGCGGCGATTGAGGTCGCCATCGCGCCCACATCCGTATTCCGGGCCTGAAGATTGGCGGAGTAGAGGGTGAAGTTCGGGGAGCCCTCCTCGGGGTCTCCGCGCGGCGGCGCCCATTGGCTCGACCCGGCCGCCAGCACGAAGGCGCAGACGATCACCGCCGCCGCGACCAGCGTCCGCGATCGCAAAAGCGCCGCTGCGACCAGCCCCGCCGCCGCCGCGACGAGCGCCGGCCCGGTGAACTGCGCGAGAATGTCGACCCATCGGTGACCGATCCCGCTCAGGCCCGCCAATGCGATCCCCAGCGGAGCCAGAAGCGCCAGCCCCACGACACCTGCCGCGAACAATCGCACATACGAGGCTCTGTCAGTCACTAAGACTTGCTATCCATGGTGAACGCGGGTCGATGTGGCGCGTTGACCAGTCGCTTGGGAGGGCGAACATGGCGAAGCGGTCGATCAGGGATATCGAGAACATCTGGTCCAATGTCGAGGGCGTCAAGAAGCTCTCCGACCGGGCCGTCGGCTTCGGCCCCTTCGGCATCGGCTTGGACGGCCTGCTGACCTGGATCCCGGTCGTCGGCACGGTCTACAGTGTGGGGGCCGCCGGATGGCTCCTGACCCAGGCGATACGCGCCAAGGCGACGCCGGGCACCATTGCGCGCATGGTCGGCTATCTCGGCGTCGACGTCGTGACCGGAGAAGTGCCGATCGCAGGCGACGTCGTCGACTTCTTCTTCCCCGGCCACCTGATGGCGGCAAAGGCGCTGCAGAAGGACATCGAGAGTACCCACTGGGTCGAGGCGAACGAGCGCGACGCGCGGGCATCCGGCGAGCACGATCGGCACGTCGCCACGATGAAGGCCGATCCGAAGAAGCGGCGTGTCGTCTATCTGCACGACTGAGCCTGCTGTTTCGCTTGACTGATAGATGCGGGCCATCCCAAGTCCGCACGATCGAGACTGCGCCGGACCCGCTGAATGACCCCCATGCTGACGCGAGACGAACTGGCCGTGGCCCTGGGCCAGGCGGGCGACGGAAACCGCGCCGCCTTCAAAATCGTCTATGAGGCGACCTCCGCGAAGCTATTGGGAGTCTGCCTGCGTATCTTGGCTGACCGCCAATTGGCCGAGGACGTTTTGCAGGACACCTATCTCACCGTCTGGAGGAAGGCCTCGACCTTCGACCCCTCGCGCGCGAGCCCGATCACCTGGCTGGTGACCATCGCGCGCAACCGGTCGATCGACCGTCTGAGGTCGGCCGCGCCGATGCGTCGCACAGCTCCGGTCCAGGACGCCCACGACCTGGCCGACGCCGCCCCCCTGGCCTCGGACGTGATCGAGACGACGGACGAGGTGAACCGGCTGAACGTCTGTCTCGACACGCTGGAGGACAGGGTCCGCGGTGTGATCCGCACTGCCTTCCTGGAGGGGGTCACCTACGACGCCCTCGCGATCCGCGAGAACGTGCCGCTGGGTACGATGAAGAGCTGGATCCGGCGGGGATTGTTCAGGCTGAGGAGCTGCCTCGAATCATGACCGACCTCCCTTCTGACGAGCCCGGCGCCGTCGACGCCCTGGCCGGCGAGCTGGCCCTGCGCGTTCTGCCGCCCGAAGAGGAGCGCGCCGCCCGTGCCCGCGAGGCCTCCGATCCCGCCTTCGCTGCCGAGGTCGAGGTCTGGAACGAGCATCTGGCCGGGTTTATCGCCGAGATTCCACCCGTCCAGCCATCCGCCCGCGTCTGGCCCCGCATCGAGGCGGGCATCGCCCCGGTCGCTGCGAACGACAACCGCGCCGCCTTCTGGAGGACGTGGGCCGTGGGCTCGACCGGTCTGCTGGCTGCCAGCCTCGTCGCTGTCGCCCTGCTGGCCACGCGTCCGACCCCCGCGCCCATCGTGAACACGGCTCCGACCGGCGGCGTGACCCGCGTCGCCACGATCGCCATGACCGATGGCGGGACGCCTGTCGTGGCCCTGGCCTACGACAGCGCGACCGGAAATCTGTTCATCGCGCCCACGGACGCGATGGATGGAGTCAACGCCGTGCCGCACCTTTGGCTGGTCAGGCCGGGCGAGGCCGGGGTCCAGCTGATCGGCGCAATCGACGGCTCGGCCGCCTCGCATCACCATCTGACCGACGTCCTGGCCTCCACGGCGGGTCAGGCGGTCGCCGTCGCCATCTCGATGGAGTCGCCTGGTCACACCCCCGCCGCCGACAAGCCGGATGGCCCGGTGATCGCCACCGGTGAGCTTCAGTCCCTCTAGAGCCTGATCGTTTGAGACAGAAGCGCTTCGCGCTTCTGTCGAAAGCGTGACACAGGCTCTCGCTGATCCGGCTCTGGACCGCATCCGGCCCGGCGAGCCGTCCGTAGTTGTTCGGGACCGGGCCGTTGCGCCGCCGCCTCGTGCGGCGTCGTGGGTGCTGACAGCCGCGATCCGGTCAGCGGGGAGGCCTCCCAGCCCTTCCATGGTCTCCCCGCAACCCGCTTTCCGGCGATACCCATCAACGGATCGACCCAGGACCACAATGAATTCAACGGCCGGCTCTTTTTAGAGCCTTTCAACGCGCGGGCCTCCGGGGCGCCCGCACACTGATCTCCGCATTCCAACGGAGATCGAAATGGCTTCGAACCACAGCGCGCGACTGGACCTGCCCTACCTGGCGGCCGGCCAGTTGCAGAAACATGTCACCCTCAACGAGGCCCTGACCCGACTAGACGTTCTGGCCCAGACGGCTGTGGTCAGCCGCACCGTCGTGGCCCAGCCCGCCGACCCGGACGACGGGGCCCTCTACATCCTGCCCGCGACCCCGACCGGCGCCGTCTGGTCGGCATGGTCGGAAGGCGATCTCGCCCGCGCCGAGCTGGGCGGCTGGACCCGCGTGCCCGCGCCGGTCGGGACGTTGGCCGTCGTGCTGGACGAGAGCGCCTTCGTCGTGCGCGGCGACGACGGCTGGACCCCGTTTCCGGTCCGTCTGCAGGATCTGACCGGGTTCGGCCTCAACACCACGGCCGACGCCGAAAATCCCTTCGCGGCCAGGCTGAACAAGGCGCTGTGGACGGCCTTGTCGACGGGTGACGGTGGCGACGGCGACCTGCGTTTCACCTTCAACAAGGCGGGCGCCGCCGACGTTTTGTCGCTTCTGTTCCAGAGCGGCTACGGCGGCCGCGCCGAACTTGGCCTGATCGGCGACGACGACCTGCGCCTGAAGGTCAGCCCCGACGGCGGGACCTGGCGCGAGGCCCTGCGCATCGACAAGGACGACGCCCGCGTCTGGTTCTCCCACGGCGCCACGCGGGCCGAGACGGTGCGCCTCACCGCCGGCGGCGACTTCATCGCGCCCGACTGGGCCCGGCTTCTGATCGTCACCGCACTCGGAGGCGGGGGCGGCGGCGGTGCGGGCGCCTCGGGCGCGAGCGGCGTGCGTCAGGGCGGGGGCGGCGGCGGCGGCGGCGGCCTGTCCCGGGCGGTCTGGCGCGTCGAGGACCTGCCCGGCCACCTGACCGTGACCCTCGGCGCGGGCGGGGCGTCCGGCGTAGCCGGCGGCGAAACCCTCATCACCGCCTCGGGCGTGACTCTCCTGACCGCGCGCGGCGGCCAGCCCGGCGCGAGCGGCCCGGCGGGCGGAGCCGCGGGCGCGGCCGGCCCCGGCATCCACGGCGGCAATCCCGGCGGCGCGGCCTCGGCCATCGCCACGGCCGAGACGGGTCGCAGTCTCGAGAGCCCGGGGTCTCCAGGCGGCGGCGGAGGCGGCGGCGGACTCGATGCGGGCGGCGTGGCGCGAGCCGGCGGGCCCGGCGGCGCGGGTGGCGTTCTCGCCTGTCTCGCTTCCGGGGGCGCAGGCGGCGTTTCGATGGCCGGTTCGAGCGGATCGGCGCCGGCCTCGAGCATCGCGGTGGCCGGCGGCGGCGGCGGCGGCGCGGGCGCGGTGACTTCCGGCGCAGGTCCGTCGGGCGGCGTGGCGGGCGGCTATGGCGCGGGCGGGGGAGGCGGAGGCGCGGGCGTCAGCTCCGGTGGTGCGGGCGGCGCCGGTTCGGGCGGTGTTGTCGTGATCCTGATTCAGGGATGAGGCCGATGCCGCGTCCCGACGCCGATCCCTTCTTCGACGGCATCGACCCTCTGCTGGATTTCGACGCGCTGGAGGCGCCCCGCCGCCTGTCCCGCGACGAGGGCCGCGCCGTCTGTGGACCCGACTGGTCCAGAATCCATCCCACCTCCGATGAGGGGCCCGACAATGATTGATAACGACCCCCAGCCCTCATCCCGGCCTTCATTCCTGCCTCTGGCGGAGGCCAGATGGCTGTGGCGCCGGCTCTATGTCTTTGCGGCCAGCTTCGCCCTGTGGCGGTCGCTGTCCGCCGTCATCGACCGGACCGAACCCCACGCCCTCCCGGCCGTGGCCTCGGGCCTCATGTCGCTGCTGGCCCTCACCCTGATCCTCTATCTGGTCGCGCCGACGGCCCAGCAACTGGTCGCCCTGCTGGTCAATCTGCGCCTGCGTCTCGGAGCCCCGAAATGAGCTTCCGTCTGTCCGAACGCTCTCGCGCCCGGATGAGGGGCGTCCATCCCGCCCTCGTCGGCGTCATCGAGGCGGCGATCCACATCACGCCGGTCGACTTCATGGTCACCGAAGGTTTGAGGACACCGGCCCGGCAGGCGTGTCTGGTCCGCGCCGGAGCCAGCCGCACCATGAATTCGCGGCACATCACCGGCCACGCGGTCGATGTCGCCGCCATGGTCGATGGTGCGATCCGCTGGGACTGGCCCCTCTATCCGCGCATCGCCGAGGCCATCAAGACGGCGGCGAAGGCCAAGGGTGTGGCCCTGGTCTGGGGCGGCGAGTGGCCGCGCCTACGCGACGGCCCGCATTTCGAGCTCGACCGGCGGGTGTTCCCGTGATCGGCCTGTCTCCGGTCCTGCGGACCCTGGCGCCGATGGGCTGGCTGGCCCTCGGCGTCTTCGTCCTCGCCGTCGCTGCCGTCGTCTTCGGCGGTCTCGGCTTCCGCTGGGATCCGTTCGACCTCGACCGGCGACGGCTCAACCGCGCCGAGGCCTCGGTCGCCGCCGCCACGCAGCAGGCCGCCGCCCGAACCGCCGAGGCCGAGGGCTAGGCCGACCAGGTCGCCCGCCTCGACGCCGCCGTCCAGTCCGCCGTGACGCTGGAACGCGCCACCGCCCGATCCATCCAGACCGCGAGAACCGCCGATGACTCTTCCCTTCCGTTGCCTGCCGATCGCGCTGATCGCCTGCACCACCATGACCGCGAGCTGTGCCGGATCGCGCCCGATCTCGTCGGTTGCCCCGCCGCGCCTCTCCCTGCCGGCGATGGCGAGCCGGCCATGCGAGTTGCATCGTCTTCCCGCCGCGCCGACCTTGGGTGACCTGGAGGTCGGCTATATGATCCGGGGCCGCCAGATCGCGGACTGCGACGTCGCGCGGCGACTGGCGGTCGACACCTTGCTGTCCGAGCGACGGGCGGGAGAGGCGGCGAAGCGTCCCTGACGTCGTCCGTTTCGTCCGTTTCGTCAGGGTGTTTTCGCGTCGTCCGGACGAAACGCCCGGCAAAACCTGCCGGGCGCCCGGCATTTCCTGCCGTCCGGCCGGCAAACCGGCAAAACCTGCCGGGCGCGAAGCGTGGTTAAGGCAAAGTACCGTAGTTATTTCAATGCATTGGCCGTTTGTCGAAATTGCGACGTCTGGCGTGCCGATTGCTTCTGTTGTTGCTGAGCAAAATGCTCTCGACGGTCAAAATGACGGTCGAACACCTTGAAACAAGGACTTTCGTCATGGCGCTGAACAGCGTGAACACGAACTCGGGCGCCCTAACCGCCCTTCAAAACCTGCAATCTACGAACAGGGAACTGGATACCGTCCAGAGCCGGATCAATACCGGCAAGAAGGTCAACTCGGCCAAGGACAACGGCGCCGTCTGGGCCATCGCCCAGGGCCAGCGCTCGGAAATCAACGCCCTCACCGCCGTCAAGACCAGTTTGGATCGCGGCTCATCCGCCGTGGATGTCGCTGTGGCGGCTGGTGAATCGGTTTCCGACCTGCTGATCCAGTTGAAAGAAAAGGCCCTGTCCGCGACTGACAAGTCGCTGTCCACGGCCTCGCGCAAGGCCTTGAACGAAGACTTCAAGTCCATCCGCGACCAGATCACCACGGTGGTCTCGAACGCCAAGTTCAACGGCGTGAACCTGCTGGACAACTCGACCGGCACCAATGGCTTCAAGGCCCTCTCGAACACGGCCGGCTCCACCATCAAGGTGGCGGGTGAAAACCTGTCGCTGGGCGGCGCCAACGTGACCGTCGCGGCTACGACGACCATCGGCACCTCCACCCTGGCGACCACCGCTCTGACGGCCGTCAACGCTTCGATCGACAACGTGTCGGCCTCCCTGGCTCGCCTGGGCACCGGCGCTAAGGCGCTCGATACGCACAACACGTTCGTCGCCAAGCTCTCCGACGCTCTGGAATCCGGGGTTGGCAACCTGGTCGATGCGGATCTGGCCAAGGAAAGCGCGCGACTGCAGTCGCTGCAAACCAAGCAACAGCTGGGTGTGCAGGCTCTGTCGATCGCCAACTCCTCGACCTCGATCCTGCTCGGCCTGTTCCGATAAGCCAATGGAAGGGCGGGACTTCGGTCCCGCCCGACCGTTCCCCAAGGGACGCCGGAGAACCCGGCGTGAGGAGCCATGGACACCAATGCAAAGAGGATAGGCGCCGCCGCTTTGCCCGTCATCGCAGCCACCGGGGCCGCGACCACGAGCAACGACTTCGATCATGACCGCGCCGAACAGAAGGCCGAAGAGGCCGCCCGGTATCGCCTGATCATAGAGGAAGGGCCCACCCAGGGAACCTTCATCTACAAGACCCTGGACAGCACCACCGGTGAGGTCATCCGCCAGTTCCCGCGAGAGCAGGTTTTGCGAATGGCCGAAAGCGGAGGCTACACCGCCGGGGGTCTGATCGACACTAGCGCCTGATTTTTTTCAGACGCCGGCCCAACCTTCCAGACCGCGCGGGATCGCCCGCCGCGGTTAATCGTCGTGGTTTACAGGCGTTAACCATACGGTGACTGTTACTGACCTAGCCTCCCGGCGAACAACCCGGGGCTAGAAGACCTATGACGACGAACAGCGTTCACACCAATGCCGCCGCCGCCGTCGCGCTGCAGAACCTGTCCCGCACCAACGACAACCTGACCGGGGTCCAGAATCGCGTCTCCACGGGGCTGAAAATCCAGGGAGCCAAGGACAACGCGGCAATCTGGGCCATCGCCCAGGGGCAGCGCGCCGACCTCGGCGCCCTGTCCGCCGTGAAGCAGAGCCTGGACCGCGCCACCTCTATCGCCGACGTCGCTATGTCGGCGGGCGAATCGATCTCCGACCTGCTGAACCAGCTCAAAGAGAAGGTCGTCGCGGCCAAGGACGCCTCGCTCAAGACCCAGTCCCGCGAACTGCTGAACGCCGACTTTCAGGCCTTGCTACGCGCCATCAAGTCGGCCGTGGAGAACGCTGAGTTCGACGGCGGCAACGTCCTGAACGGCTCCCTGACCAACGGACTGAAGTTCCTTGCCAACGCCGACGCGTCCTCGTTCGTGACCCTGTCGGGCAAGAACCTGACCCTGAGCGGATCCATTCTGACGCTTGGTCTGGCTGACAGCCTGTTGACGATCACCGGCGCGACCACGGCGCTCAGCAAGCTGGACACTTCGATCAGCAAGCTGAACTCTGCGCTTGGCGACCTCGGAGCCCAGGCCAAGCAGATCTCGGCGCACAACACCTTCGTCTCGAAGCTCGCCGACACGATCGAATCGGGCATCGGTAATCTGGTGGACGCAGACCTCGCCAAGGAAAGCGCGCGCTTGCAGGCGTTGCAGGTGCAGCAGCAGCTCGGAGCTCAGGCCCTGTCGATCGCCAACCAGGCGCCGCAGATCATTCTGTCCCTGTTCCAGTAAGGATCAGAAGCGGCCAGGGCCCGGGGTGTGCCCGATCACCACAGGGCCAGGGCGGCGGCGTGGCGGGTGCGAGCGGTCTCCGAACCCGTACAGGGCCAGCAGGTTCTGGATTAGCGACTTCGGGAAGATCATGATCTCACTCCTGCCCAACGAGATCAGAACACGATTCGCATTCCATCGTTCCCTGGTCGAACGTTAATCTCGCATTGAGCCCGTTCGCGTACCGTCCTCCGCGGAGGATCGAGTGGCGATCAACAACAGCTATCTGATGGGTCTGTTCGGCGGTTCGTATGACCCCGCGTCCTCGGCTGCGCTGACCAACCTCGTCACGAAGAAGGCCCAGCCGACCGCGCCGTGGAGCACCTCGGCCCAGCCGACCGCGCCCAAGCCGGACGCCCTGGTTCGCGCCGCGCTCGGCGGCCGCGCCTTCGTCAACGAGGACGCCGCCCAGCTCGACGTGAAGGGCGCCTCGGCCGACTACAGGAAGCTGTTCGCCCTCTATCAGGGGTTGGAGACGCTCAACGCCCTGGCCAATCGCGCCTCGGTGAAGGGCCTGAGCATGACCGACCTGGCCCTGACCCAGAAACGATTCGCCTCAGGCCTCGCCGAAATCGGCTCCTACCTCGGCAAGGCAGAATTCGACGCGCTGCGCCTGGTGCAGGGTACGTCGTCCTCGACCTCCAAGACGACCGCCGGCGTCCCTCGTGACAGCTCCAACTCGATCACCGGCCCGATCCATGAAGGCGCGCTGGACACGCCCGTGAAGGCTTTCGAGGGCGACACCAGGTTCAACATCACCATCAAGGTGCCGGTCGGGCTTTCGACCCAGACCACGGCCGTGCCGATCGATCTGTCCGATATGGGTTCGACGCCCCGGACGATGGACTCTGTCACGAGCTTCATCAACGGCAAGCTGGAGGCCGCCGGCTTCCAGACCCGCATCGGCCGCGACCAGATCAAGGCGGAGCCCAAGGTCATCCAGGTCGCCGGAAAGCCCGTGACCCTGCCGGCGGGCCCCGACAGGTGGCCGCTCGCGATCCGCGGGACCTCGACCGAGACCGTCGGCTTCACTGCCTCCGAGACGTCGGACGCCGTCTATGTGGTCCAGTCCGCCGGCGCCCCGGCCACGACCGTGACCACGACGGTCAACGGCGTATCGAGCACCAGGACTACCGTTCCAGCCACCACCATCAACCAGATCCTGAAGTTCCAGAGCGACGGCGGGACGGCGGCCCAGCCCGCCGGCGGCAACGTCGGCGAGACCCAATGGGTCGACGGCCGCATATCCCAGGAGAAGATGCCCGACGGCGTCACCGCCGTCCGCGCCAGCGCGGTCGGGCCGGACGGCTCGCTGTGGATCGTCGGCGACGTCACCTCCGGCGGGACGAGCCAGCCGATCAAGGGCGTTCAGGACGTCGCCCTGATGAAGTACGATTCGGCTGGACGGCTGGTCGCGACCCGCACCCTGGGGGCCGCCTCGACCGCCAGCGGCTATGCCATCGCGATCGACGACAACGGCGATGTCGCTGTCGCGGGCTCCGTCACGGGTTCGCTGAACACCTCGACCACGGACGCGGGCAAGACCGGAGAGGTCGCCAACGTCGCCGACAGCTTCGTCACCGTGTTCAACAAGGACGGCGAGGAGCAGTGGACCCAGCGTCGCGGCGCCCGCGCGGCCGATGAGGCGACCAGCGTCTCCTTCGGCGCCGACGGCCTGGTCTATATCGGCGGGCGGTCGAAATCGGCCATTCCCGGATCGGTCTCGGTCGGCGGCTGGGATGGATATGTGCAGGCCTTCAAGGCGGGCGAGCCCTATCCGACAGCGGGCATCGTCTCCAAGGCGATCGGCCAGAGCCAGTTCGGCACCGGCGGCGACGACAGCGTCGATGCGATGACCATCGACAGCTCCAACCTCTACACCGCCGGTGTCGAGGACGGCCACGCGGTCGTGCGCCGCTTCACCCTGGACGCTGCGGGCGTGCCGACCCTGGCCTTGACGCGCGACCTCGGCGCCATTTCGGGCGAGATCGCCGGCATCGCCATTGCCAACGGGAAGGTCATCCTGACCGGGACCAGCCGCGACAGCGGTCTCGCTGCCGGGACCACGACCACGGCCCATTCGGGCGGCAAGGACGTCTTCGTCGCCGCGATCTCGACCGACCTGACGGCCGCCGGGACCGATCGCCTGAGCTGGTACGGCGACGCGGGCGACGACACGGCCGCCGACGTGAAGGTCCATGACGGCAAGGTCTGGATCACCGGCATCGCCGACCGCGATCCGGCCGCAAAGGACACGGACCCGGCCAAGGCCTATCTCACCCGGCTCGATCCCCTGACCGGCGCCGTCGAATACACCCGTACCTGGTCCGGCGACGGCGACCAGGCCAGGCCGATGACCCTGGCTGTCGCGTCCGGCGGGGCCAGCGTCCTGGACCGTCTGGGCCTGCCGCAGGGCGAGATCGACCAGAGTGATTCCAAAAAACTGACCGATGCCACCTCTCTGCGGGTCGGCGACCGCTTCTATATCACGCCCGCCAACGGCGGCCGGGCCCAGGCTGTGACCATCGACGCCAAGGATACCCTGGCGACCCTGGCCCGCAAGATCAGCGTGGCGTCCGGAGGCAAGCTGAAGGTCACCGTCGCCTCCGAAGGCGGCGCGGTCACCGGCAGGGACGGCGAGACCACAACCACCACCGGCGGCGTCCAGCGCCTGTCAATCATGGCCAAGGACGGCAAGACCGGGGCGATCCTGGCCGCCGGCGAGACGGGCAGGGACGCCCTGATGGGGCTCGGCCTGTCGGCGGGCTATGTCGGGCTGGCCGCGGCCGACACCAGTGTGAAGACGTTCGGTCTGGACCTGCCCGGCAACCTGACCCTGAACAACGCGGCTGCGATCACGGCGTCTGGCGAAAAGCTTCAGGGCGCGCTCAAGGTCATCCGCGACGCCTATCGCGGACTGGCGCCCCAGGACGCGACCGCTTCGGCGTCCGGCCCCGTCCCCGCCTATCTGACCAACCAGCTCGCCAACTATCAGGCTGCGCTCGCCCGCCTGACCGGATAAGCGGGCGCCGTTTTCGCTTCGCAGTTGACGCCCCGGTGCGGGGCGGGGTTATTGAGGCCTTCAAGGCCCGACGCCCAGCGAGCTCCGCTTCATGCAACTGCCCAACGACAATCGCGTCATCATCGCCATCGGTGTGGGCCTCGCCGTCCTGGCGGCCGTGGTGCTGGCCCTGGTGTTCGGCGGAAGCCGTGAACCGGCCGCGCCGAAAGCGCCGGAAACCGAAGGCCCCGGCGGTCTGACGGTCAATGTCGGCGATGCGCCGTCGCTGGAGCCGACACGAGCGTTGCGCTGCTTTGTCGATGGCCAGTTCATCGGCATGGCGACCTTGTCCGACTGCGCCCGACGCAACGGCCTGGCCACGGACGCCCTGGATGTGGGTCTCGACGAGACGGGCGCCCTCGCCGCAGCCCCGACGGCGTCCTTCGCCCCGCCGCCAGCCCTGCCCGACGCGACGACGACAGCCGGCAGCGGCGTCGTCGATCCCTACGACACGACCCTGCCCGAAAAGCCCCAGCCCCAGCTGCAGCCCCAGCCGCGCGTGGAGCGCACGTCTGGAGCACCCTGCCTGCGCTTCACCGGCTCGGACTGGCGTGAGCTGGGCCAGATGAGCCTGAACCAGTGCGTCCAGGCCCTGTACGCGGGAACCTGCGTCCGCCCTGGCGACGCCCAGTACGGCCGCCACGGCAATCTGACCCTGCGGCTGGTGCCCCGGCGCGTCGAGCAGTCCAATGACAACACGCGCTTCCGCATCCTGGCCGACCAGGATCGCAGCTGCCAGTTTCCGAGCCTGAACTGATGATCCGCCCCACCCTGATCGCATCGCTCCTGGCGATCCCGGTCCTCGCGGGCTGCGCCCAGGCGGTGAAGGCCCCGACCGAGACCGGCGTCTGCTATGCGGTTGAGCAGTCTGGGGACGAGCCGGTCTTCAACGTCGTCGCGCGTGACCAGGTCCAGATCGAGATGTGCGCCGCCCGGCTGGAGGAAATGCGTCTGCGTTTCCGCGGCCTGGGTAGCACGCGCGAGGAGGTCACCGGCGCCTATCAGGGCCAGTTCATCTTCGTCGACCGTCGGGGGGTCTCGTTCGCTCGGACGCTGGAGGGCGCGCGGTTCTTCGCCTTGGCGCGGACCGGCGACGGTCGCCTGGCGGTGCCGGGCGCCATCGAGCGGGGCGTCACCGAACTGGGCGTCGTGGTCGAGGAACGCGCCCCGCCCTCGTTCCCGGGACAGTAGAACAAACTCGGAACACGTGTTAACGGTTTCGCGGGCGCGCCTCGCGGGACCAGGATTTTCAGCCCGGTCGCACAGTCGCGCCGGAGCTATCAGAGAGAGAATTTCATCATGGCGGGAAGCGTCAACAAGGTCATCCTCATCGGCAATCTGGGTCGCGATCCGGAAATCCGCTCCATGCCGAACGGCGACCGTATCGCCAACTTCTCCCTGGCCACCTCCGAGACCTGGCGTGACAAGTCATCGGGCGAGCGCAAGGAAAAGACCGAATGGCACCGCGTTTCGGTCTTCAACGACAACATCGTTAAGGTCGTTGAAAACTATGTGAAAAAGGGCTCGACCGTCTATGTCGAAGGCTCGCTCCAGACGCGCAAGTGGACCGACAAGGACGGCGTCGAGAAATACACCACCGAAATCATCATCGGCCGCTTCAACGGCCAGTTGACCATGCTGGGCGGCCGTGACGGCGGCGGGGCTTCGCAAGGCGGCGGTCAGGGTTCGGGCGGTCGCTCGAACGATGACGACTATTCCTCGGGCTTCTCCACCGGCGGCGCCAACAAGCCCTCCGGCCCGAAGGAAAGCTACGACCTCAACGACGACATCCCGTTTTAAACAGACCGGTCCATCGCAATCGAAACTTCGGCTCATGCATTGTGAGCCGACGTTTTTGTTTGGGCATGCGATAGGCCATCCGTGCCCGTAACTCCCGACAAGCCCCACAGCCCGCTGTCCCTGATGGAGATCGGCGCGATCGCCGCCATCGTGGTGATCTGGGGGGCCAACAATGCCGCCGCCAAGGTGGCGACCGAGGTGCTGCCACCGCTGCTGACCGGAGCCATTCGCTTCGCCATCGCCGCCCTGTGTCTGATCCCCTTCGTGCGTCCCCCCTTTCCGAACTGGAAGAGCCTGGTCCTGATCGTCATCCTCGGCGGACCCCTGCATTACGGTCTGCTCTATCTGGGGTTCGCCCTTGCCGAAGACGTCAGTCCGGTCTCGGTCGCGTCCCAGCTGTGGATCCCCTTCACGGCCCTTTTCGCCTTCCTGCTGCTGGGCGAGCGGCTGTCGATCGCCGCCCTCATCGGCATGGTGGTGTCGCTGATCGGCGTCGCCTGGATGTCGGCCGATCCCCATGCCCTGCATGACTGGCCCGCCATCCTGGTGATCATCGCTGCGGCGGCCTTCTGGGGGATTACGACCGTGATCGCGCGCCGGACCACCTCGATTCCGCCGCTGAAGATGCAAGGGCTGCTCGCCTTCGTCGCCCTGCCGACCCTCGCGTTCGGCTCGGCCATGTTCGAGACCGGTCAGGTCGAGGCTGTCCGCGCCGCGACCCCGCTGATCTGGGTCTGCATGCTGTGGGCCGGGGTCATCTCGTCGGTCTTTGCCACCAGTATGGTGTTCTGGCTGGTTCAGAAACGTGAGGCCGGACGGGTGACGCCCTATTTCCTCGCCACCCCCGTGGTCTCGATCGCCATCGGCTGGGGCCTGCTGGGCGATGTGCTGACGCCGCAGATCCTCACCGGCGCCGCCCTGACCATGGCCGGCGTGGCTGTCGTCGCGCTCGCGGAGCGGGGCCTGCGGGCAGGCGCGGCGAAGGCCTAGAGCAGGATCGGCTGAGGAGGACTCGCTTCGCGATTCCGCTGATGCCGTGAATCCTGCTCCAGATATCAGCGAGAGCCTGATTCACGCTTTCGACAGAAGCGCGACGCGCTTCCGTCTCAAGCGATCAGGCTCTAGCCCGCCGCCATCACCCCACAGGCCACCCGGTCGCCGGCTCCGCCGATCGGCTGGCTGACGTGGTCATCGACCTTGGCGTGGATGACGATGGCCGAGCCGTCCGCATCCCACAGCCACTGACCCGGGCCTTCGTCGGCGATCCGGGCGCGGCTGGTGAACAGCTCCGCCGAGGCCGAGCCATCGGGCGCGGCGAAGATGTTGGGCAGATCCCCGTCATCGGGCCCTTCTGCGTTCAACAGGCCGTGCGGCGCCTTGGGCTCGCCGTGGTTCACATGGGCTCCGGCCGAGGTGAAGGGCGCGGCGCATTCGCCGACGGCGTGGATATGCACCCCATGCCAGCCCGGCGTCAGGCCGGTCGCCTCGATCCGGATCAGCAGGCCCGTCGCGCCCTGCGTCAGCACGGCCCGGCCGATTCGCGCGCCCGAAGTGTTGACGAGGGTGGCCTCGCCGAAGTCCCCCGGCGTCGCCCGCATCATCGTGTGATCGCCGTAGTCGTTGGCGGTGACGCTCACGCAGGCTCCCAGCGGGGCGGCGAGGAGGGCGACGGCGAGGGCTGCGGTGCGCATGGATTTGGTCCTTTCACGGATAGGCAGGCCGCCTGTGAAAAAGCCTGCGAAATTTTGCCTCGCGGGCCCACGGGTGCTAGAAATCGTCATAGCGGATCACGTTCCGATTCCGGCCATCTAAAGCCTAAAATCCTTGACCGACGACAGCTACGAAAACGCCGCACCGCCAGCCGGTTCGGGCGGCTCGGACATTTCCATCATCTCGATCGAGGACGAGCTGAAACGCTCCTACCTCGACTACGCCATGAGCGTGATCGTCAGCCGTGCGCTGCCGGACGCCCGTGACGGCCTCAAGCCCGTTCACCGTCGCATCCTCTATTCGATGCACGACCTGAACATGACGCCCGAGCGGTCCTATTCGAAGTGCGCCCGCGTCGTCGGCGACGTGCTCGGCCGGTTCCACCCGCACGGCGACGCCTCGGTCTATATGGCCCTGGTCCGCATGGCCCAGCCGTTCTCGATGGGGCTGATGCTGATCGACGGCCAAGGCAATTTCGGCTCGGTCGACGGCGATATGCCGGCCTCGATGCGCTACACCGAGGCGCGCATGGCTCCGGCCGCCAGCGCCCTGCTGGCTGACATCGACAAGGACACCGTCGATTTCCAGCCGAACTACGACGAGAAGGAGCTGGAGCCCGTCGTCCTGCCGGCGCGGATCCCGAACCTGCTGGTCAACGGCGCGGGCGGCATCGCCGTCGGCATGGCGACCAACATCCCGCCGCATAATCTGGGCGAGATCGTCGATGCGGCCGTGGCCCTGCTGGACGAACCCGACATCTCCGACGACGCCCTGCTGGACATCGTGCCGGGTCCCGACTTCCCGACCGGTGGCGAGATCCTGGGCCGCACCGCGCCCCGCAACGCCCTGCGTGAAGGTCGCGGCTCGGTCATCGTGCGCGGCGTCGCCTCGGTCGAGACCATCCGCAAGGACCGCGAGGCCATCGTGGTCACCGAGTTGCCGTTCCAGGTCAACAAACAGACCCTGATCGAACGAATCGCCGAGATGGTTCGCGAGAAACGCCTCGAAGGCATCTCGGACGTCCGCGACGAATCGGATCGCCAGGGCATGCGGATCGTCATCGAGCTCAAGCGCGATGCGTCCGGCGACGTGATCCTGAACCAGCTGTGGCGCTACACCGCCATGCAGTCGTCGTTCGGCGTCAACATGCTGGCCCTGAACCACGGCCGCCCGGAGCAGATGGGCCTGCGCAAGATGCTCGAGGTCTTCCTCGACTTCCGCGAAGAGGTCGTGGTCCGCCGCGTCAAGTTCGAGCTGGCCAAGGCCCGCGACCGCGGCCACGTCCTGGTCGGTCTGGCCGTCGCCGTCGCCAACATCGACGAGGTCATCCACATCATCCGTTCCTCGGCCGATCCCGCCGAGGCGCGTGAGCGGCTGCAGGCCAAGGCCTGGCCTGTCGGCGACATGATTGCCCTCGTCGAGCTGATCGCCGATCCACGCTCGGTCCTGATCGACGGCGACAGCCTGAAGCTGACTGACGAACAGGCCCGCGCCATCCTGGGCCTGACGCTCAGCCGCCTGACCGGCCTCGGGCGCGACGACATCTTCGCCGAGGCGCGCGGCCTGGCCGACACCATCCAGGGCCACCTGACGATCCTGTCTGACCGCAAGAACATCATCGCCATCATCCGCGAGGATCTTCTGAAAGTGCGCGATGAGTTCGCCGTGCCCCGTCGCACGACCATCGGCGAAGGCGACTTCGAACTGGAAGATGAGGACCTGATCCCGCGCGAGGACATGGTCGTCACCGTCACCCACGGCGGCTACGTCAAGCGCGTCGCCCTGAACGCCTATCGGACCCAGCATCGCGGCGGCAAGGGCAAGTCCGGCATGACGATGAAGGACGAGGACGCCGTCGTCGGCGTCTTCTCGGCCTCGACCCACACGCCGGTCCTGTTCTTCGCCACCAACGGCAAGGCCTACAAGCTGAAGGTCTGGCGCCTGCCGCTGGGCGCCCCGACGTCGCGCGGCAAGGCCTTCGTCAACCTGCTGCCGATCGAGCCGGGCGATTCGATCATGAACGTCCTGCCGTTGCCCGAGGATGAGACGACCTGGGGCGACTACGACATGATGTTCGCCACCCGTTCGGGCGACGTGCGCCGGAACAAGCTCAGCGACTTCGCGACGGTCAACCGCGCCGGCAAGATCGCGATGAAGCTGGAAGACGGCGACCACATGGTCGGCGTCGCCCTCTGCACTGCCGAGGACGACGTCCTGCTGACCACCGCGCTGGGCCGCGCCATCCGATTCAAGGCCGACGACGTCCGCGTCTTCAAGGGCCGCGATTCGACCGGTGTGCGCGGCGTCCGCCTCCAGGGCGACGACGCCGTCATCTCCATGGCCGTCCTCGGACGTGTCGATGCGACGCCGGACGAGCGGACGGCCTATGTGAAGCACGCCAACGCCATGCGTCGCGCTACCGAAGGCGAGGACGACACCGCCGTGGTCGAGGCGGATGACGAGGCCGAAGGCTCGGGCGACGCCGCCCTGTCGGTCGAACGCATCGCCGAACTGGGCGCGGCCGAACAATTCATCCTCACGGTCACCGAGACCGGCTTCGGCAAGCGCTCCTCGGCCTATGAATACCGCCGCACCGGCCGGGGCGGCCAGGGTCTGACGGCCCACGGTCTGGGCGGTCGCGCCGGCGCCCGCCTCGCCGCCGCCTTCCCGGTCGAGGATACCGACGACCTGCTGCTGGTCACCTCCAACGGCCAGATGATCCGCACCCGTGTGGGCCAGGTCCGCATCGTCGGCCGCTCCAGCCAGGGCGTGACCATCTTCCGCACGGCGGAAGGCGAGAAGGTCGTGTCCGTCGAACGTCTGGCGGACAGCGGCGGCGACGAACCCGAGGTCGACACCGATGAGGGCGGCGAAGGTTGATCCCTCTCCCGTTGGGAGAGGGCTTGAGCGCACGGCGGCGAAGCCGTCGTCCTTGCGCGAAAGGGTGAGGGCCGCGCCTCACTGGTACGAACCCGACCCTCACCCTTTCGGCTTACGCATCGCTCCGCTCTGCGAGCCTCAAGTCCTCTCCCACCGGGAGAGGGTTCGATGACCGGCTTCCTCATCGACGGCCTTCCCCCGACCGAGGCCGATCTCCGCTACCTCGCCATCGTGAACTATGGCGCCTACACCTCCTTCCGCGTGGATGCGGGTAGGGTGCGCGGCCTCGACCTCCACCTCGCCCGCCTCCACGCCTCCGCGATCGAACTGTTCGGCGAGGCGGTGGGGGAGGATCGCCTCCGCGACCTCATGCGTCTGGCTCTCGGAGATCGCCGCGACGCCTGGCTCCGCGTCAGCCTGTTTTCGCGCGAGATCCTGCCGCACAGCCCTTCGGCCCGGGGCCGTCCCAGCGTCATGATCGTCGTCTCGCCCTCGCCCCCGCCCCTGGCCGGCCGCATGAGGATCCAGGCCCGGACCTACGTTCGCGACGCGGCCCATCTCAAGCACACGGCGACCTTCCCCCTGATCCATGCCCGGCGGGTGGCGCGGGAGGCGGGCTTCGACGACGCCCTGTTCGCCGACGCGGACGGCCTGATCTCCGAAGGCAGTCTGTGGAACATCGGCTTCCTTGAGGGCGACTGCGTGGTCTGGCCCGAGGCCCCCATGCTCGAAGGCGTCGCCGAGGCCTTGATCTCGCGCGGCCTCGCCGCCGTCGGCCTGACCGAGCGACACGCGCCCGTCCACCTCATCGACCTCGACGCCTTCGACGCCGCCTTCCTGTGCAACAGCGCCACGCCGGCCTGTCCGATCACGGCCATCGGCGACCATGTCTTCGGCGCCGCGCCGGGGCGGATCGACCGGCTCGCACGCGCCTGGTCGTCGAACGCGCCTCAGCCGATCTAGGCCGGACCCGCGCCGCCTGCTAATCACACCACGCGGCGGGGAGAAAATGCATGCGGATCGGGCTTTACCCGGGGACCTTCGACCCGGTCACCAACGGCCACATGGACATCATCGGCCGGGCTGTGAAGCTGGTCGACAAACTGGTCATCGGCGTCGCCCAGAACGACGACAAGGGGCCGTTGTTCACGACCGCCGAACGCGTCGAGATGGTCCGCGCCGAGGTCGCCCGCCTCGGGGCCGACATCGAGGTCCTGCCATTCTCGACCCTGCTGATGCATTTCGCCGAGAAGCTGGACGCCAACGTCATCGTGCGCGGCCTGCGCGCCGTCGCCGACTTCGAATACGAGTTCCAGATGACGGCCATGAACCAGCGCCTCAATGACGACATCGAGACCGTGTTCCTGATGGCCGATCCGCGCCACCAGGCCATCGCCTCGCGACTGGTCAAGGAAATCGCCCGGCTGGACGGAAACATCGACAGCTTCGTCAGCCCCGCCGTCGCCGCCGCCGTGCGCGACCGTGTCAAACGCTAGAATCGCTCAGGATAACGCCTTGAAGATCACGCCTTTCGTCCTCGCCGCCGCCCTGTCGGTCCTCGCACCCGCCGCTGCCACGTCTCAGACCGCACCCGCGACTGCCGCCCCGATCCCTGCAGCAAGCGACTGGCGCACCATCGCGCCCGAGAACCTGCTGGTCATCGATACCTCGAAGGGTCGAATCCTGGTCGAGCTGGAGCCACGCGCCACGCCGCGGCACGCCGAGCGCATCCGCACCCTGGCGGACCAGGGCTTCTACGACGGCCTGAAGTTCCATCGCGTCATCACCGGTTTCATGGCCCAGACGGGTGACCCGCTGGGCACAGGAGCCGGCGGCTCGGAATTGCCCGACATCGCCGCAGAGTTCACCTTCCGCCGTGGCCGCGACGCCCGGTTCGCCCCGATCGAGGGCGGCGCTCCGACCGGCATCGTCGGCCTGGTCGGCTCCCTGCCGGTGGTGACCCAGCCTGACGCCCAGATGATGGTGACGGCGGACTTCAAGACCGACGCCAGCGGCCTGTTCTGCACCGGCGTCGTCGGCATGGCCCGCTCCGGCGCGCCCGACAGCGCCAACAGCCAGTTCTATCTGATGATGGCGACCAACCCGGTCCTGAACGGAAACTACACCGCTTTCGGGCGCATCGTGTCGGGACTCGAGGTCGTCAGCGCTCTGAAGGCCGGTCCGGAGAGCGCCGACGGCGCCGTGAACGACAATCCGGACACGATGACCCATGTGCGGACCGCCGCCGCCCTGCCCGAAGGCGAGCGTCCGGTCGTGCGCGTGCTCGACGCCCGGTCGGCGGCCTTCCAGGCGCATGTGGCCGAGGTTCGCGCCGCGCGCGGTTCCCAGTTCACGGTCTGCGACGTGCAGCCTGTGGCGGAGGTTTCAGGGGGATAGCCCTCTTTATCCGTGCATCCCCGCCAAGGCGGGGACCCAGTCCTTTGGGAGATGATCGCCAGATGTCCGTGTTCGAATTGTTGTCCCACGCGCCGCGCCTCGCAAACGCGCCGGGTCCCCGCCTTCGCGGGAATGATCGAAAGACGGGGGCATGGGCGCTCGCGATCGTCTCGAGCGTGATGCTGGGCACAGCGCCCGCTGTGTTTGCGCAGGAGGCCTCGCCGCCTCCCGCTGCAGTCCCGGCCGCTCCGGGCGCCGCCGACTGGCGCACCGTCCCGGCGGACAACCTGATGATCATCGATACCAACCGGGGCCGGATCCTGGTCGAACTCGCGCCCGAGGCCGCGCCCCTGCATGTCGAGCGGATGCGGCTCCTGACCCGCCGCGCCTTCTTCGACGGCATCACCTTCCATCGTGTCATCGACGGCTTCATGGCCCAGACGGGCGATCCTCTGGGCAATGGCGAGGGCCAGAGTCCCTACCCGGACATCAAGGCCGAGTTCACCTTCCGCCGGGGTCCGGAGGCGCCGTTCACCCCGGTCGCCTCACCGGCCGGCGCCATGCTGGGCTTCCTGCACAGCCTGCCCGTCCAGACCCAGCCGACCTCCCTGATGGCCACGACCGCCGACGGCAAGGTCCATGCCTGGGGCGCCTATTGCCCGGGGGTCGCGGGCATGGCGCGCGATGACGCCATCGACAGCGCCAACAGCCAGTTCTTCCTGATGCGCCAGCCCTATCCGGCGCTGGACAAGCGTTACACGGTCTGGGGGACCGTGGTGTCGGGCCTCGATGTGGTTCGGGCCATCAAGGTCGGCGACGGCGACAACGGCGCGGTCACCGCCGATCCCGACCGGATGATCCGCGTGCGCATCGCCTCGGACCTGCCCGAGGCGGATCGGCCGGTGGTTCAGGTGCTGGACACGGCCTCGGCCGCCTTCCGGACCCTGGCCGACGGGGTGCGGACGGCGCGAGGCGCGGACTTCTCGATCTGCGACATTGTCCTGCCGGTTCAGGTCTCGGGCGCGGCCGCTCCAGCGGCCTGACCGCCTCGCCCCCGGCCGCGACGTCGGCGCTGGGGTTTGCGGGCCTCGCGCATCTGCTGCAGCAGCATGCCCTCGCGCAGCCCCCGGTCGGCGACCCTGACCCGCTCGCTGGGCCAGGCGCGCTGTACCGCGTCCAGGATCGCGGCCCCGGCCAGCACCAGATCGGCGCGGTCCGGCCCGATACAGGCCTCGGCCGCCCGACCCTTCGGCCCCAGGGCCTTCAGTTTCTCGGCCGCGGCATCGCACTCGGCCCGCGTCATCCACAGCCCGTCGACCCGGTCCCGCTGATAGCGCCTCAGGTTCAGATGAACCCCCGCGAGGCTGGTGATCGCCCCCGATGTCCCGACCAGATGCCCCTGACCGGTGGCGAACAGCCTGCGGAACTCGTCGTCGTCGAACGATCCGACAGACAGTGCCGCGCTCATGTCTCCGACCATGGCCTCGTACCAGGCCGCACCCGCTCCGGCCGGTTCCGGGTGCCGCTCGGCGAGGGTCACGACCCCCAGCGGCGCCGACATCCAGGCCACGGTCTTCATCTCCGCGCCTGACTTCCTCAGCCAGGAGAGTTCCGTCGAGCCCCCGCCGACATCGATGACCAGCACCGCCTCGGCCTTGGGGTCGAACAGGTTGATGCACCCCTCGACCGACAGGCGAGCCTCTTCGACGGGGTCGATGATGCGGAGTTTCAGCCCGGTGCCGCGACGGACGCGATCGATGAACTCCTGGCCGTTCTCGGCCTGCCGACAGGCCTGGGTGGCGACAGCGTTGAGCCGGGCGGAATCCACGCCGCGTCGAACAACCCGCTCGGCGCACAGGGCCAGGGCGTCATAGGCACGGTCCATCGCCGCCTCGTCGAGCCGGCCGGTGCGCGACAGACCTTCGCCCAGCCTAACGATGCGGCTGAAACTGTCGACCACGCGGAAGCCCGCCCGCGCGGGACGCGCGATCAGCAGGCGACAATTGTTGGTCCCCAGATCGAGGGCGCCGAACACGGGACCGTCGCGACCCGACGAATCTCGCATGGACGCCCCTTGGACCCGGGACCGCTCGTCGCGCCTTCGCGGCGCGCCGTCGGGTTCCGGCATGGGCCGAACTTTCATGTAGGCGCAACCGAACCGGGCGCCCGTCCCGGTGAACCTAGCCGCGCCGAACCGTCCGCGCCAAGCCTATCTGACAGCAAGATGAACAGGACGACCGGCATGCCGCTCAGGCTCGGGGTCGTATCTGTGCAGGATGACCCAGTCCCTCACCGCCAAATTCGGCCTCGGCCAGATCGTGCGTCACCGCGAGGAATCGTTTCGCGGCGTGGTCGTCGACGTTGACGCTGTCTATGCGGGACCGGCCGGCGAACCCGGCCCGGACCAGCGCGATCAGCCCTTCTATCGCATTCTCGCCATGGGGATGGAGTCCGGCTTCCTGGTCTATGCCGCCGAGAACGTGCTTGAGCATGATCCCGACGTGACGCCCCTGTCTGCCGCAGACCAGGCCCACTGGTTCACGATGGACGACAACGGTCGCATCGCGCCGCGGGCGCAGCCGATTCACTGATCCGGCCTGATCCGGCCGTTGGCTCTTCGCCGCCGGGGTTCTAGACTGCCGGTCCAAGGAGCGCGTGATGGCTGATTTCGAACATGTCTTTCAAACCCCGCCGGAGGGCGCGGCGGCGGACTGGACGATCTCCCAGAACTGGCGCGCCTATACCCAGGTCGAGCACGACACCTGGGATACCCTGTACGCCCGCCAGATGAAGATCCTGCCCGGGCGCGCCTCGGACGCCTTCCTGAAGGGTCTGAAGGCGCTTGACCTGAACACCGGCGGCATCCCCGACTTCGCCCTCATGAATCCAAAGCTGAAGGCCCTGACCGGCTGGACGGTCGTCTGCGTGCCCGGCCTGGTGCCCGACGAGGTCTTCTTCGACCACCTGGCCAACCGCCGCTTCCCGTCGGGCCAGTTCATCCGGAAACCCGACCAGCTCGACTATCTCCAGGAGCCGGACATCTTCCACGACGTGTTCGGCCACGTCCCGATGCTGACCGACCCGGATTTCGCCGACTACATGCAGGCCTACGGCAAGGGCGGCCAGCGGGCCCAGTCTCTGGGCATGCTCAAGAACCTCGCCCGCCTCTACTGGTACACGGTCGAGTTCGGCCTGATGGACGAGGGGCAGGGCCTGCGCATCTACGGAGCCGGCATCGTGTCGTCGGCCTCCGAAAGCGTCTTCGCGCTCGAGGATCCGTCGCCGAACCGCATCGCCTTCGATCTGGAGCGGATCATGCGGACCGACTACCGCATCGACGATTTCCAGCAGGTCTATTTCGTCATCCCCTCGATCGAGGCCCTCAACGACGCGACGCTGGAGGATTTCGGCCCCATCTATGATCGTCTGAAGGGCGCGTCCGAGATCGGCATCGAGGCGATCCAGCCCTATGATCGGGTGATCACCCGTGGCACCCAGGCCTATGCCCAAAAGGGCGGGAGATTCGCGGCATGATGCGCACGACCACCATCCTTCTCATCGCCGGTCTCGCCGTCGCGGCAACCGGCTGCACCGAATCCAGACGCGCCCGGAACGCCGCGACCTGGAGCGACCAGCCCGCCGACATCACCTGCTGGACCTATGGGACCGAGACCTTCTCCGGCCGATCGACCGGCAAGGTCGAGTATAACGACGGCGGCCGCATCGCCTTCGTCGACGCCGCCAACGGCCGCTACACCACCATCGATGGCGAGTGCCGCGTGGTCTATCTGGCCGAGGGCGAAGAGGCGGCGGCCGCGCCGGGCGATCCGGCCGGTCCCGTCTCGCCGCCCCCTGCAGTGCCGGAAGCCTAGGCCTCTACCCGTCTGGCGCGCGGACGCACCCCCAGCAGCAGTCCGAGCCATCCGATGCGCCGCGCGATTTCGTAGGCCGCGAAACAGGCGGCGAAGGTCCCGCCGCTGATCAGCCCGCTCTCGACCGGCAACGGCAGGCTCAGCGGCATCAGATACCAGGCCGCCACGATGATCACCGTCTGGTGGACGATGTAGAACGGAAAGACCCCGACGCTGAGATAGCGCAGCACGGGCCCGCCACGGTTCAGATAGCGCGCGCCGTATCCCAGGATGGCGGCGATCCATGTCCACTGATCGATGGCGTAGACGACTCGCATCAACAGCTTGAGCATCTCGGGCGGAGCCGCGTCGTCGCCGCGATAAATCCAGGCGTAGGCCGCCCAGCCCGCCCAGGCCAGCAGGGCCAGTGCAGCCGAAGGCCTCCTCAGGCGGATGAAGGTCGCTCTCAGCGTCTCGGATCGCGCGATCAGGAACCCGAACAGATAGGCTCCGAACGACAGGCCATGATTGTACCAGTCGCCGGTGAGGTCGTGGGTGATCTCGAACAGGGTCGCCAGGGTGAACCGCAGTACCGCGAAATACAGGATCGGCCAGATCAGCAGGCCCCATCCGGCGCAGGCGCGTTCCGTCCACCGGCCGAGCCCGGCCAGGGGCCTGCCGGGAAGACCGACCAGCACGGCGACGATCAGGCCATAGGCCAGCAGATAGGCCACGAACCACAGATGGTTCCAGGTCGGCGTCGTCACGCACCCATCCGCATCACACCAGTTGCCCGAAGCCGTCGCGTACTTGACCCAGAAGTCCTGCAGAACCCACGAGTGGGCGGGATCCGCGACGCCTATGCCCTGAAGCGCCTGGAAAATCTCGTAGTAGATCTGGGGTGGAACGATCACGAACATCCCGAACAGCAGAGCTGGCAGAAGCCGCAGCACCCGCGATCCCGCCAGGCGCCTCGCCGCCTTGCCGCCGTTCGCCGCGAAGCCATCGGTCAGAAAACGGGTCGCCGCGCCGGACACGAGGAACAGCAGGGTCAGCCGCCAGGGGTTGGTGATCATCATCACCGGCTGGAGGGCCTCGACGATGCGCGGGCTTTTGATGTGAAAGTCCCAGGACACGTAGAGCATGCCCACGTGATAGAGGATCAGCAGGAAAAAGGCGCCGACGCGGATCCAGTCCAGGTCGTGGCGGCGGGCAAGGGGCGACAGGGTGGCATCCGACATGGGCAAACTCCGTGAGCAGTGAGGATCGGGCCATCGTCAGGGTCACGGGGCCGGGCGAGCAATCGCCTAGGGCCGCGCAGCGCCCGGGAGGGGATGGCCGTTTCTCGGCCGGGACAAGTGGCGCGCCTCGCGTGACGAGCGGGCTCGTCCGCCGATGGAGGAAGCGGTTCCGGCACGCCGATCCGGGCGACCTGCGGACGGCCTGCCTGTTGATCCTCCCCGTGACCGCGCTCGTCGTGGTCGTGAACGCCCTTACCAATCTGGCCGACATTTCCGGAATCGCGGCCTGGGAGCCGTGGAGCTGGGAGATCACCAGCGCGATCTCGATGATCGCCGCCGTCTGGATTCCCTGGCTGGCCATCGCCTTGGCCCCGCCGGAGGACGCGCTGGGCGCGGGGTGGCGACCCAGGCTCAGGTTCGGCGCCATCCATGCGGCGAGCGTGCTGGCCTTGTCGGCCCTTCACGTCGCGGGCTTCATCCTGCTGCGCCGGTATATCTATGGGGTCATGGACGCCGGACCCTATGAGTTCGGCGATCGGTTCATCTATGAGCTGCGCAAGGACGCCATCAGCTATCTGAACCTGCTCGGTGTCTTCTGGGCGATTGGTTATCTGCGTCGGCGACGGGACGAGCCGGTCCGTCCGGTCAGCTTCGACATCCGCGATGGTGTCCGCATCATCCGGGCGCCTCTGTCTAACATCGTCGCGGTGTCCTCGGCCGGCAACTATGTCGAGTTCTGGCTGGCCGACGGCCGGCGGCCTCTGATGCGGGCGACGCTGGCGGCGATCGAGGTCGAGCTGGAGCGGTTCGGGTTCGTCCGCGCCCACCGATCCTGGCTGATCAATTCGGGTTGCGTCACCGGCCTTCGACCGGAAGGTTCGGGAGACTGGACTGTCGAACTTGGCGCGCTGGAAGCGCCCGTGTCCCGCCGGTATCCACAGGCGCTGGATCGGCTGAGGGCCGGCGTATGATCAGTCGGGATGGGCGATCAAACTCTTCGCCTTCGTGTCGCGCATCAGGACATAGGTGATCAGAGACACCCCGATCATCCCGGTGACGTACCAGAAATACAGGCTCTCGCGGCCGTCCAGCTTGAACCACAGGGCGACGTATTCGGCGGTGCCGCCGAACACGGCATTGGCGAGGGCGTAGGGCAGGGCGACGCCCAGGGCGCGGATGTGGGCGGGGAACAGCTCGGCCTTCACCACGGCATTGATGGCGGTATAGCCAGACACGATCACCAGGGCCGACAGGCACAGGGCGAAGGCGGTGAGGGCGTTGGTCGTGACCGCCAGTGCGCTCATGATCGGCACGGTGCAGAACACCCCCAGTATGCCGAAAGTGATCATGACGGGCTTTCGCCCGATGCGGTCCGACAGGGCCCCGACGGCGGGCTGCAGCAGCATGAACAGGAACAGGGCCGCAGCGCTGATCTCGGTCGCCTGGGCCTTGGAGAAGCCCGAGGTGTTGGTCAGGAATTTCTGCAGATAGGTGGTGTAGGTATAGAAGGCGAGCGTGCCCCCGGCGGTCAGGCCGATGACGATCAGCGCCTCCTTGGGATGGCGCAGCACCAGCTCCAGCGCGCTGGATTTCGGCGCGGCGCGGGTCACCGGATCCTCGAAGGCGCCGGTCTCGTCCAAGCCCCGACGCAGCCAGAAGACCACGACCGCCAGCCCCGCCCCGACGAAGAAGGGGATGCGCCAGGCCCAGTCCGACAGGGCCGCTTCGCCCAGGGTCCGCTGCAGCAGGATCAGCAGCATCAGGGCCAGCAGCTGGCCGGAGATCAGGGTCACATACTGGAAGCTGGACCAGAAGCCGCGATGCTTCGCCGTAGCCATCTCGGACAGATAGGTGGCGCTGGAGCCGTATTCGCCGCCGACGCTGAGGCCCTGCATCATGCGGGCGAACAGCAGCAGGGCAGGGGCGGCCAGACCGATGGTGGCATAGCCGGGGGTGCAGGCGATCAGCAGCGAGCCCGCGCACATCAGGCTGACCGACAGGGTCAGGCCGGCCTTGCGTCCCTTGCGATCGGCATAGACGCCCATGACCCACGCCCCCACGGGGCGCATCAGGAAGCCGACCGCGAAAATGGCGGCGGTGCTGAGCAACTGGGCGGTCGGCTCGCCCTTCGGGAAGAAGACCGGGGCGAAATAGACGGTGAAGGCCGCGTAGGCGAACCAGTCGAACCATTCGACCAGATTGCCGGCCGAGCCGCCCACGATGTTTCTCAGGCGGCGGGCGGACGTCATATGAACCTGCATCATGCGACAGTTTCCATGGGCCGACGGACGGCCAGGGCGACGCCGACCGTCCAGGCGGCAAGCGCGATCTCGAGCACCCGCTGGGCTCCGCCGAAGAATTCGAATCCGGGGTGAATCAGCCAGATGGCGCCGGCGGCGGGCGCCCCGCAGACGATGGCGAGATGGAACAGGTCGCGCCCTCGGGGCCAGGACTTCGCCGCCAGCCCGACCAGGCCCAGTCCAGCCAGACCACACAGATAGCCGATGCCTCCCAGCACCTCATGCAGGACGGCGGCCGGGCTCGGGCTCGCCAGCGAGCATCGGAAATCGCAGGGAAAAACTCCGCCGAACATCAGGCCGAGACCGTTCAGCGCGCTCAGGCCGAAGCCGATCATAGCCAGCGGGCTACGTGGAAAAAGCGGAATGCACATCAGCCAGAAGGCGGCCAGAAGGACGCCGGAGGCCATGAAGGCATAGCTGACGCCTGGCCCCGTACTCGCGCCGGTCGCGCCCAGTTCGCTGATGTACTGGCGCAGATGGTCGTAGCCCGGATAGGCGAACCCGGCCGAGATCGCGGCCACCGCGAGGATGACCAGGCTCAGGATTGCGCAGGTGAAGGCGAGTTGGCGCAAGATCATTTTCCCTCGAAGTCGGCGGCGCCATCCTTCAGGGATTTGCCCATCCTGACCAGCGGCACGGGCGCCCCGCCGCGATCATCCTCGAACCGCTCGATCTCGCGATAGCCTGCGGACAAATACAGCGGCTCCCCGCCCATCGTCGCCACCAGCTCGACCCGGTCGTAGCCCTCGGCCCGCGCCGCCGCCTCGCACAGGTCCAGGATCATCCGCCCGATGCCCCGGCGCAGGAAGTCGGGGTGGGTGTACATGGCCCGGACCCGGGCCGCGTCGACGCCGGGCGTCAGCGGCGCGGGAACCCGCCCCGGCTTATGGTCCCCGCCATAGGTGGTGATCCTTCGGCTCCAGCCGCCGCAGCCGGCCGGCACGCCGTCGACCTCGACGATGAAATAGGTCCGGTCCGCGATGATCTGGCTGTCCAGCCCCATCAACATCCGGCTGGCCGCGATCTGATCGGCCGTCAGGAAGGCGGCCAGCGGTCCCGAGATGGCGAGGTCCATCAGGCCGACCAAGGCCGGGATATCGGCCTCGGTGGCGATGCGGTGGCTCGACTCCGGCATCGGTCAGGTCCGCTGGAACGGGTAGAAGGCGTCTCCAAGGTCGAGGATCGCCGTCAGACTGTCGAGCGCTTCACGCGTCTCGGTGAGCAGCGCCGGATCGGCCAGATCGGCGGGCGCCAGCCGGTCGCGATAGTGACGCGTCGCCCAGCCTGTCAGAACGCCGAACAGGTCGTCGTTCATCCGCATCGGACCATGGACGGCGTCAAGCTCGGCCTCGGTCAGCACGACGCGGAGGCGCAGACACGCGGGGCCGCCGCCGTTCCGCATCGACTGGCGCACATCGACATATTCCACCCGCCCGATCGGACCGTTCGACGCCACCAGCCCCTGCGCCACCGCATGGGCGCGCGGGTTGTCCCGCGTCTCCGTCGGACAGATCAGCGTCAGGCGATTCTCGCCGGGCAAGGAAACCAGCATCGAGTTGAAAAGATAGCTCGAGATGGCGTCGGCCAGCGGCAGGTCGGCCGCGGATACCTCCACGAAGATCGGATCGAACCCGGTCGCCGCCGCGCGGACGCCGGCGTGGGTTCCTGCCGTGTCCTCGAACGCCAGTTCGTGATGGAACAGCGTCTCCAGCGCCCCGACGCAGACGACGTCATTGTGAAAGGTCCCGCCCGCGATGGCCGCCCGCGACTGCTGGGCCAGGACCACGCCGTGCGCGCCGTGCCGACGGGCGATGGCTTCGGACGCCTGCCGCGTCTGGCGGGCAGGCCAGGGACCGTCCCAGTGCGCGAAGGCGTCCCGTCCCCAGACCAGCAGGTTGACGCCGGGCTCCCCGTGCCCGGCGCACAGGCGGACATGGTTGGCCGCGCCCTCGTCCGCGAGATGGGCGACGGGGTGCAGGGCGTTGTGGACGGCGAAACGGGCGGGGTCGGGGAACAGGGTGTCGAGCGCCCGTTTCGTCTGCGCGTGCTCAAGCGACCGGTGCAGGTTGGTGTGCAGATTGGCCGGCGTGAAATGCACCCGCCCGTCGGCAGCGTCCGCGCTGGGCGTCACTGTCGCGGCGTTGGCGGCCCACATCGGCGAGGCCGAACAGGCGGCGGCGGCGAACGTCGGCGCAGCTTTCCAGGCCTGCTCCAGCACCCGCGCGTCCGACCCGCTGAAACCGAGAGACCGCAGGAACGGAATGTCCGGCCGCTCGTGCGGCGGCAGCACGAACTGCGGCAGGCCGAGGTCGGCGAGCCGTTTCATCTTCTCAAGCCCCTGCAGGACGGCGGCGCGCGGGTTCGACGCCTGGCCCTCGTTCAGACTCGACGCGAGGTTGCCGGGGCTGAGACCGGCATAGGAGTGCGTCGGCCCGATCAGGCCGTCGGCATTGGCCTCGACAGCGGCGGTCATCGCAGTCCCCGGATCTCGCCCTCGATGTTCTTCACCGCACCGGCCTCGAAACTGGCCACGGGATAGGCGCAGTAGTCGGCCGCATAATACGCACTCGGCCGGTGGTTGCCGCTCGCGCCCAGACCACCGAAGGGCATGTCGCCGGCCGCGCCTGTCGTCGGCCGGTTGAAGTTGACGACCCCCGCCCGGATGCGCCGGATGAACCGGTCCCAGTGGGCCGGGTCGTCCGACACCAGACCTGCCGACAGTCCGTAACGGGTCGCATTGGCGGCGGCGACGGCGTCCTCGAACGAAGCCACGCGGGTGATCGACAGGAAGGGGGCGAACATCTCCTCGTCCGGGACGTCGACGCCGGTGATATCGATGATCGCGGGCCGGACGAAGGCGGCGGGCAGGTTCTCGACCGGGCCGGACGCGCGGATCACGCGGGCACCGGAGTCGATGCGTTGCTGCAGCGCCGCCAGGGCCTGTTCCGCCGCGCGCTGGGAGATCAGCGGCCCGGCATAGGGTTCCGGCGTCGAGTCCCAGGGCGCGAAGGTCAGCCGGTCCACCAGGGCGTTCACCGCCTCGATGATGGCGTCTCCGGCCGGCCCCTCCGGCACGATCAGCCGCCGCGCGCAGGAACACCGCTGCCCCGTCGTCACGAAGGCGGACTGCACCACGATGCCGGCCACGGCCTCCGCGTCCGCCGCATCCCAGACCACCAGCGGGTTGTTGCCGCCCAGCTCCAGCGCCAGGATCACATGCGGATCGTCGGCGAACTTCTTCCGGAAATGCGCGCCCGCCGCGCCCGAGCCGGTGAACATCAGCGCGTCGATCGGCTGGTCCAGCAAGGCCGCCCCAACCTCGCGCCCGCCCTGCACCAGGTTGAACACCCCCTTCGGCAGGTCCGCCTCTTCTAGGCATTCGGCCATCAGCTGGCCCGCGTGCGGCGTCTCCTCCGACGGCTTGAACACCACCGTGTCGCCGGCCAGCAGCGCCGGCACGATATGGCCGTTCGGCAGATGGCCGGGGAAGTTGAACGGCCCCAGCACCGCCGCCACCCCGTGTGGCCGATGCCTCAGCGTCGCCGTCCCGAACGCCGTCTCCGCGGTCCGCTCGCCGGTCCGCTCGTCATAGGCGCGGATCGAGAGATCCACCTTGCCGGCCATCGACCCCAGTTCAGCGGTCGTCTCCCACAGCGCCTTGCCGGTCTCCCTCGAAATCGCTTCGGAGAAGGCCGGCGCCCGCGCCTTGAGCGCCGCCTGATAGCGTTTCATCGCCGCGATCCGCTCGTCGCGCGGCCGGTCGGCCCAGTCCGGGAAGGCCGCGCGCGCCGCCTCGACGGCGGCCCCGACCTGCGCCCCCGACGCCTCATTCCCGCGCCAGACCCGCGCCTCCGTCGCCGGATCGAAGGAGGCGAAGCCGTCGCCCGCGCCGTCGGTCCACCGGCCGTCGATGTAGAGTGTCCCGTCGGTCATTCCGTTAGGTTCCGCTCATCCCCGCGAAGGCGGGGACCCAGTTCTTTTATGACCCACAGTGCGTGGGATTTCGGTCCGCCGGTCCCGGCAAGGTCAGAGCGCCCAAAGTACTGGGTCCCCGCCTTCGCGGGGATGCGCGGAAAAAGTGGGCTCATGATTTCACCCGCACCGTATCGCCGTCCCGCACCTTCAGCGCCGCCGCCGTTTCCGAGGTCACCCGCACCGTCTCGCCCTCGATCGCCGCCCGCGCCCGCACGGCCCGGAAGGCCTGCACGCTGTCCGTTGAGACCAGGGCCGGCAGCTCGGCCTCGAACTCCTCCGACACCACTACGCTCAGCCGCCGCGCATCCCGCACCGTGCGGATATGGTCGCGCGGACAGGTCACCGTCGGCCCGGCGTCGAAGATGTCCACCAGCCCGTTCGGGCGGAACCCCTCGCTCTCCAGCAGGGCCATGGCCGCCACCCCTTGCGGATGCACCTTGCCGATGACGGCCCGCGCCGGCTCGGGCAGCAGGTCGATATAGATCGGATGGCGCGGCGCGAGGTCGAGGATGAATTGTTTGTCCGTCGACCCGGTCATCATGTCCGCCTGGTCGAACGGCATGGGGAAGAATTTGTGCGCCACATGGTCCCAGAACGGACAGGCGCCGTCCGGCGTGAACACCCCGCGCAGCTCGGCGAGCACCGTCTCGGCGAACAGCTCCGGCTGCGCCCCGATCAGCATGTAGCGCGACTGGCTGAGCAGACGCCCGGCTCCGCCCTTTCGACGATCGGCTTTCAGGAACAGCGATCCGACCTCGGTCCAGCCCGAGCACTCGTTGACCAGGGTCAGGGTCTGGTGATCCATCCGGATGCCCAGCGACGGCGACTGGACCGGGTTGTTGGCGATGCGGAACGAGAAGAACGGCCGCTTCATGCCCACGGTCGCCTTGACGCTGGCGATGCCGTCGACGTCGCCGGTGTCGGTCTCCTCCATCATCAGGGTGAACCAGCGGTCCGGCACGGGAATGGCGCCGGTGAAACTGTCGCGGCTGACGTCCAGCCGGTCCGACAACTGGTCCGGGTCCTCGGGCAGGCTGGTGAAGCCCGGCCCGGACAAGATGGCGAGCTCCAGCAGATGATCGAGGTCGCCGGGACCGGCGGGACGGACGACAAGCATCTTAGATCCTCCCCCATTGGGGGAGGGGGACCGCAGCGCGCTTGCGCTGGGGTGGAGGGGGCTCACAGCGAGCTCGGTGTCCGGGGTTTGCCCCCTCCACCGCGAAGACGCGGTCCCCCTCCCCCGATGGGGGAGGAGTGAGTGCGAATGGCCTCATCACATCGTCTCCAAACGCAGCGCCTTGAGTTTCACCGCGTCGATCTCGCCCGAGGCGATCTTGCACAGCATCAGGGTCGACAGCCGGGCCCGCTCGACGAAACTGTCGGGCCAGGCGAACTCCTCGGACGAATGGATCAGCCCGCCGCGCACCCCGAGCGTGTCGATGTTGGGCAGGCCGGCGGCATGCAGATTGTTGCCCTCGCACACCCCGCCCGACGGCGACCAGGCGATGGCCTGGCCCAGCAGGGCGCCAGTCTCGCGCACGGCCTCGAACAGGGCGGTCTGGGAGGCGTCCATCGGCTTGGGCGCCCGCGTCATCCCGCCGTGCAGGTCCAGCGTCAGCCCCTCGAACGGCGGCGTCTCAACGATCTCCCCGATCGCGTCCCTGACCCAGGCGGCGGCCTGCGCATCCGGAACCCGGACGTTAAACCGCACCACTGCGTTGTCGGCCACGACGTTCAACGCCCCGCCGCCGGAGATGCGCGCGACATTGACCGTCACCCCTTCACGCCGTCCGTTCAGCCCATGCAGGGCCGCCGCGATCACCGCGGCGCCGGCCACCGCATTGGCGCCCTCATGGAAGGCGCGGCCGGCATGGGCCGCCTTGCCGGTGACGATCAGGTGGAAGTTGCCACTGCCCTTGCGCGCCCCCGCCAAGGTCCCGTCGGCCAGCGCCGGCTCATAGGTCATGCCGACATGCCCGCGCGCGCCGAGCTCGGCCAGCAGCGGCGCCGATGCGGGGGAGCCGATCTCCTCGTCGGGGGACAGCAGGACGGTCCAGCCGACGCGTTCCCGCTCCGGGTGGGTCTCGAACGCCGCCAGCGCGCCCAGCATGACGGAGATGCCACCCTTCATGTCGGCGATCCCGGGACCGTTCAGGGCGCCGTCAGGACGCGTGATGACGCTCTGGAAGGCGCTGTCGGCCGGATAGACGGTGTCGTAGTGGCCGGTCAGGACGACCTGGATCAGCGCCTCGGGCCGCGCCGTGAGCTTCAACGCATCGGCGCGGGACTGAGGCCGCACGGACCCGTCGTCGCCGACGGTGGAGAAGCCCTGGGTCGCGATGCGCGCGATTTCGGCGGGGAGGCGGGCTGCCTCGGTTTGCAGCAGGGCCAAGGCGGCGTTCAGCCCCTCGGCGTGATCGCTGCCGGAGTTGACGTTCGCCCATCGAACCGCGCGATCGATCAGATCGGCCTCGCCCCGCCCGACCAGGTCGAGGGCGGCCTGATCCTGTGGGAGAATCCGCATGGTCGGACTCTAGACGGGGCGGATGGAAAGGTGAAGGCGCTCACTTCCCTCCCCCTCGGGGGATGGTGGTCGGAGCCGAAGGCGGAGACCGGGTGGGGGCGGCACGGCAAACTCCCGCAACCCTGCATCCGCATCGCTCTGCCGCCCCCACCCCGTCGCTGCGCGACGACCCTCCCCGAGGGGAGCGAGAAGGCCGAACAATATTGCGCCCTCCGCCGTCCTAATGTAAAACGTGCTTGTCATTTTGGAGGAAAGACACATGAGCAACTGGCTGAAGGCGATGAATCCCTCGAGCCCGATGACGACCGAGGCGGAGGCCGAACGCGGTGCGAAGGCCAGCGCGATCTCGATCTTCATCGGCGTCGTGGTCGGCGTGATCAGCCTGGCCTGGACGCTGGCCAATCCGGCGGCGATGAACGACGCGCTCGCGACCGCGTCACAGGGCGATCCGGCTGCTGCGGCCATGGCCGATGCGTCGCTTCAGGCCGGGCTCTGGATGGCTGGCGGAATGATTGTGATCCAGCTGATCCTCGGCGTCGTTCAGTGGCGCAATCCGGGCAAATTCATCGCCGTCCTGTTCATGGTCCTGATCGCCCTGGGCATCGCCATGAGCCTCGCGGCGCCCCTGTTGTCCGCTTCCATGCCGAACGTGCCCGCGACCCCGATGTGGCAGATCGCCTTGTCAGTCGTCGTCATGGTCGTCCAATTCATCCTGCACGTCACGGGCCTGAAGGGCATCAAGCAGGTGGACCGGATCCAGATGGAGCAGTCGCGCTAATCCGGGTCCGCTGAACTGTTGGGCCGTCGGTCCTGCGCTCCGGTTCCGGGGACGCGGGACTGGCGTCGCCAGCGGATGGAGAGGGTCGCGTCGCCCTGTCCGCCGAACTGGGAGCTGATGGCGATGTTTCTGCGCACCTGCCATTCGACATTGACCGCCGCCCCGCCTTCGCCGCCGCCGATGATTTCCAGATAGACGTTGTCGGTGATGTAGCGGCCGCCCGCGACGGTCAGGGCCGAGGCCTCGCCGCCGAACGACAGCCGGTCCAGCCCGGCCAGTTCGCGCAGGTTTCCGATCACATCGAAGCCGCCGCCACCCGCCAGCGAGGCCACCCCCGCCGCCAGCTGGGCCGCCTCGAACGGCGACAGCTGCGACGCCGAACGTCCGAACAGCACCTGGGACAGGATCTCGTCCTGGGGCAGGGCCGGTGTGGAGGTCAGCAGGATCTCCGGTCGTGCCGCCGTCCCGGTGACCCGGATGGTCGCGGTCAGTGCGGGATCCTCACGCACCGCCGACAGGTTCAGCCGGATACGAGCCGGGTCGGTGGACAGGGCGATGGAGCCGCGATCGTCGAAGACGAATCGCTTGCCCGCGAACTCGTAGTCGCCGCGCACGATGGTGGCGTTGCCGCTCAGAACAGGCTGGGCCACCGTGCCCCGTACACGGGCGTTGACATTGAGCAGGACGTTCAACCCCCTGCCCGCGACCCGGACGTCGCCGCGCGAACGCAACCGGATGTCGAGGCCAATCTGGGGACCCCGGCTGGGACCGTCGTCGTCGGTCTCTACGGGATCGCCGCCAGGGCGGTTGATCTCGACGACGTCCATGCCGACGATGCCGTTGGAGCCCGGCGGATTGGCCTCGATCCGGGCCTCGTCGATGCCGATCGCGCCCGCCAGCTGGATGTTGCCGTCGGCGGCGCGGACCACGGTCAAAGGCCCCGAGGCGCGGGCTTCGGCGATATCGTTGTCGATGATGCGGAAACGGGTTAGCGCCAGTTCGAAGTTCGAGCCCGAACCCTCGCGCAAACCGATCCGGCCGCCGCCAGACACCGTGCCGCCCGAGCCGTCGGTGGCGGTGAAGGTCTGGATCAGGGCTGTCGCATCGTCGAACCGGCTGGCCAGGGTGACGTCGTCCAGCGTCAGGCCCACGCCGTTGTCGCGGAAGCGGCCGTCCCGCAGATTCAGCCGCCCGTTGATCAGGGGCGCCGCCAGGGTGCCGCCGAGGGTCGCGTTGCCGTCGACCTGACCGGCCAGGGTGCGTTCGCCGCCGAAGAAGACGTCCCAGATCGGCTGGATCTGGCCGTGGACCTCGACCTCGCCGGACATCGAACGGGTGCGGACGATGGCCAGGCGCAACGGCGCGGCCGACGCCTCGACCGGCAGGGTGATGTCGGCGGTGGCGCGCACGGCGTCGGTTCCGGCTGCACTGGCCTGGATTCTCAGCGCGTCGTTGACCAGGGTCGCATTGACGGAGCCGTCGACCGACAGGCCCCGAGGCGCATCGACGCTGCGGAGCTGGGCCAGGTTGACGTTGGCGGATCCCGACAGGTCGTCGCCGGCGCCGCGCAGGGAAACGCGGCCCGTGACGCGGCCTCGCAGATCGGGCGCGATGGAGCCCAGCTCGACGCTGGTCAGATCCGCCTGGATGACGACGGCGTCCGAGTCCTGGCGGATTTCGCCCAGCAGGATGCCGCCGCCCACCGACAGATCGAGACGGGCGACACGACCGTCTCCGGCCAGGGCGATGACGGCGGGGTTCCGGGTGGAGAAGGCGATCTCGCGAACCTTGCCACCGCCGCTCAGGGTGATGCTCTGGGCCTCGCCCCGACGCGAATAGACGCCCGTGCCGTCGAATGAGACGGGCGTATCGCCGCCGACATCGGCCTTCAGGGCGAAGGGCAGGCGTTCGAGCGTGCCGCGGCCGTCCAGCTCGAACGTGCGGATGACATAGGTCGAACCGGCCAGACGGACGTTGGAGCCTGCGACGTCGAGGATAGCGGTCTCGTCGCCTGCGCCTTCGCTCAGACGGATGCGACCGTCCGCCATCCCGGAGGCCAGGAAGGCTCCGGGACGGGCTGTAAAGGTCAGGTCGGCGCTGGACGGCGTATTGTTGGCGAGGGCGACCGACCCCTGGGCGGTTATCCCTCCGGCATTCAGGTCGACCTCGGTCAGGCGGATGCGATTTCCGCCGAGGAAGAAGTTCCCGGCCGCCCGGGCGGGGCCGTAGTTCGATCCCGCCGTCATGATGATATTGCCGTCCGAAGCGTCCGCGCCTTTGCGGAAACTCAGGATCAGGTCGGCATCGGTCAGGGTCAGCGGGCCGGCCGCGATACTGCCGAAGGCGGCAGTCAGGTCCACGCGCGGCTGGGCCAGGGTGCCGGTCAGGGCGCCGGCGCCGGTCATGGCGCCGTCGATAGCGAGGGGTCCGACACCGAAGGGGCCGCGGGCGTTCCAGTTCAGGGCCAGACGCAGACGGCCCTGGGGCTCGATCAGACCGCGCGCCGAGGCCTTGCCGGCAGCGCCGGTCAGGACGCCCTGTTCGACGGCGATACGGCCATCGTCGAGGCTCCCTGCGAGCTGCAGACGCGGCGTCGCGCCGAGCAGTCGATCCAGTTCGGCCATGCCGGTGGCGACACGGCCGCCGCGACCGTCAAAGGTCATCACCCATGGCGCGCCGCTGCGGGCCGAGGTGGCTTGGATCGGGCCGCCGAAGGTTCCGCGCGCTCCGGTTCGGATGCGGCTGACATCGGTAATGTCGGCCCGGCCCCGGAAACCAAGACCGCCCGTCAGCCCGCGCCCGCCCGAGCCGGTCACGGTCAGGCCCTGACCGCGCACGTCGATCTTCTGAAGCAGGATGGCCCCGTCGGCGAGGCGCGAGGCCTCGA
Organism: Brevundimonas sp. TWP2-3-4b1; assembly: GCF_049897665.1. Classification (NCBI taxonomy): domain Bacteria; kingdom Pseudomonadati; phylum Pseudomonadota; class Alphaproteobacteria; order Caulobacterales; family Caulobacteraceae; genus Brevundimonas; species Brevundimonas sp. TWP2-3-4b1. The sequence continues at coordinate 64,234 of NZ_JAFCWQ010000007.1, read as the reverse complement.
AGGACAGGCGCGGCGCGGCCCCCAGAAGCGCGCCGACGATACCCTCGCTGCGTCCCCCGGCGACGGCGAGATTGCCCGTCAGGCCGATGCGGCCGTTCTCCGCAGCGATGTCGAGCGGGCCCGCAATGGTCTGCGCCGCATAGCTGGCCAGAGAGGCGTTCGCCAAGCGTACGTCGCCGTCCAGCACCCAGCGCTCGGCGTCCCCGATGAAAACGCCCGACCAGGTCGCCGCCCCGCCGCTGGTCGTGCCGACGAGCCGGGTGACCGACCCGGTCGAGACCGTCAGGGCCACGCCATCCGGCGCGCTGCGGCCGTCGAGATGGATCATGCCCTGGGCGCTGGACTGCAGGTTTTCGGAGGTCAGCCGCCAGGCCATGCCCTGGACGTTCTCCCGGGTCGCGTCAGGGATGGCGGCGAAGCCGAAGCGGGCGGTGCGGCCGATGCGTTCGACGAAGGGCGCCAGCAGATCGGACCCGCTGAAATCGAAATACCCCGAGATGCGCGAGCCCTCGGGGCCATAGCGCCCCCGAATGGTCAGCGGCGTGAAGTCGCCGGTGCGTACCGTGGCGTTGACGATGTCGCCGTTGACGAGGGCCGAGGCGAAAAAGGGCTGGTCGGGCGAATAGCCCAGCGATCCGGCCAGCGGACCACCTTGCGCTTCGCTGGCGCGAAGGTTCAGGCGCAGATCCTCGGGCTTGGCGCCGACGGTGGCTGCGACACGCAGGAAGTCGCCCGGCCGGTTCAGGCTGTAGGCGCTGACGGTCGCCGTCTTGTCACCCGTGCGCGGGACGCGGGCGTCGCCGGTCAGGCGCCAGCGACCATATTCCTGGGAGAAGCCTTCAAGGAGTTCGACGTCGGCGGTGAACCGCTCGATGTCGATGCTGATCGGCATGGGCTGGGGCGGCTTGCCGTCCGGCGGATCGAGCTCTGGCCGGCGGATCAGACGGATCGACCGGGCGGTGATGTCCGAGGCGTGGAACCGCCGGGTGACCAGGGGCCAATAGCTCCAGTCCACGCGGACGTCGCGCGCGTCAAGCCAGACGCCCTTTTCATCAGTGATGGTGACCCGGGCCAAGGTGAAATCGTCGAACAGATCGCCCTGTAAGCCCTCGACATTGATGCGGCCGTAGCGGCTGATCTTCTTGCCGGCGACGAAGCTGGTGACCAGGTCGCGCCCCGGGCCGGAGACCAGATACATCCGGCCGCCGAAGGCCAGGGTCAGGGTCAGGACCAGCAGGCCGATCAGGACGAAGCCGCCGAAGAAGGCGATGGCCTGAAGCCGGGTACGACGGCGCTTTTCGGCCTTGGCCGGCGTTTCCGGCGCTTCGGGCGTGTCGGGAACGAGCTCGGTCAAAATGCCTGGCCGATACTGACGTAGACCTGGAAGCCTGCGTCGCCCTCGCGTTTGTCGAGCGGGAAGGCGATGTCGGCGCGGATCGGGCCAAAGGACAGGTTGTAGCGGGCGCCGATGCCCACGGCGTAGCGCAGGTTGGAGAAGTCTGGCGTCTCGGCAAAGCCGATCGCCCCGGCATCCACGAAGCCGACCACGCCGAAACCCTTGCCCACGTCGTGCCGGACCTCGGCCGAAACCTCGAACAGCGAAAGACCACCGCGAGGGGTGTTGTCGGGCAGGCGCGGTCCGACGCCCTGGTATCCGTAGCCGCGCACCGATCCCCCGCCGCCGGAATAGAACAGCCGGTCCGACGGGACGCTGAGTTCATCGCCGCCGAGGATCGAACCCAGTCGCAAGCGGCCGGCCAGGACGGTGCGGCCGTCGTCCTGGACCGGCATGTAGGCTGTAGTCTGGGCCTCGGTGCGCAGGAACAGGACGGTGTCCTCGCCCGCCACCGCCGTCGGCTGGACATTCAGCGTCATGCGCCAGCCGGTGGTGGGGTTCAGCGGGTCGTTCGATTGATCGATATAGGCGCTGCCCCTGGCGGTCAGGATCGCCAGATCGCGGTCGAAGCTGACCGGCGCCTGGGTGATCGGATCGAAGCGGTTCTCGTTGTATCGACCGGCGTCCAGGCCGACGCCGTAGCTGTAGTAGGAGATCTTGCCGATGCGCTGGCGAAGGTCGGCGGACACGACGGCGGCGGTCCGGCGATAGGCGTCGGTGTCCTCGTTCACTATGGCGGCGGACAGGGCCAGGGTTTCGCCCGGCGTACGCCAGTGGGGCAGGCTGAGGTCGGCGCCGATGCGGCTGTCGATCGTGGCGAGACGCGCTTCGAACCGCAGGGTGTCGGCGCGGCCGAAGCGATTGTACCAGGTCCAGAGTCCGTTCACGCCTGAACCGTCGGCGGTCGAGAAGGTCGCGCCGGCCTCCAGGATCCGGCGCGGCCGGTCGGTGAGTGTGACGACGATGGGCCGGTTGCCCGCCGGGTTGGTCTGGTCCGCCGGTGTCAGGGCCACCGCGACTCCGTCGTAGACGCCGGTCTCCAGCAGCCGCCGCTCCAGCTCCGCCACCAATTCGGGGTCGTAACGCTGACCCTCGTTCCACGGCGCGAGGCCCATGACCCAGGCGGGATTTGTCGGGCCGCGTGTCTCCACCCGCACGCCGTCGAGGCGAACCAGGGGGCCGGAGTTGATGTTGAAGGTCGGTGCGACGGTGAGGGTGGCGTGATCGACGACGACGCGACGCGGCTGGGTCACGGCATCGGGATAGCCTTCGCGCGCCAGCCTGGCGATGATCCGGCCTTCGCCCGCGACGACGTCAGCGGCGCGACCCGGATCTCCGGGTTCAAGCGCGATCTCGGCCTGGGCCGTGCGGATGACCTCGGGCTCAGGCTCGGGCGTGATCCACCGAATGGTCGGGGCGGCGAGGACGAAACGCGGCCCCGGCGTGATCTCGACGATCGCGATCGGATTGTCCTCTCCCTCGACGATGTCCGCCAGCGTGGGCTGGTAGTAGCCTTCGGAACGCAGCAGGGCCTCAACTGAGGCCACCGCCGCGCGAGCACGCCTTCGGGCGTCGAAGCCGTTGGTGGGAGGACCGTCGGCCTCGCCGATCGCGCGGGTCAGGGCCGTGCGCAACTCGGCGTCGAGGTCGCCGCGGATCTGGGCGCGTGGATCGGCCGAGGCGGTCTTCGCGACGCCGATGGCGCCCAAGCCGAGGGCCGCCGCGAGGAACGCGGGGGTGATGCGGCGGAAGGGAGAAGACCTCGAAGTCAATATACAACCCTGATCGGCGACATGGTCCGAACTGAACCAGGCTCGCCTGAGGCCCCCCTCAATCAGCGAATAGGGACGACCTTGCGGCCGATCAATAGAACAGGGTTTCGCTCTCGGGCTGAACCGTCTCTTCCGAAGAGCGCTGCTCGGGCGGCAGGGTCGAGTTGGTGGGCGTAGCGTCCGTGGGCGCGGTGGTGTCCGCAGCGGGCACGCCCTGTTCTGCCGCTGACGGCGCGACGGGCGCTTCAATGGGCGGCGGAGCGGTCTCGGCCTGCTGGGACGCGGGGTCTTCGCAGCCGGCGACGGCCAGACCGGCGGCCCCGAGAGCCACGAGCAACATCAAACGCTTCATTTCAAATCTCCCCCGGAGTGCGGCGTCGGAACGCGCCGTGAACAGACCTGTTCCATAACTCGTCCCGCGTTGCCGGTCACGCTGGATCAACGGCGTTCTGGCAACCAATCATTCTTATATTGCCGCGACACTCTCTCGAACGGGAGAGGGTTCAAGAATGACGGCGAACGGCTATGCCATGATCGCCCAGGTGCGGTTCCGGGAACTGTGGACGCGGATCGGCCTGGCGGCGTTCATCGCCGTGACCGCGTGGTTCATGACGCACACCTTCTGGCCGGCCGTGTGGTTTGGAGCCGTGGTGGCGACGCAGGGCCTCGACTGGGCCGTATTCCGGCCGCTGCGCAAGCGGCCGGAGGTCGTGCCCTCGCCGGGCTACAAGATCGCGCTTTGCGCTACCGCCTCGGTCAATGTGATAGTCTATTCCGGCATCGCGGCGTATCTGTGGGTTGCCGGAGGCGACGCGGGTCGGCTGTTCGCCATGGTCCAGGTGGCCGGGGGCCTGCTGCACGTCAGCCTGCATATGCACCACGTGCGGCCGCTGCTGTTCGCGGCGGTCATCCCGCACAGCCTCTATTTTCTCGGCATGCCGATCATCGGCGCCATCGTCGACGGCAAGCCGCAGGAGATGCTGATAGCCTTGGGCGGCGTTCTGTACATGATGCATCTGATTGTCGCCGTGCGGCAGAGCTCGATGACCACGACGGCGCTGCAGACCGCGAACGCGGAGGCGCGGCTGGAACGCCAGAAGGCCGAGGTCGCCAGCGCCGCCAAGTCGGACTTTCTGGCCGTCATCAGCCATGAGATCCGCACCCCCATGAATGCGGTCATCTCGGCCGCCAATCTGCTGCGCCGGACGCGGCTGGATCGGGAACAGCGGGAGCATGTGTCGATGCTGCTGGACGCCGGCGACGTGCTGGTCGGCCTGTTGAACGACGTGCTCGACCTGTCCAAGATTGAGGCGGGCAAGATGACGCTGGAATCCTCGGTGATGGACCTGCGCGAGAAGCTGGGATCGCTGGGCCGGCTCTGGGGCCCCAAGGCCGAGGCCAACGGCGTGCGGCTGAAGATCGAGATCGAGCCCGATGTGCCCGACTGTGTCCGGACCGATCCGCTGCGCCTGCAGCAGATGCTGTTCAACCTTCTGTCAAACGCGGTGAAGTTCACGGACGACGGCGCGATCACCGTCGCGGTCGACTGGCGAGCGAAGGACAATCATCTGATCATCGCGGTGACCGATACCGGCGTCGGTATTCCGGCGGACCGCCTGGCGCGCATCTTCGATAGCTTCGAGCAGGTCGATGCGGGCACGACGCGCAAATACGGCGGCACCGGCCTCGGACTGGCGATCAGCCGCCGCCTGGCCGAGATCATGGGCGGGAGCCTTGCTGCCGAAAGCGTCGAAGGCGAGGGCTCGACCTTCGTACTGAGCCTGCCGATGGAGGCTGTGGCCAAGCCGGCGACCGAGGCGCGCCGTCGGGTGGTCGAACAGGCGGGGTTGCAGGGCAAGGTCATCCTTGCCGCCGACGATCACGCAGTGAACCGGCGTATCCTGTCCCTGCTGCTGGAGCCGCACGGTTGCACCATCCTGCTGGTCGAGAACGGGGCCGAGGCGGTAGAGGCCGCGAAGACCCAGCGGTTCGACGCCATCCTGATGGACATGCAGATGCCGGTCATGGACGGGCTGGAGGCCTCGGCGCAGATTCGGGCCGGGGGGCTGAACCGCAGCACGCCGCTGATCGCCCTGACCGCCAACGCCATGGACGTGCATCGCACCGCCTGGGGTGCGACGGGGGTCTATGCCTTCCTGACCAAGCCGATCGATCCGGGACTGCTGGCCGCGACCCTGGCGGAGGCCTGTGCCGAGTCGATCGAAGAAACGAACGCGCAGGTCGCCTAGACCCAGCGGGAGAGGGCTTCAGTCAAGGAAAGCGATGCCGACGGCTCAATCGGCGCCACCCGGCCATCGAATCGGGGGGCCGGCGAGGGCTGGAGCGGAGAGCCGGCGAGGGTTTCTCGAGCGTGATTGTGCGGATGGTCGGCGGCCTCTGCGAAGGTCAGCACTGGCGTGACGCAGGCTTCGGTTCGCTCGAAATGGGCGGCCCACTCGTCGCGGGTCCGGTCCGCGAACAGTTCCGTGAACCTGGCTTCCAGCGACGGCCAGCCGCTGACCGGGAACTGAGGCGCATCGGCGGCCTCGAGGTCCAGTCCGGCCAGCAAGGCGGCGTAGAAACGAGGCTCCAGCGCTCCGACGGCGACGAACCTGCCGTCGGCGCAGGCGTAGCAGCGATAGAAGGGCGCAGCGCCGTCCAGCAGATTGGCGCCGCGCTCGCCGGACCAGTGGCCACTCGCCGTCATGGCGAAGAACAGGGCGGACAGCAAAGCCGTGCCGTCGGTCATGGCGGCATCGATGACGCGGCCCTTGCCGGTGGTCCGGGCCTCGATGATGGCGGCGAGCACGCCTGTCACAAGCAGCATGGCGCCGCCGCCGTAGTCGCCGACGAGGTTCAGCGGCGGGACGGGCGGGCGACCCGCCTCGCCCATGGCGTGCAGCGCGCCTGTCAGGCCGATGTAGTTGATGTCGTGGCCGACCGTCTGGGCTAGCGGACCCGTCTGGCCCCAGCCTGTGACCCTGCCGAAGACGAGCTTCGGATTGCGGGCGGCGCAGTCCTCGGGCCCAAGACCGAGTCGTTCCAGCACGCCGGGGCGGAAGCCCTCGATCACGGCGTCGGCGCTCGCGATCAGGTCGAGGACGCGGTCCCGGTCGGTGGGCGACTTGAGGTCGACGGGCACGGCGGTCCGCGCCCGGTGCATGACCGCGTTGCCGACATCACCGAAGACGCCGGCCCCGTCAGCGCGGCTGAGGCGCAGCACATCGGCCCCCAGATCGGCCAGGACCATGCCGGCGAAGGTCACGGGACCGAGGCCGTCGAACTCGATGATGCGTACGCCGGAAAGAGGTTTCATGGAGGCCTTGCTAGCTGCGGTCGTCAGTTTGGTCGAGGTGAGGCCTTGACCCGGCGGGTTCGATGAACCAGAAGGCGCAACCGCGAAACGCCCAAGCCGTTTCGGATTGCGGTGCGCGCCCTTAGCTCAGTTGGTTAGAGCATCTGACTTTTAATCAGGTCTTGTATTTGTTTCTGTTCGGGAAACACCACAAACCGGGCGCTTTTCCACAGTAACGATTTCAGTTGGTTAGCCAGCGACCGCAAACTGAAATACACCCTCGCCGGGGTCGGTCTCTCTGGAGAACGACATGGGTTGCCTCATACCGACTTGGGCCGGAACGGTCGGGGACTGCATCGACAACGGCGTGATCGTGAAACGCTATTGCGAGCGGTGCCAGAGGCGGGATCCCGTCGATCTGGCGGCGATGCAGGCCGAGCGCGGCGCTGACTATTGGCTATGGGATCGCCGGACGCCGTGCCGCTATTGCGGCGGCTTGCTGCCGTTCATGTTCTCTCCGGGATCCACGACGCCCACCACGCCCATGATCTCGACCAACCGGCACGACGTGGCGAGGTCGGCTCGGATCAGGGCGCAGCAGGACGGCTGAAAAGGCAAAAGGCCCGACTCCCCGATGAAGGGAGCCGGGCCAATGATGCGGAGCCAGGTAGTGTCTCAGTTTGAAATTGGCGGTTTCCTTTGCCGTGGCGCAGGACCGGCTAAGGGCCCATGTTACCGTCATGGAACTGATGATCGACATCCTGTCCGACACTCGCCGATACCGCGACGAGGCAATCAAAACATTGTCCGACGTCAAAGGTGGCGGGCTCCTTGCGGAGGGTATGACGCGCGAGGACGCCATTCAGATTTTGACTGCAAACATTGAGACATATGAGGGCGTCCTACGCCGCCACGGGTGGACAAACGATGCCTAAAGGCCCCGCCACCCGGTAAGAGTGACGCGGCCTGACGCTAGTTCACCTGCTTACGGACACACCCGTAGTCGATGGGGATAGGGCAGGCCTGAAAGCGGAGCCGGGGCTCGACGCTGGATCTGGGTATTCTACAGGGCCAGCTAGCCCGGCAAGAGCGTTCGCCACCACGGTCGGTTCAGCCTCGCCGTGATCGTCGCGTCCCTGACCTCGCAGGCATTGATGATCGCGAACCCGGTCTCCTTGTCGTCGTTCGCCTTCGTCAGTTGGCCGGTCTCGGCGGTGCCATAAAGCTGCCAGTCCAGTGCAATGTCGCCGCTGTCGCCGATCTCAGCGTGCGGGGTCTGGCGCGTCAGGATCGGTCGGGCCAGTTCCGAGCAGCCGGTCGCAATCGGGACGGTGCTGCAGGACGCAGAGACGATGGCGAGCGACGCGGTCGCGGTCAGCAGGAGCAGCTTGGCGGATTGCATTCTCAGCCTCCAGGACTTGGGTTTCGGTGACACGGCCGCGCTCTTGGAGCTCGCCGATTTCGGAGATGGCCTCGACCGCGGACTTGGTACGGGTCTGGGCCATGGTGGCGTCGTCGCGGGCCTGCCGGGCGGCTCCGCGCGACGGGCCGGTGATCTGGCAGTAGCCGAGGGTCAGCAGAGCCAACGCGCCGACCACGGCCAGCGCCAGGTACACAGCGCGCGGGCTCATCTTCCGCCCCGTGCGGCGTAAGCGGCCGCCAGCTTGGTGTCGTAGGCATTGATTGCGTAGTTCGGCCCATTGTAGGCGCGAGCGAAAGCGGCCCACCGCTTGTCCCGGAGTTCATCAACCAGCCCCTTGGACTTGATGAAGGCGGCAAAGGCCTGAAGGTGCGCGCCCTCGCCGGCCGCCATCTCACGAGCGAAAGCCCAAGGCGTCGATTGTCCGACCGCTGCGTGGTTGAAGCCCATGATCTGGAACAGCCCCCAGCTGGCGGACTGCAAGGCGGCGTCAGGGGCTAGAGCGACGGCCTTCAGCATTTGGTCCCAGCGCTCCGCCTGCGTCTTCGGATAGCCGCCGGGTTTGGAGTTGGAGATCGCGGAATAGGCGTTGTGCTTGCCGCTCGTCAGGCGGGCGAACCAGTGGCGCTCAAACAGGATGATCGGCAGACCATCCGACGCCATGCCGTTGCCTCGGCTTTCGACGTCATAGACCGCGCCGACGTGGGCCGGGGTCAGGTCCAGGCTCGCCGCCACGGCCGCGATCTGTTCGGGAGCCAGCCGGTCGCGGGGGCCGGTCAGAGCGGCTTTCAGTCCCGCCTTACTGGCCGGGCCGAATGAGCCATCGATTGCCCCTGCATAGCAGCCAAGTGCATGCAGTCGGCGCTGAAGGTCGCGCACGTCCATGGTGGTCTCCTGTTGATGTCGGGGGTTGGCGCACGGCGTGCGCCGGTGTCAGATTGCGTCAGGAGCGGGCAAACTGTCGTTCGTCCAACGTCTGCGTCCGGGTCGTCCTGACGCAGGCCCGGTCCTTCTCCTGAGGGGAGCGGCCCAGCCGATAATCCCAATGCGCCGGCTGGGCCGCTATCCCCCGCGCCGCGACGTTCAGGCTCTCGGGTCTGATGTCAAAGGTGGCGCGCAGCGTGCGCAAGTGTCAGAGACCAGCGTCGCCACAGCTGGCCCCGGCTAGGGCGACTAGCGACCCGATCGGTCTTTTTGCTCGTTGCAGGGCGACCGGTCGGGTCGTCAACGGAGCGGCTGGATGAAGCGCCGAGACCACGAGGAATGGGTTTGGATCACGCTCATGATCATCGCTGTCGCGGTGATGATCGGGCTGACGGTCTGGCCGTGGCTGGCGCGCTAGCGTGAACGCGAGTTAACGCAACCTTCAGATCATGCGGGCCTTGTGAACGCATGGCCCTCTCGCGCATCGAAGCTCTCTGGCTTTTCGTGACCATCGGCAGCGGGCTTGTCACGCTGACGGCGGCCTTCGCCTAGGCGAACGGTTCGCGTCACTCGCCGGGCGGACTGTCCGGGAACCGATAGCCGGGAACGTTCGGGTCCAGCTTGTCCAGCAGCCGGGCGTTGGCCGCGTCCATGGCGGCGGGCATGGCGTCATGGACCGCCTCGGCGACCACGGCCGCGTCCGTCTGGCGGACCTCGGCAACGACCAGCCGACCGTCATGGACGTTCATGCTGATCAGCATCGCCGTCGAAGTGACTGCGCACAGGGCGAGGAACCAGGCCACGGCGTCCGGCAGATGCGCCCCGCCCCAGATCTCGAACGCCACGAAGACGCAGGCCAGGGAAGTGGCGTCCATCAGCAGGCGCACGAGGAGGTTGCTGGCATAGGCGCTCTTTACGCTGGGCCGCAGAAGTTCGGTGCGGGCGAAGACCGTCGCTCCGGTGATGGCGGCCCCAACAAAGCCTAGGGTGTCGACCGGCGTCATGGCTTGGCTCCCATGGAGGTCAGCCACCGCAGGGCGAGGTCTCTCAGAGTGGCCGGGTTGGACAACAGCTTGAGGGCGCCGAACAGGCCGGGCGCGAACCGCCAGGCCGCCATGCCGACGCCGAACCCGATGGCGCGCAGATCGGACGGTGATGCGGCGGGCCAGAAGCGGGCAGCGCTGGGTCCCCAGAAGCCCGCGACCAGCGCGCCGACCAGGATGGCGAACGCCCCCTCGATCAGGGCGCGGGTGATCTCGCGCCGTCCCGCCGGTTCGGCCGCCAGGGACACGACGCCGATGTGGACCAGGGCGGAGACCAGACCGCCGGCTGCACCCGAAAGCGCGACCCACTGGGGATCGACCGCGCGGGCGTCTATGACGCCGGCATAGTCCACGGCGCTAACCGTCAAGTTCAGCGCAGCCCCGATCCCGGCGGCGGAGCAAGGCTCCAGCCACTTCACGACGCGTTCCATGGGCGATACTCCGCGCCGAAGGGGATGGGGTTCGGCCGTCCGACCTGACGGCGAATGATTACTTAAGGCCGAGCTGGATCATCCGCCGACCTGTCGCCGTTCGTCGGGGTCATGGATGATCCCGTCGCCACCGCCGCGCTAATGAGAGCCGAAACCGCCAGAGCCCGACGCATGGGCGCGGCTGTGTTCGATCCGCTGACGCAGGGCCTGCTGGCCGAGTCCGCAGAAGAGTGCGACGCGGCGGCGGATCGGCTCGTCGCCTGCGACGATCCGACCGGCGACCAGGCCGCGTCTCAGGCGTTCAGTGTCTGGGGTGGCAGACCTGATGAGGACGAATGAAATGCTTGGCGAAACCTTGGCCTTCCTGCACCGGCATAACCGCGTGGTTCTGACCAGCCTCGCTGGCCTTTCGCTGACCCTTCTGTTCTAGGGCCAGTCCGGTCGGGTCGGCAGCGGCCCCTCGCCAAGGCGCACGACGTCGCGCAGCGCCTGGCGATAATCGGCCCATGCCTCGGGCACGGCGATGCCCCGCTCGACACAGCGCAGAATGGTGACGTCGGAAGCAGTGAGAGCGATGCAGGCTAGCGTCACGACATCAACAGTCGGCAGATGCACGGCAGGCAGCGGTTGGACCTCCCACGCCTCGGCTTCGTTATCCCAGGTCACGGTGTGTGTTGCCGGATCATGGGGTGGCAGGCTCGGCGCAGCTGCAATCCCGAGCAGGGTCAGGATCGCCGGATCTGCATTTTCCAGACCGGTGTAGCCTTCGCCGTTGTCGGCAAAGGCGCTGAACGGCAGAGCGGCGGGCGAGGAGCCGTTGTGTCGATAGAGGGTCATGCGTCAGGGTCTCCATCCCAGTATTCGACGAAAATCTGACCTCCGCCGCCGAGCTGATCAACCGTATAGCCATGATAGGTGATGTCGCTAAAGGGCATAGCGGCACCCGGTCGCCCAAATTGGCTGAACTTTGCTCCTCCGTCGTCGTCGCTTGTCCCGCCCATGATCAAAGTGTCCGCATCAGATCGGTCACCAGCGGACGACCCGCCGTAGTTATTGGCCGTAACTGGGCCGCCAGACCCTTGAGTCGCCGACCGAGTGAAAAACTGACCGGTGCTAACCGCGCCAGATTGCCCACCGCTTCGGGTCACGTCTCCAATGCAGTTGGCCGCTTGGCCGCTATTGTTGGTCGCGTTGCTGTCGATCCCAACGGTTCCTTTAGCCGCCTTCAAGACGACCGCCGAGCCTGTAACGCGTGTCACCGTGGTGTCTGCGGAAGGCGTTCCGGAGCTTCTGGCAGGCATTGCGACAGTGAAGGTTTCTCCGGCCGTCACGGTAACCTTTGCACGAGCATAGGCACCGTTTCCGCCGCCTGAGTAAGTCGTGCCGCCTCCTCCAGGTCCGACGCCACGCCACACAGCGAATGCCGCGCCGGTCGGGACCGTTTCAGTCACCGACACGGCCGCGCTCGCGCTCCAAGTCCTGCGGAGGACGATCTTCGCGCCACCGGCGGCAGGGCGGCCGACGCTTTGGATTGGCGATGCACCCCCTCCGATCTGATCCATTACAGGGTGCTCCGCGACGTGCCGGACACCATCAGGTCGATACTCGATGCGGCAGATGCACGGGCGCGAACCTTCCAGCCGGTCGGTAGCTTGAAGGTCTCAGGGCCGATGATGTTAACCGCTTTGCCCGACGCGACGGCGACGTTCTTCGCCAGATGCAGGACCGTGGTCCCATCAGTCGCCACCACATCTACGTTCGCGGAGGCCGAGGCGTGGACGTTCGCCGCGCGGATGAACTGGATCGACCAGTCCGTGTTCGATGGCACGGCTGATCCGACGTCGGCCAGCGTGGTCGAAAGCGCGGCGGTGCCATAAACGATTGCAACAGAGGGCATGGGTCAGGCTCCAAAAAACCAGAGGTCGGCGGTGTTCGTAAGGAGGGCCGAAGCGTCAGCCAGCGTCAGCAGCGACCGGCCATATGTCGTGGTGGTCAGGGCTGCGATGGCTGCGAGATCGGCGTCATAGGCCTGGACATCCGTCCCGACGACGAGGCCCAGCAGTCCCCGCATCGCGGCATAGTTGGCGGCCGAGATCAGCGATCGCCCATTGGCCGTGGCGTCCGTGATGTCCGCGACTGCGATCGCCAGGGCGTCGGCGGACTTGCGATAGCGCCCGTCGCCGGCCGCGCGGTCGAGGAGATCGGTCGATGACGCCGCGCCGATCGGCAGGCCTTCGGTCAGGGTCTTGGTGTTCGCACCACCCCAGAGCGGCACGCGGCTCGCGGCATGGGTGGCCGGCCCCAGCACGTCGCCGGAGCCCGCGCCGGCCGGACCTTGCGGACCGGTTGCACCCTGTGGGCCGGTTGCCCCCATCGCACCCGTTGTGCCGGTTGCGCCTGTCGGACCCGTCGGACCTTGCGGACCGGTGTCGCCCGTGTCGCCCTTGATCCCCTGAGGCCCGGTCGGTCCCGTCGGGCCGCTTAGACCTGTCGCGCCGGTCGGACCTTGGGCGCCAGTCAGACCAGTCGGGCCAGCGTCACCGGTATCGCCTTTGACGCCCTGCGGCCCTTGGGAGCCGGTCAGTCCGGTCGGACCTTGGGTGCCGGTCGCCCCGGTCGCGCCCGTGTCGCCGGTATCACCTTTGGCTCCGGTCGGACCCGTCGGTCCTGTCGCGCCGATCGGGCCTGTGGCGCCTGTAGGACCGGAGCCCCCCTGCGGCCCGACCAGGCTGGCGCGTAGGGGCCATATCGTCCCCGTCGCCGCCTTCGGCCCGTAGATCGCGCCGTTGACGTAGTCCAGCGCCAGTTCGTCGACTTCACCAAAGACGGAATCCGGCGCCCCCGCGCTCAACACCCCCATCAAGGGAGAAGACCATGAGTGAGAACCTCGCTGCCGAACTGACGCGCATCCGTGATCGTTTCCTGATGGCAACGCCGGACAAGGATCATACAGATTACGCGATCATCACGCGCTGTATCGCTGCCCTCTCCCCCAGCGAGCAGCCGGAGCCTGTGGCTTGTCCTTCACTGGAACAGGTCGCTCGCGTCGTTGACCCCGACGCATGGGAGCATGTGGACGCCTGCCACGAGCGCATGAAGGTCTGCGGGCCGTCCGAGCTAGAGGCCCTTCGCACGGTCGTGGACAGGCGGCTTCGCGAAAGCGGGAGCATCACCACGGCTGAACAGATCGTCGCCCTCTACCCCCAACCCAGCAAGCAGACCGGCGTCGCGGCCATCGCGCAAATCATCAAGGCCGAACTGGTCTTCTGCCTGACGAGCGAGCCGGACGCATCGGTCGAAATCGAAAACGCTGAAGAGGTGGCCCGCGCCATCCTCGCTGCCCTCTCTACGACTGAGGTGGCGGGGTGAGCGTCCTTTGCCAGATCGGCCTGCACCGCAAACGGTGGCGCTCATTTGAGGGTGCTGACCACACAGGGGTCGATGCCTACCTGTGCTGCACGCGATGCACGCTGCGGACTGAACAGCACGTCGAGTGCCACGAAGTGACCCCGGAAATCCGTAGGATGCTGGACGGCGAATGGGATGCCGGTCGGCTGACACGAAAGGCCATTGTCCTATGACCACCCCCACACCTACAGGGTCGGCTCCCGATCAGCCCTCCGCACAGACGGGGGAGGGCGGGGGTCTCATCGCGCGACTAGAAGCGGCTGGGGTGGGGTCGCGGGAGTTGGACGCGGCGGTCTGGGCGGCGGTCAACGGCTACGAGTTGTTCGAGCACGACGGAGCGGGCTGGCGTTACCGGATGCACGCGACCGACATCATGCGCCACGAACGGACGGGCTACATATCGCCCTACACCACCTCCCTAGACGCCGCCCTGTCTCTGGCAGAGCGGGTGGGTTTCGGAGACTGTTTCGATATTCAGATCAGGCCCGGCACGGCGCGCGTCCAGCGTTTCGACGGGCTGATGGGCGTTGGGCGCACGACTGAAGACTGCGCTACCGCCCCGCTGGCCCTATGCGCCGCCATCCTCAAAGCCACAGGTGACCGATGACCGATCAAACACGCGGTGGGCACGAAGCCCCCTTGGGCGCAGTCTCCTCAAATGTCGCAAAACCGAACACGTTCGCTGAACGTGTAAAGGAAACGGCGAAAACCGAACACGTCTCCGATGAACTGGCGATGGCCGTAGAGCTTGCGGAGATTGCCGCCGAAGAGTTGGAATGCGCCAGCGAAGAAATAGGCGAACCGGCGCTCCGGCAAGCCGCTGCGATCCGTCTCATCCTCTCCCGCCTAGCCTCTCAGGAAGAGACGATCAGGGCGGATGGGGAGTGCTTGGCGTGGTATGGCGAGCGAGCCCGTCTTGCGCGCCTCATCCACGGCGAAGGTGACTTCGGCCGACACGCCCTTGCGGCAGACGGCGGCCAGAAAGCCCGCGCCCGCCTCGCCGCCAGACAAGAAGGAGCCACCCAATGACCGACGCCATCAAACCCGAGAGCGGGGAGGCTGTGGCTTGGGCTTCGGAGTGGCAGGGGGTCGGCGGCTTGGCCCGAGCTTTCCATCCGACCGAGGAAGAAGCTGACGACAGTGCTAGGTGGATGTTCGGCCGCGCCTTCCCCCTCTACGCCCAGCCCGTAAGGATGCCGACGCGGGAGCAGGTGGAGGCTGTCATTGCGCCGATGGTTCGGTCCGTGACGTCATCTTCGATGTTCACGAACGACGAGCGCGATAGTTACTCACGCCGCCAATCGGATCGCATCCTCGCCCTGTTCCATCCCGGCGACACCCCGGAAGGAGAGGCGAAGTGACCACCCCTGATCCCGTGGCGCTGGTGGAGCGGTTGCGCGAGACGACACCTGTTGACTCGTGGGACGAAAGTGCGGGCGAGATACCTCGAAACCGCGACGGTCCCGAAGCCGCCGCCGTCATCCAGGCTCAGGCTGCAAGGATCGCAGAGTTGGAGGGGGGCTGAAACCGTTCGCGCTGGCTATGGCGACACTGTCGTCACGGTGGCTTGACCACGAGACCCTTTGGAACACGGCATTACCGTATCCGATCGCCGTTCGTGACCTTCGCCAAGCCCGCTCCCTTCTATCAGAGGTGACGAAATGACTGCGCTGGAGAAGGCGATTGAGGCCGCTGGCGATGTCGCTGCGACGATGGACGATGGGCTCGCGGCCGAGGCCTGTCCAAAGCGCGCCCGACCGACGACGTCGAGCGCCTCCACGACGCCGACCGATCAGACATCATCTGGACCGACGACGACCTGACCGGGATTCTGGCGCAGGCAGGCGAGGAAGTGGGCTGGGCTATCAGGTTCGCCGCCGAGACCGGCCTTCGCCTCGGGGATCTGATCCGCGTCCCGTGGGGCGCCGTGGGCCTTCAGGGAATCGTCTGGAAGACCGGCAAGAAGAAGCGACAGGTCGTTGTCCCCCTCACGCCAGCCGCGAAGGCCCTCATCAAGGAAATGCCAAAGCGCGCCCTCACGGTGCTGGCGAACAGCCGGGGCGAGCCGTGGACCGAGGGCGGGCTCAAGCACATGATCCGAGAGGCCAGGATTGCCGCCGGGATCACCGGCCTGCGCCTTCACGACCTCAGAGGGACCGCCGCAACCCGCCTGTTCCTCGCGGGCTCGCCGAAGCGCGACATCGCCACGATCATGGCGTGGAAAGAGGAGACCGTGGACAGCCTTTTGACAAAGTATGTGAGCGGCGACGCGGTGGCCCTTGACCTCCTGTCGCGAATGAACCAGAAACCCGCTCCGCAAACCGATCACAAACCGGTTCCGGCGGCGAACACCTAAGTGTTTGAATATAAAGTGCGCGCCCTTAGCTCAGTTGGTTAGAGCATCTGACTTTTAATCAGAGGGTCCTCGGTTCGAGCCCGAGAGGGCGTACCATCTTATCTTTTGCGGGTGGCTGACGCTTGCGACGCGGTCGCTCGCTGCTTGAACCACAAGTGTTCTCCTTGCTTTCATGATCGATCCGTCGGCCGCGTGGACTTCGTGCGGGTCGCCGGTATGGTGCGGCACCATTCGGGGAGGACGGGCATGCGGAACATCGGGATCATGGCGGCTTCGGTCGCGCTCATCGGGCTGACGGCCTGCAACCAGACCGAAGGCAAGGCCGACGCCGGTCCGGCTCCAACCCAGGCCGCTGCGCCGCAGCCCAGTCAGATGATGCAGGAGACCTTCGTCGACTGCACCTGGGGCGAGACGCAAGGGTCTGGCCTGTCGGTCTGGAGCTATGCCTGTCCCCAGGCCGGCAATACCCACATGGTCCATGACGCGAGCCTGCCGGGCTTCGCGCTGGAAGGGACCTACGACGGCCAGACCACGCGCAGCCCGACGATTATCGTGTTCAAGAAGGCCGCCGACGCGCCGATCGACGCCGTACTGGCCGAGATCCGGACCAAGTCGCCGGGGCCGCATACGGCCCAGTGCGTGCTGGCCCGCCCGACCTATGACGGCGTGGCCGAGGGCCTCTATCATCTGGTTCCGCCCGAGCCGATCATGGCCCGGTGGGAGGCCTTCTCCTCCGGCGACGGCAACAGCGAGCCGATGGATCCGCCCTGCGGGGATCTGGGCGAGCAGATGTCGGGCGATCACGTCTTCTATGTGCAGGACGGCGATCCGACGACCGTGCTGTGGGTCAATTTCGGCAGCGAGATCCAGCCGTTCACAGCTGAGTCGATCCGGCCGTTGAACGCGGGCTAGGTTTTGGTGCCGTTGCGTCGCGTCCTCCTCTCTATCTCGGTTCTGGCCCTGCTGGGCGGCTGTTCGACCGCGCGGCAGGTGGGGGCCGGCTTCGGCGATGCGGTGACGTCGCCGCTGGTCGACCTGAACGTGCGTCGGGACCAGATCCCGACCGTGTTGCTGCAGGCCCAGGCCAATCCGTATGACCGGCGCAATCTGAACCAGTGCACGACCATCGGGGCCGAGGTGGCGCGGCTGGATGAGGCTTTGGGCCCTGACCGGGACGAGCCGCCGGCGCCCGACAGTCCGACCCTGAATGAACGGACCCAGGACGCGCTGGCGGAGGCGATGCTGGCTGCGATCCGAGACGCGACGACGGACTTCATTCCGTACCGCAGCTGGGTGCGGCAGCTGACCGGGGCCCAGGCGCGGTCGAAGGCGGTTCAGGACGCGGTCGAGGCCGGGCGGCTGAGGCGGGCCTTCCTGAAGGGGCTGGGCATGCGGGCCGACTGTTCGCCGCCGGCCTCGCCCGCCTGGTTCCGGCCGACGGGGCGGTCGCAACGGTAGCTAGCGGCCGGGGCGGCGCTTGTCGGTCCGATCTCCTCTGATCTGCACCGCGCCATCCTTCGAGAAGGCTTCGAACGACGGCTTGTCGATGTTGCGGAACTCGCCGGTGCGGTCCCAGTCCCAGTCGAAGGAGATGCGCTCGCCCTTGTGAGCGAACTTGGCGGACCAGTGGGCGAAGCAGGAATATTTGTCGCCGCCGATGATGATGACATGGCGATGCAGCGCGGTCTCGTTGCCGTCCGGGCGGGGCGGTTCCTCGAGATAGGTGTTGTAGGCGTGGAAGCCTGACTTCTCGATCCGCATGTCAGTTCGACGTGTGGCGGGCGTGGAAGTCGCGGCGGAACTGGTCGAAGCGGCCGTGCTGGATGGCGTCGCGCATGGCGGCGGTCAGGGCCTGGAAGAAGGCGATGTTGTGCCAGCTGAGCAGGATCTTGCCGAGGATTTCGTCGGCGCGGATCAGGTGATGCAGATAGGCTTTTGAATACCGGGAGGAGGGGCCGTCGATCGTCGGATCCAGCGGGTCCTGATCCTCGGCGAAGCGGGCGTTCTTCAGGTTCATCGGGCCGTCCCAGGTCCAGGCCTGGCCGTGGCGGCCGGCCCGTGTGGGCAGGACGCAGTCGAACATGTCGACGCCGCGCCAGACTGCCTCGACCAGGTCGATCGGCTTGCCGACGCCCATCAGATAGCGGGGGCGGTCGGCGGGCAGCATGTCGGGAGCGTAGTCGAGAACCTCGCACATGGCCGTGTGGCCTTCGCCGACCGCGAGGCCGCCGATGGCGTAGCCGTCGAAGCCGATCTCCCGGAGCTGGTCCGACGACTGGCGGCGCAGGTCCTCGAAGGTGGAACCCTGCTGGATACCGAACAGGGCCTGGGTCTCGCGCGGACCGAAGGCGGCTTTCGAGCGGGCGCCCCAGCGGATGCTGAGTTCCATGGCGGCTTTCGCGGCGGGTTTCTCGGCCGGCCAGGCGACGCACTGGTCGAGCTGCATCGAGATGTCGGCGCCGATGCGGTCGGCCTGGATCTCGATCGAACGCTCGGGCGACAGGACGTGTTTGGAGCCGTCGATGTGGCTGGCGAAGGTGACGGCGTCTTCCTTCACCTTCGAGATGCCGGCCAGGGACATGACCTGGAAGCCGCCAGAATCGGTCAGGATCGGCTTGTCCCAGCCCATGAATTTGTGGAGGCCTCCCAGACGCTCCATCCGTTCGGGGCCGGGGCGCAGCATCAGGTGGTAGGTGTTGCCCAGGATGATGTCGGCGCCGGTCGCCTTGACCTGTTCGACGGTCATCGCCTTGACCGTGGCGGCGGTGCCGACCGGCATGAAGGCGGGGGTGCCGATGTCGCCACGCGCGGTCTTGAGCACGCCGGTGCGGGCGCGGCCTTCGGTGGCGGAAATCTCGAACGGGAAGGGCAAGGGCGGGTCTCGGTAACGGGAGGCGCGTCTTAGAGCGGAGGCGTGGCCTTGGGAAGGCGGCGCGGCGGACTGCAAAACACCGTCCGAAGCGTCCGAAGCGGTCGAAGCGTCCGGGTCGGCGCGACTCTAAAACGGAGTCGATAAAGTCGACAGAGTCTACATCGGGGGCGGTGTGCGAACGGCGATGTCAAAGATCGGTGGCAGTGTCGCACGGTTTTGGGGGGCGCCTGCGATAAAGGCTTTGAACAGAGCCGGGCCCTGATTTGAAAGGCGGATTCCGGGGATCCGTTGATGGGTATGGGGCCATTCCTTCTCCCCTTGCGGGAAACGGTGGCAGCCGAAGGCTGACGGATGAGGGGTCAGGCGGACCCTCGGAGTAATTGAGACAGGGATGATGTCTGGCGTCGGTGTCACCCCTCACCCGAGCGCGCCAGAACGACGGCTGTGCCGCCGTGCGCGATCTCCCTCTCCCGCAGGGGGAGAGGGACGCTAGGGGCGAGCAGGCCTTACCGGCGCCAGTTTCCTGCGTTGTCGCGCCAGCGCCAGGGGCGTGCCGTCGGCGGCCCAGACGGTGGCTTCGTCGACGGTCCAGCCGGAGCCGAAGTCGAGCATGCGCAACTCGAAGAAGGCCCAGCCGTCGGGGCAGTGCCCGAGCGTCGGGTCGGTGAGGATGTCGTAGCGGAGATCGACCGTGGCCATGCCCAGCGGCTTGTCGATGGCGGTCCAGACCGGCGGATACAGCGCGTCCAGCAGGTAGCAGAGGCCGATGACGTCGCGCGGGCCGCCGTGGCGGATCTTCATCCAGCAGCGCTCGATGACGGGGAGGCCGGGGACCGGCTGAAGGATGTGGGGGCCGGTCTCGAAGCGATAGTCGACGTGCTGGGAGAAGCGCGGGGCCATCGGGCCTTCGAGGTCGCGGCCGGTCTGGAGCGCGCCGAGCGGAGGCAGGGCGGCCAGCGGGGTCAGGGCCGGGCCGGGGACGTCGTCGCCGAAGGTGGCGGCGGCGTGGTTGGTCAGGCGGTCCTGGCCCTCACTGTCCTTCTGGGTGACGTCGACCTGGGCGAAGGCAGCGCTGCGGCCGCCGCGCAGCAGCCGGGGCGTGAAGTGGATCGGCTGACCGAAGCGGGCCGGGGTCATGTACTGGACCGACAGGCTGCGCAGGGGGGGCGGTGATGCCGAGGCCCTGCTGCATCGCGGAGGCGCACAGGGCCGCGATCAGGCCGCCGAACGGGAAGCCGGTCTCCGGCGGGGCGTTAAGCCGACCGTTGGAGAAGTCGCCGTGCAGGTCGGCGCTGAGCGCGCCGTCGTCGCCGGGCGCGAGGGTCAGGGCTTCGGCGAGGGTCTGTTCAGGCATCGTCGGTCTTTCCATCTACCTCCGTGCACCCGGGCGAAGGCCGGGGTCCACGGTGAAAAGGAGGCGGGCGGCAAACAGGTCGCCGCCCGCACAGTTCAGGAATGCAGGAACGCCGCGAGGGCTGCTCGCCCCGCCCGTAGCCAAACAAGACTGACTTACTGCGTTCCTTTTGGCAACCCTCTTGCCAAACCGCTGACGCGACGTCACCTTCGTGTCATGGGACGCACAGCCGACTATTCTCGCCAGAGCTGCTCGATAGCCGCGACGCTCGAGGTCATCGGCGATCCGTGGACGCTGCTGGTCATCCGCGACGCCTTCCAGGGCGTGAAACGGTTCGAACAGTGGCAGGAGCGGCTGGGCGTGGCCCGCAACGTCCTGGCAGCGCGGCTGAAAACCCTGGTGCAGCACGGGGTGCTGGAGCCGCGGCTGTATTCGGAGCGGCCGCCGAGGAACGAGTATGTCCTGACCGCCAAGGGCAAGGATCTGTCCGACGTGCTGGTCACCCTGCACGGCTGGGGGGCAAAGCATGTCTATGGCGAGGAGACAGCGGGATTCGACATGATCCACGCGACCTGTGGCCACTCCCTGCAGCCCCGCCTGGCCTGCAGCTGCTGCGGCGAGCTGGTGAACCGGCGCGACATCAAGCTGACCCGCGTCGAGAACTGTCCGACGGTCGGGGAGATCATGCCCAGGGAAACGGCGGCGGAAGAGGCGGCGTGAGCCAGCCACCGGTCACCCTGATCGGCAATCCGGTCTCGCCCTATGTGCGCAAGATCATGGCGATCTGCGCGGTGAAGGGGATCGAGGTCGCCATCGATCCAATCACTCCGTTCCGGGGCGACGAGCGTTTTTCGAAGATCAGCCCCTTGCGGCGCATCCCGGTGTGAATCGAGGGCGATCTGACGCTGTGCGACAGCAGTATCATCGCCCAGTATATCGAGGACACCCGGCCCACGCCGTCGGTGCTGCCGACCGATCCGAAGGACCGGGCGAGGGCGCGCTGGATCGAGGAATACGCCGACACCCGGCTGTTCGACGTGCTGGGCTGGAAGCTGTTCTTCCAGCTGGCGATCAAGCCGCGCATCCTGAAGGAAGAGATCGACCGAGATGCGGTCGAGAAGGCGAAGACGGTCGAGATCCCGGAGACGTTCGATTATCTGGAGAGCGTGACGCCCGGGACCGGCTTTCTGTTCGGCGCGACGGCCGGACTGGCGGACTTCAGCCTGGCGCCCGCCTTCCTGAACGCGCGCGTGGTCGGGGTCGAGGTCGACGCCGGGCGCTGGCCGAAGCTGGCGGGCTGGCTGGGACGGGTCGAGCGGGAGACGCCGCTGGCCAGGCTGAACGATGTGGCCATGGCCTTCATGACGACGAAGGTGGCGGACCAGCCGGCCATGATGGCCGAGCATGGCTATGTACTGGCGGACCGGTCGCATGACGGCGGGCGGGCCATGCGCGGGCCGATGTCGCCGACCTAGGCTTCAGCCTTTGAAGTGATTCGCGTGGCGGGTGATCAGGGGGATGACGATGTCCTCCTCGTCCTCGAGGTGGCGGGACAGCGACGGACCGGCCTTGTCCAGGGCGTCGGCGAGGCGGGCGGCGGCGTCGCTTGCCGTGGGCGCATGGCCGCTGACGCCTTGATGAAAGGCGAGGCCGGTCTGGAACAGGGTCTCCAGATGGCCGTGGATGACGTCGTGGTCGCGGTCCAGCAGGTCGATGCCGGCGCCGATGCGGGGCTCCACCTGTCTCATGGTCGGGAAATAGTGGTGGGTCTCGATACTGTGGTGGCCGTCGAGGTGCTGGAGGAACGACTGCAGCGTGGGGATCAGACGACGGTGCAGGTCGGGCAGGGCGAGGCTGCCCGAGCGCCACTGTGTGGTCAGGGCGTCCATCTGGGCGACCTCGCGGCGGAAGCCGGAGTGCATCTGGAGCCAGAAGCGGGCCATGGCCGCGACCTCATTGCCGTGCCAGCGGTCGCGGGGCAGGCCTTCGAGCAGGTAGCGGTACTGTTCGGGCAGGACTTGCCGGGTGGCGAGGTCGTCAGACAACGCAGGCGGTCGTCGACGCGATGAAGCCTCCGCCCAGCAGACGGTCGGGATCGGCGGGGTCGTAGAGGGCGCAGGCCTGGCCGGGGGCGACGCCTTCTTCCCCGGTCTCGAAGACGATCGAGATCGCCCCGTCCCGAAGCGTCAGACGGGCGGGCGAGGGCGGGCGGGTCGAGCGGACACGGGCGAGGACCGTGGCATGGGCTTCGGCTGCCGCTTCGATCGAGGCTTGGTCGCCCAGCCAGTTGGTCTCGTCGAGCGTCAGGGCGGCGGTCAGCAGGGCCTCGCGCGGGCCGACGATGACGCGGCGATTCTCGGGGTCCAGCTTCGTCACGAACAGGGGCTCGCCCACGGCGACGTTCAGGCCGCGGCGCTGGCCGATGGTGTAGTCGGTGATGCCTGCGTGAATTCCGAGAACGCGACCATCCATGTGCACGATCTCCCCGGCCTCGCGCCCCTGCGGACGCAGGCGGTCGATCAGGGTCCGGTAGTCGCCGGACGGGACAAAGCAGATGTCTTGGCTGTCGGGCTTGGCGGCGATCTTGAGACCCAGCGACTGGGCGACGCCGCGCACGGCGGGCTTTTCCAGACCGGCCAGCGGGAAGCGCAGGTAGTCGAGCTGGTCGCGCGTGGTGGCGAACAGGAAATAGGACTGGTCGCGCGAGGGGTCGATGGCCTTGCGCATCTGGGTCTGGCCATCGGCGGCGACGGCTCGCCCGACATAGTGGCCGGTCGCCATGGCGGCGGCGCCGAGGTCGCGGGCGACGTCGAGCAGGTCGCGGAACTTGACCGTCTGATTGCAGCGGATGCAGGGGACCGGCGTGCGGCCCTGCAGATAGTCGTCGGCGAACTGGTCGATGACGGCGTCACGGAAGCGGCTCTCGTAGTCGAGGACATAGTGGGGAATGCCCAGCATCTCGGCGGCCAGACGGGCGTCGAGGATGTCCTGACCCGCGCAGCAGGCGCCCTTCTTCTTCAGCGCCGCGCCGTGGTCGTAGAGTTGGAGGGTGACGCCGACGACGTCATAGCCGGCCTTGTGCAGCAATGCCGCGACGACGGTGGAGTCCACGCCTCCGGACATGGCCGCCACAATGCGTGAGCCGACCGGCAGGCCGACGGCCAGCCGTGCGCTCTCGACCGCCGCGTCGATGTCGACAGGGACGATGGTCGGGATCGGGCAGACGTCTTCGACCAGGCTCATGGCGCGCATATAGAGGCGATGGGAGACGATTTCGAGGCGTCAGCGGAGATGGGCGGACAGATCCATGGCGTCATGGAGCACCCGGAACACGATGATTGCGTCCCCATGGGCTCGAAACAGAAGAATGTGTCGGGGATTGCCAACCTGTTCGCCGGGCGGAACAAGCGCCTTGGCAGACCGCAGATGATACCAGCAGACGCCATGGGTTTCAGTCGAGCGGCGGATGCCGACATCGTTGTCATCTGCAGCAATCGCCGCGAGCGCTGCGTCGATCAGCCCTTCGTACCGAAGCGCCGCTGAAATTCCGAAGTCGCGAACGGACGATTCGATGATGTCGTCAATATCGGCAAGCGCCGGGTCGGTGAGGCCTACGGGCCTCAAGAGGCGGATCGCGCCAGTCGTCGTTGAGCGAGGAAGGCCTTCACGTCATCGACCATAATGAAATCGCCCCGCTCGAAGGCGTCGATGCCGAGCCGGGCTTCTCGATTGAAGGCCTGGACACGGTCGTCCATCGCAAACAGAGCGGCGGCGATGACTTCATCGGGATCGTTGAACTCACCGCTGCGCACGCGCGCGTCCACGAAGGCCTGAGCCTGATCGGACAGTTCGATGGTCAGGGTCGCCATGTGCTGAGGATAACTCTGACCACCGCAAACGGCAACGGCCGCCCCCGTCGCCGGGCGCGGCCGTTGCTGTCGTCTCGGGAGGAAACTGTCAGGAGCGGTAGTTCTGGATCCGCGTCGTGCGCAGGCCCTGCATGCCCCATTTGTCGATCGCCTTCTGCCAGGCGAGGAACTCCTCGGCCGTCAGACGGTAGCGGAGAAGCGCGTCATCGAGGCTCAGGAGCCCGCCGCGCACGGCCGCCACGACTTCCGCCTTGCGACGAATGACCCAGCGGTCGGTATTCTCGGGCGGCAGGTCACGCATCGTCAGGGGGGTGCCCGTCGGACCGACGACATACTGCTCGCCTTGCTTGTTCACGCGTCGCTCTTGCAACATGGGCTTTTGCCTCATTCACCACCACCAATTGATCGTGAAGATAGCGAGGCGCCGCTAAGGCCGGGTTTAGCGTCGTGGTGAAGGAATGGATAAAATCCATCCTCTCCCGGAACGCCGTTTCGGCCGGTTGTTGAGTAAATCTTCATCTAGCTGAACGCCGCGTTACCTGAAGATCAGCGTTTGATGCTGATAAGTTCGGCCAACATCTCATCCGCAGTGGTGATGATCTTGGACGAGGCGGAGTAGGCGCGCTGGGTGGTGATCAGGCCGGTAAACTCCAGCGACAGATCGACCGTGGACGCTTCCAGCTGGGAAGCTCCGATCAGACCTGCGCCGCCGGTGCCGGGGGCCTTGAGGTTGTAGGTGCCGGAGCCCTGGCTGACCCGGTAGGCATTGGCGTTGGCGACGGCCAGGCTGTCGGCGCTGGTGAAGGTGGCCAGGGCGACCTGGGCGACACGACGGGTGACGCCGTTGTCGAAGATGGCGGTGATATAGCCTTCGTCGTCGATCTCGATGTTCGACAGGTTGCCGAAGGCCGTGCCGTTGGTGGTCACGGCCTGGACGATCGAATCCGAGTCGTACTGGGTCAGGCCGCCCGCCGAGGCGGAGAGATCGAAGGTGATGGTCTGGTTGTCGATGCCGAGGGAGTCGCGCCACTGGGGCGCCACGGCCGTGCCGACTGTCGCGGGGTCGGAGGCGCCGAGGGTGATGGAGGCGACGGACGGATCGGCGAACAGCATGGTGCCCGGAGTCGCGATTTCGGCCGCCTTCATGCCGTCGACGTCGAGGCGGCCGTCCTGGGTGAACAGGACCAGGCCGGACTTCAGGATGCCGTTGGAGGGCGTCGAGCCGTTCTCGATGTCGCTGGCCGGGATGACATGGACTTCCGCGCGCCATTCGTTCGGGTTGGCGGTCTTGATGAAGGAGTAGGCGATCGAGCGCTGGCCGCCCTTGGAATCCGAAGCGGGAATCGTGATCTGGAAGTCGGGCTTGAAGCCTGTGCCGGCCTCGGCATCGTACATGGACATCGAGTTGGTCGCCAGGCTGTAGGTGGCGATGTCGGGTGACACGGCCTGGCTGGACTGCAGGTTGGCGTTCAACTGGGCGCGGGTCGTGGCCTCGGCCGTGCCGCCGACCGAGCCGACGTTGATCGACTTCAGCTTGTTCAGGTCCGACGGGTCGCGGACGATCCCGCCCTCGGAGTCCACCGGCCAGCCCTGGAGGTAGAGGCCGGCGGTGTTCTTCAGATAACCGAACTCGTCGACCCGGAAGGCGCCCGCGCGGGTGAACAGGCGGGCGTCGCCGGCGTCCAGGCCTTCGGCCTTCTCCGTCGCTACGAAGAAGCCCTGGCCGGCGATGCCGAGATCGGTCGAGGATGTCGTGCGCTGAAGCTGACCGGCCTGGGAGATATAGTTGCGAGTCGTGCCCAGGATGCCGCCCGCAGAGTAGCCGGCGCCCTGGTTCTGGGCGTTGACGACGGTCGAGAAGTCGACGGTGGTCCGCTTGTAGCCGACGGTGTTCACGTTCGCGATGTTCTGCGAGATGGCGGCCAGGGCGGCGGAGTTGGCGGTCAGACCGGACACGCCGGCCAGCAGGGCTGAGTTGATGCTCACGACGTGGGCTCCTTAGGAAAGCAACTTGAGGGGGTTCAGGGCATCGGCGATGCGGGCGGCGAGGCTTTTCTCGTCGTCGTCGGCGCTGGCGGCGGAGGCTTCGGCGGCGGCGACGTGGTCCTGCAGTCCGAAGACGCTCGAGACAGGCACGATCGAGTTGCCGATGGTGAGGTAGGGGACGCCGTCGTACATCTCGACGCCGGTGACGCGGCCGCGGGTCAGGACCTGGGACTCGATGGTGTTCGTCCCGTTCCTGGCGGTGACCTTCAGCGAATAAACGCCGCCGTCGGGCAACTGGTCGCCGGCGGTGGTCTTGCCGTTCCAGACGAAATCATGGGTTCCGCTCGTGCGGTCCGGGGCGGGGCCGGTCCAGACGACCTTGCCGCTCGAGTCCAGCGCCTGGAGCGTGGCTTCGGAGGCCGCGGCGCCGAGTTCGTAGGACCAGTTGGCCGAGCCTTCGTCCAGCTTGGTGACGCCCCAGGCCGCCGTGGCGTCCTTGCCGATGTAGTTGGAGGCTGTGCCCAGGCCGCCGCCCTGCTGGGCGTCCAGCAGGCTGGTCAGCAGGTCGTTGGTTAGCAGTTGCTGCTCGACACCGGTCATCTGGGTCAGCTGGGCGGTGAACTCGTTGGAATCGAGCGGCGAAAGCGGGTCCTGGTTCTTCAGCTGGGCGGTCAGCAGCTGCAGGAAGGTTTCGAAGTTCGAGACCAGGCTGGCGCGGCTGGTTCCGGTGCGGCTGCCGGCCTCGTTGGCGGTGATTGCGTCGACCATGGGGTCAGACCTTCATATCGACGCGGTCGGGCGTCAGGGTGAGAGGGATCCAGCGGCCCGGCGTCAGCAGACGGTCGGCGTCCGCCTCCAGCCGCGAGGCGGCGCCGAAGGCGCGGGCATTGCGGGGATCGGGCCGGCGGTCGAAGGCCGAGCCGCCCTGCTGACCGGCGGAGGCGTCGCGCTCGGCGAAGGACAGGGCGTCGTCAGCGACGGTGAAGCCGGCGTCCTGGAGCTGGCGACGCAGCTCATCGGCCCGGCCGCGCAGCTCGGTGGCGGCCAGGGGATTGTCGAAGGCCATCCGGGCGATGAGTTTGCCGTCCGCATCGATGTCGAGGCTGACGTCGACCTGGCCAAGACCCTCCGGCGTCAGGGCCATTTCGAAGCGGGTCGAGCGGCCTTCCAGCTTGCGCACGATCTGGGCGGCGATCTGGGCCGTGGTTTCGATGGTGGCGCGGGAAAGGGTGGAGAGGGCCAGGGACACGCCGGTCTCGGCGGGGCGGGCTTCCGCCGGCTGGGCGGCCGCGGCGAGCGGGGTCGAGACCCCCTCATCGGCGCCGGCCCGGACGAGAGGGACGGGGGGCACGGCAGGCGGCCGGGCCGAGGCCGTTGAGGTCGAGGCCGTAGCTGCGGGGGCGGCGGCCTCCGGGCCGTCGGACGGGGGCGAGGCATCGGGATCGGGGGAGGCGCCGTTCCGGGCTTCGGCGCGGGTCGTCTGGGCGCGATCAATCACGTCGCGGGTGCGGGGCGCATCGACCGGCGCGGCGGTGGCGGCGGCCGGTCCGTCTTCCGCAGGGGCGGTTTCAGCGGAGGTCGAAAGGTCAGCGGAGGGTTTCGCCGGACGCGGCGGCGCCACCAGGACTACGGCGGGCGCGGCGGTCGGAACTGCGGCAGGCATCGGGGCGGCGGCCCTGGCCTGTTCCGCCTGAAGGGCTGCGAGATCAGGCTGGTCTGCCGGCGCGGGAGCGGAGGCCGTGGCGTCGGCCTCGACAGCAGGCATCGCTCCGATCGGTGTGCGGAGCTGCTCTCCCGGCGTGGGCGCCGGCGCCGTGGGCGTCGGAGGGACGAGATCGTCGGATGGCGGGGGCGTCTCCGCTGCAGGGGCAACAGCGGTCGGGGCGGCTTCCGTCGTGTCGGCCTCGACGATGACCGGGGCTGCAGCGACGATCAGGGGGTCGGCGGCGGCGACGATGAGATCGTTTTTGACGGGAGCGGCATCGGCCACGGTTTCCGGAGCGACCTCGACAACAGCATCTTCGGCCGGGGCAGCTTCCGCGTCGCGCTTCGACGCGGAAGCGGCGGGTGTTCTGGCGGGCGCTTCCGGCGGGGCGGACTCGTCCAGGATGGCGGCAAAATCGGCGTCAGGCGTCGCTGCGCCGCGCTTCGGCGCGGCGTGGCCCATGGCGGGTGCGGCAGGAATGGCGAGGCTGGGCGCGGACATGCGTCGGCAGGCAATTCACGACTGGAGGACAAGGGCGCCTGCTGCGCCGGAACATTCGGATGGGCCGTCGCAAGGGTCGGGCCAAGCGTTGCGTTCGATCTCATCCAGCTGTTTTTAATCGATAATTACTCCGTTCGTGCCAGGTGATGTGGTGGGCGTCAGCGACCTTTCTTGCCGCGCAGACGTCGCTTTTTGCCCGGCGCCCTTCCAAGACCTTTCCGGGTGAGAGTCACCCTGTTCCGTGTGTGGCCCGCCGTTTGCGATCTGAATGACCATGGTCCAGTCGCGTTCAGTGATGTTCAAGAAAAACAAGGTGTTGCTCTCGCCGCATAGGCGCACGGCTGGGCAAGACGCGCAGCCTGCCGGGCAGGCCTTGCCGGGCGAAGGGTTAATCGGATGAGCCTGAGCACCATCCTGAACATCGCCAACTCGGGGCTGCAGACGGCCCAGACGCAGTTGCGCGTGGTCTCGGACAACGTCTCCAACGTCAACACGCCCGGATACGTCCGCAAGATCGCTGACCAGGTGTCGCTGACGACCCAGGGCGTCGGGTCCGGCGTCGAGGTGGCGCGCGTACGCATCGCCACCGACCGGTTCCTGCAGGCCGCGTCGCTCAGCGCTGGGGCCGAGGCCAGCCGCCAGGGCGTGCGTTACGAACTGTACGACCGTATCCAGTCGCTGTTCGGCGACCCGGGCGGGGATACGGGCTTCTTTTCCCAGATCGACGACATCTTCGCGGCCTTCGCCGTGGCCGGCGAGGATGCCGTGTCGGGACCCCGCCGTCAGGACGCCCTGTTCAGGACCCAGGCGATCCTTGACGAGGCTGGCCGCATCTCCGGCCAGATACAGGCCGTGCGCGAGGACGCGGACGGCCGGATCCAGAGCGCCATCGAGAAGGCCAACAGCCTGCTGCAGCAGATCGAGACGCTGAACGTCGATATCGCCAAGGCCACGGTGCTGAACGGCGACGCCTCGGGGGCGCAGACGCAGCAGGCCCGGCTGGTCGATGAGCTGTCCAGCCTGATGGACGTGCAGGTGTCGCAGCGATCGGTCGGCGGGGTGTCGATCCGGACAGGCGCCGGCATCCTGCTGGCCGGAGCGGGCGCGGCGACGCTTCAATACAATCGCGCGGGCACGGTCAACGCCGAGACCGGCTTCAACGAGATCTGGGTCACCGAGCCGGGCGGGACCAAGCGCGCCTTCGCCGACGGGCTAAAGAGCGGCGAGATCAAGGGGTTGTTGGAACTGCGTGACGTCGACGCGCCGCAGGCGGCGGAGCGGCTGGCCGAACTGGTCACCCACGTCGTCGACGAACTGAACCGGGCGCACAACGCCAACTCCGCGGTGCCGCCGCCCACCACCCTGACCGGGAAGAACGTGGGACAGGACCTGACGACCGCCCTGACCGGCTTCACCGGCGGGACGACGATCGCGGTGGTGAACCCGACGACGGGTGCGATCACCACCCGCGTCGATCTCGTCTTTTCGGGAACCGGGGTCAGCATCAACGGCGGGGCGGTCACGCCGATGGCGAACTTCCTGACCGACGTGAACACCGCCCTGGGCGGCGCGGCGACGGCCAGCTTCGTCGGGGGCAGCTTGAGCATCGCCGCAACGGGATCGAACGGTGTCGCCATCGCCGACAGCACGGCGACGCCCGGCGCCAAGGCCGGGCGCGGCTTCTCCCACTATTTCGGGATGAACGACCTGATCTCCAGCGAGCGGCCCGCGCTGTACGACCTGGGCATGACCGCCACGTCGGCGCACGGGTTCACCGCCGGCGAGACTTTGAGCTTCCGCTTCACCGGCCAGAGCGGGGCCAGGATCCGCGACATCCAGGTGGCGATCCCGGCCGGCGGGACCGTGGGCGACATACTGACCGCCCTGAACAGCACCGTGACCGGCGTCGGCCGCTACGGCAGCTTTGCGCTGGATGCGAACGGCGAGATGAAGTTCACGCCGCTGGGCGATCCGGCGCCGCGGATGAGCGTGCTCGAAGACACCACGATCCAGGTTCCCTCGGGCGTTTCGGCCACCGAGCTGTTCGGCCTGGGCGGCGGAGTGCGGGCGTCGCGCGCGGACGGATTCACGGTGCGCACCGACATCCAGCAGAGCCCGTCGAAACTGGCGCTGGCCCAGCTGAACCTGGCCGCGCCGGTCGGGACGGCGGCGCTGAGCTCCGGTGATGGACGCGGCGCGCTGACGCTGGCCGATGCGGGCCAGAGGACGGCGCGGTTCTCGGCGGCCGGGGACAGTCCCGGCGGCAACCTGTCCGTGTCGCGCTATGCTTCAGAATTGTCCGGCGAGATCGGCGGGCGGGCCCAGGCGGCCAAGACACGACAAGCCAGCGCCCAGGCATTGGCCACCGAGGCCGATGCGCGCCAGGCCAACTATGAAGGCGTGAACCTGGATGAAGAGCTGGTGCTGATGACCACCTATCAGCAGGCCTTCAACGCCTCCGCCCGGTTGATCCAGGCGGCCAGTGAAATGTACGACACTCTGCTGGGGATGATCTGATGAGCCGCGTTTCGACAACCGGAAACTATCAGTCAGCGTTGCTGAACCTGATGCAGGCGCAGCAGGCCCAGACCGACGCTGGCGAGCGGGTCTCGACCCGCAAGAATGCGACTGACCTGACCGGCTACGGCCGCAGTTCGGAGACGCTGACGGCGTTAAAGGGCGCGGAGTCCCGCGTGCAGGGCTTCCTCAACACGGGTGAGGCTGTGACGGCGCGGCTGGACGCCCAGGACCTGGCGCTCAACCAGATCGCCGATGCTCTGGGCTCCGCGCGCGAGGCGATCGCCAGCGTCCTGGCTTCGGACTCGTCGGCGACATTGATGCTGGACCTGGAGGGCCAGTTCCAGTCGGTGTCCAACGGCCTGAACTATCGCCATCAGGGCGGCTATCTGTTCGCCGGGGCCAACACCACCAACCAGCCCGTGACGGTGGCGACTCTGAGCGAACTGGCAGCCGCGCCGAGCGTGGCCGCGACTCTCGCCAACGACCAGATCAAGGCGGTGTCGCGGATCGCCGAGAACACCTCGGTCGAGACAGGCTACCTCGCCGATGGCTTCAAATTCATCGAGGCCGACGGCGTCACCCAGAGCCACATCTTCGAGATCTTCCGTGACATCAAGGCCTACAATGACAACCCGGCCACCGGGCCGCTGACCGGCAAGCCGACCGATGCGCAGAAGACTTTCCTGACCGCACAAATGAAGCGGCTGGACGCGGCCTCGACCGCGACTATCGACACCGGGGCGCGCAACGGTTCCCTGCAGAAACGCCTGGAACAGATCACCACCAGCCATGAGGCGCAGCAGCTGTCGCTGGAGAAACTGGTGTCGAGCCGCACCGACGTCGACCCGCTGAAGGCCGTGACGGAGTTGCAGCTGTCGCAGGTCGCCGTGCAGGCGTCGGCTCAGGTCGTGGCGCAACTCAGCGAAGTCTCTCTGTTAAATTACTTGAGATAGGTCCACTCCCGGACAGAAGAACGGTCACGCTGGACGTCGTTCCTGAAAAGGAACATACCACGAACGATGACGCAGCTGGATCTCAGAAAGAAGTTGTCGGTGCTGGCTGACGCGGCCAAATACGACGCCTCATGTTCGTCGTCGGGCACGTCGAAACGCGACAGCCGGGGCGGCAAGGGCATCGGTTCGACCGAGGGCATGGGGATCTGCCACGCCTACACGCCGGACGGGCGGTGCGTTTCCCTGCTCAAGATCCTGCTGACGAACTTCTGCATCTATGATTGCGTCTACTGCATCAACCGCGTGTCCTCGAACGTCCAGCGGGCCCGGTTCAGCGTGGACGAGGTCGTCGAGCTGACGCTCAACTTCTATCGCCGGAACTATATCGAGGGTCTGTTCCTGTCGTCGGGGATCATCCGATCGGGCGACTATACCATGGAACAGCTGGTGCTGGTCGCGAAGACGCTGCGCGAGGCGCACGACTTTCGCGGCTACATCCACCTGAAGCTGATCCCGGAGGCGGACCCGAAATTGGTCGAGGAGGCCGGGCTCTATGCCGATCGGCTGTCGGCCAATATCGAACTGCCGCGCGACGAGGCGATGGGGCGGTTCGCGCCGCAGAAGGATGTCGGGGTCATCAAGCAGGCGATGGCGAATGTCCGGTTGAAGATCGAGGCCGCGAAGCCGGCGAAGAAGGATCGCGCCAAGCCTCCGAAGTTCGCACCAGCGGGACAGTCGACCCAGCTGATCGTGGGCGCGGACGGGGCGCCGGACACCGAGATTCTGGACCGCTCGGCGTCCCTGTATGGCGGCTACGGTCTGCGCCGGGTCTATTATTCCGCCTTCAGTCCCATCCCCGATTCAAGTTCGGCCCTGCCGCTGTCGAAGCCGCCGTTGATGCGGGAGCACCGGTTGTATCAGGCGGACTGGCTGATGCGGTTCTACGGGTTTTCCGCGCCGGAGATCGGGGAGGCGGCTACGGAGGGGATGCTGGATCTGGCGATCGACCCGAAGCTGGCCTGGGCGCTGAACCAGCGGGCGCAGTTTCCGGTCGATGTGAATACGGCGCCGCGCGAGATGCTGCTGCGGGTGCCGGGGCTGGGGGTGAAGTCGGTTGACCGGATGATCTCGGTGCGCCGCTATCGCACGCTGAGGCTGGAGGACATCGCGCGACTGTGCCGGGGTATCGACAAGGTGCGGCCGTTCATCACGGCGCTGGACTGGACCCCGGGCGGGCTAACGGATGCCGTCGATCTGCGGCAACGGCTGGTCGGGGAGCCGAAGGCCGAGCAGTTGAGCCTGTTCTGATGCCGATCGCTGAACTGGCGCACGAGACGGATTTCGACGGGTGGCGGAAGGCTGCACGGGCGTTCCGGCTGGCCGGGGCGGAGCCGGCGGCTGTGCGGTTCGTGGTGGCGGGGGCGGAAGGGACAGGCTCGCTGTTTGATACTGTCATCGCCGCGCATCCCGGCGAAGGCCGGGATCCCGTTACCCCTCCGGGAATTTCCCCTGACGCACGCATCCTGAGCCGAGCGGAAACGAGCGACGTCTGTGATCTGGACCCAGGCCTTCGCCGGGGTGCATTGAAAGGGGAGGGGGATGCACGGATTGAAGGGCCGTTCACCGTGCCCAAAGCCTTCGTGGACGTGGCGCAGGAGGTGATCCTGCACCGTTCCGCCGACCGGTTCGATCTGATGTACCGCCTGCTTTGGCGGCTCAGGGACGAGCCGGATCTGATGAAGGTGGTGTCGGATCGCGATGTCGCAGACGCGATGGAGCGGGCGAAGAACGTTTCCAGGGCATCGCACAAGATGAAGGCCTTTGTCCGGTTTCGATCGGTTGAGGACGACGCAGGAGAAGTGTTCGTCGCCTGGTTCGAGCCGGCGCATCGCGTGCTGGAGAAGACTTCGGGCTTCTTCGTGCGGCGGTTCACGACGATGCGATGGTCGATCCTGACGCCGGACGGATCCTGTTTCTGGGTCCCCGCCTCCGCGGGGATGAGCGGGGGTGAATTGTCCTTCGGGCCGCCTGCGAATGCGGCCGACGCGCCGCAGGACGACGAGATCGAGGAGTTCTGGAAGACCTACTACGCCTCGACCTTCAATCCGGCCCGGCTGAAGGTCCGGACAATGCAGGGCGAGATGCCCAAACGGTACTGGAAGAACCTGCCGGAGGCATCGCTGATCGCGGAACTGGTCGCCGCGTCACACGCTCGAACCGAAGTCATGGTCGCCAGTCCGCACACCGAGCCCAACGCACGCCTCGCCAAAGCCATCGCCCGCTCCGTGCGAGATGGATCATATGAGGAGGGTTTCGTCGCGTCCGGTCTGGAAGAGCTGCGGCACGGCGTGCAGGCCTGCCGCCGATGCCCCCTCTATAATGATGCGACGCAAGGCGTGTGCGGCGAGGGACCGAAGAAGGCGCGGTTGATGATCGTGGGCGAGCAACCGGGCGATCAGGAGGATCTGGTCGGGCGGCCCTTCGCAGGGCCGGCGGGTGACGTGCTGAATGCGGCGCTGGAGGAGGCGGGCATCGACCGGGCGGAGGTCTATGTCACCAACGCGGTGAAACACTTCAAGCACGAGCCGCGCGGAAAGCGGCGGCTGCACAGGACGCCGACAACCAGCGAGGTCTCGGCCTGTCGTTGGTGGCTGAATCAGGAGCGGCGGCTGGTGCGGCCGAAGGTGACCCTGGCGCTGGGCGGTACGGCGGCGCTTGGCGTGCTGGGTCGGCCCGTCGCGGTGACCCGGGAGCGGGGCCAGCGGCTATCCCTGTCCGATGGATCGACGGCGATGATCACGGTCCATCCCTCTTACCTGCTGCGCATTCCCGATGCGGAGGCCAAAGGGCGCGAGCGGGCTCTGTTCGTGCGCGATCTCAAGGCGGTGCGCGATCTTCTGTAGCCTTCGCATAACGGTTGTTGCCCAAGGAAGACGGCCCGTCTTTCATACGGTTCCGACACGGCGTTCGGGCATGGGCGATTCGCTCAGGCTCGTCTAAGGGTGGGCGTATGAGGACGGCCGATTTCCATATCGAGGACGCCAGGGGCGACGCGACCGTGCTGAAGCTCACGGGCGACTGGACGACCATGGGGCTCAACCAGGCCGCGATCCGTCTCGGCGAAAGTTTGCGCGGCTACAGCATCGAGCAGGTCGATCTGAGCGAACTGGGCCGGTTCGACACGGCCGGCGCCCTGGCCCTGGTGCAGGCGTCGAATTTCGCCATGCCCGCCAATGCCTTCGACACGCGTCCAGAGGCGGGCCGTATCTATGCGATGGTCGAGACGCTGGAGCGGCAGAGCGCCGAGCCGCCGAAACGCCAGGCCCCCCTGGTGCGCATCTTCTCCAAGATCGGCCATGGCGTGCACGACGCTGCGGCCGAAATTCTGCTGTCGATGGCCTTCCTGGGTCGGCTGATGGGGGCGACGGGCTTCGCCTTCCGGCATCCAGGCGCCATCCGCTGGCCCGCCTGGGTAAGCCAGGCGGAGCGCTCGGGCCTGGACGCCCTGCCGATCATCGCCGTGACCAACTTCTTCATCGGGGCGGTCATCGCCTTCCTCGGAGCCGATCTGCTGACCCAGTTCGGGGCGGGCGTGTTTACCGTGCAGCTGGTCGCCGTAGCCGTGCTGCGGGAACTCGGCGTCCTCATCACCGCGATCCTGCTGGCGGGCCGCTCTTCCTCGTCTTTCGCGGCCGAGATCGGCTCGATGCGGATGAGCCAGGAGGTGGACGCGATGCAGGTGATGGGGGTCAACCCGTTCCAGGCCCTGGTCATCCCTCGCCTGGCCGCCATGGTCGTGATGGTGCCCTTGCTGACCTTCGTCGGAATGGTCTCGGGCTTCCTGGGGGGCATGCTGGTGGTCTGGAGCCAGCTCGACTACGGCCCCGCCTTCTTCATCCAGCGCGTCAGCGAAGACCCGGACATGGGGACGCACCTGATGGTCGGGCTGGTCAAGGCCCCCGTCTTCGCCGTTGTCATCGCGGCCATCGGTTGCCGTCAGGGCATGGCCGTCGCTGGGGACGTGGAAAGCCTGGGACGGCGAGTGACTGCGGCGGTCGTGCAGGCGATCTTCGCCATCATCGCTCTCGACGCCGTGTTCGCCCTGATCTTCCTGGAGCTGAACCTGTGAAGGCGGCCCGGACGACAACAGGCGCGGCCAACGACGCGTCGGGCGTCAAAACGCCGGAGACCCTGATCGAAGTGCGCGGTTTGCTGAGCCAGTTCGGCGATCAGGTGATTCACCACGACCTCGATCTGGATGTCGTGCGCGGCGAGGTCCTGGGCGTCGTCGGCGGGTCGGGCACAGGCAAGACCGTGCTGCTGAACTCCATCATCGGACTGAAAGAGCCGGAGGGCGGCTCCATCAAGATTTTCGGCCATGATGTCGGCGGCGCGACCGATGCGGAACGCGCCGACGTCGAGCGACGCACCGGGGTCCTGTTCCAGCAAGGCGCGTTGTTCTCTTCGCTGACCGTGCTTGAGAACGTCGCCTCGCCGATGGTCGAGCATACCAAACTGCCCAAGGACACCATTCGCGAACTGGCCGAGATGAAGATCGCCATGGTCGGTCTCAAACCCGAGAGCCACCACCAGAAGCCCGCCGAACTGTCGGGCGGAATGCGCAAGCGCGTGGGTCTGGCCCGCGCCCTGTCGCTGGATCCCGAACTGATCTTCCTCGACGAGCCGACAGCGGGACTGGATCCGATCGGGGCGGCGGCGTTTGACGAACTGATCCGCAAGTTGTCGGACGATCTGGGTCTGACTGTTTTCATGATCACGCACGATTTGGATAGTCTGTACGCCATCTGCGACAAGGTCGCGGTGCTGGCTGATAAACAGGTGATCGAGAAGGCCACGGTGCAGGAGCTGGAGAAATCCGACCACCCGTGGATCAAGGAATATTTCCTGGGGCCGCGCGGACGCGCGGCGACCAAGGCGGCGTAGGGACAGACGATGGAACGAGACGCACACTACGCCGCCGTGGGCATAGCCACCGTCGCCCTGCTTGCGGCGCTGGCGGTGTTCGCCATCTGGCTGGCCCGGCTGCAGTTCAACGACGACTACGACATTTACGACATCGTCTTCTACGGGCCGGTGCGCGGGCTGTCGGAGGGCGGCGAGGTGCACTTCAACGGCATCCGGGTCGGGGAGGTCACCGACCTGAACCTGGATCCCGACAAGGGCGACCAGGTCATTGCGCGGGTCAGGCTTAACGGCACGACGCCGGTGCGGGTGACCTCGCGGGCCCAGCTGGAGCCGCAGGGCATCACCGGCCTGAACTATATCCAGATCACCGCCGGTACGGACGGCAGCGCCCTGTTGAAGACCCAGTATCCGGACAACGTCGTGCCGGTGATCCAGTCGCAGCCGTCGCCGATCGCCGAACTGCTGTCGGGCTCCGGCACGGTTCTGGCCCAGACCGTGGACGCGCTGAACCGGATCAACCGGGTGCTGTCGGACGACAATATCCGCAGCTTCTCGACCAGTCTGAAGAACGTCGAGGCGCTGTCGACCGAGCTGGAAGCGCGCAAGGGCATGTTTGAGGACCTTGAGAAGGCGCTGGAGAACGCTAACGGCGCCATTGCCGAATACCGCGCCCTGGGCGTCGACGCGCGGCGCCTGGTCAACGAGGACGGCGCGGAGGCGGTCCGGAACATCAACCAGGCGACGGCTGATGCGCGCGAGGCCATCGCCTCGATCAACCGCACGGCCAACGCCATCGAGGGTCCGGCCGGCGAGTTCGCCACGACCGGCGTACCGCAGCTGCTGGAGGCGATCCAGGGGCTGCAGGAGGCGACGGAATCCCTGCAGGGACTGGTGGACGACGTGCGCTCCAGCCCGCGTGACTTCATCTCCCGCCCGCCGTCCCAGGAACTGGAGGTCCAGCCGTGATCCGCACCCTCGCCCTCGCGGCCATCGCCGCCGTCTTCCTGTCCGGATGCGCGCTTCTGTCGTCGCCGGACCCGGTGCAGCTGTATCGCTTCGGTGACGCGGCGGGCCCGGTCGCGGCGCCGGTCGCCTCGCCGGTGCAGATCAAGCTGCGCGCGCTCGAGATGCCGCAGGCGTCGCAGGGCGACCGGCTGCTGGGCGTCACCGGATCCGAAGCGGCCTACATCGCCGGCGCACGCTGGGTCTCGCCGGCCCTGATGCTGTATAGCGATGCGCTGGAGACCAGCTTCGGTTCCCAGGCGCGGACGGTCCGTCTGATCGGCCGGCGTGAGCTGACGCCCACGACGCGCCTGCTGGACGTCGACGTGCGCGCGTTCGAGACCCGCTATGACTACGCCGGGGCGGCGCCGACGGTGGTGATCACGGTGCGGGCGCGGCTGCTGCGCTTCCCGGAGCGGACCGTGGTGTCGGAACAGACCTTCACGGTCAGCCAGCCGGCCGGCGAGAACCGGGTCTCGGCCATCGTCGAGGCCTATGACCTGGCGACGCGGGATGTGAACACGCAGATCGTGGCGTGGACCGACGCGAACGCGACCACGAACTAGGCTGCCAGTGCGGCGCCCGGGGCGGGCGCTGCGCGGGCGGCGAGCTCGGCGCGGCGCCCCTGCGCGGCCGAGAGTTCATGGGCCGCGGCGGTGATGCTCCCGGTCAGGGCGGACGATGCGTTCGACAGTCGCACGCGGTCGGGGCGGACCTTCTTCGGCCGTTTGCCCGCGAGGCCCAGGGCATCCTGCCAGTCGGCGCGCCAGGCTTCGACGCCGTCGCAGACCTGTTTGAGCACCGCCGGGGCGCGGCAGTCGGCATTCTGGGCCGCGCGCAGCAGAGGCAGGCGACCGATCGCCGTGGCGCGAACGGCCTCCAGCGCGACGAGCCTGGTTTCCAGCGGATGAGGCAGTGAGGCGATGGGCGCGGGCGGCGGTGCGGGTTCGGTCTGTAGCTCGGCTTCCGGGGCCGCAGCCGCCTCCGGTGCAATCTCCACCTCAGGTTCGGCGGACGCTTCCGCGACGACCCCGGCCTTGGATGGTGCGTCTTCCAAGGGTTCGACGGCGGCGATGAGGCCTTCGGCGACGGGTGCGTCTTCGGCGTCCGGCGGAAGGATCGGGTCCGTCGCTCGCGCTTCCCCGGTCGGCGCGATTTCGACGCGTTCGTCGACAGTCTCGACCTGCCCCGGTTCGCTCCTGTCCTCGACGGGCGATGCGGGAGCTCCGTCGTCGGCCTGGGCCTCGACCTGTTCGTGGACCTCTCCCGTCGGTTGGGACGTCTCGATCTCGGCCGAGGGCGCCGCGGATTCAACGGTGGCGGGAGCCGGAGTCTCGTTGTCCAGCCAGATCCGCGCGGCGGCGATATGGGCGTCCAGTTCGGCGATGGCGTCTCGGGTTTCGGACCACAGGGTCTCCAGCGCCGTGCTCTTGCGAGCCAGGGCGTCGGCGCGGTCGCCGAGGTCGGAGGCGGACCGGGCCACGGCGGTGGCGGCGGAGTCCCAGGCGGCGCGGAAGACCTTCAACCGCTTGCCTCGACTGTCGAACAGTCCTGCGAGGCCGCTGCGCGGCTCCAGACGGGCGGGATCGAGGCCGGCGACGTGGTCGCGGACCTGATCCAGCAGAAGCCGGCATTCGCCGAGGTCGCCGCTGCGTGTTTCGGCCAGGGCGCGGTCGTTCAGCGAAGCGAGGGCGGCGTGGGCGTTCTCGCCGAAGGCGGCGCAGGTCTCGGGCTCGTCGACGATGGTGTAGCGCAGCGTGGCCACGCGTTCGGGATCCGGCTTTGGCGCGCCGCCCGGCGGACTGATCGACCCCGCAATATCCATATCACCCTCCGTCGCGGCCTCTTCGTGCCGATCGCGGAGTAACTATGCCGCAGCTTTCAGGGATTGGGAAACCGTGTAGGTCGCCTCGGTCCTGGCGGCGACCTCTTCGAGGGTCACGCCGTTGGCCAGTTCGATCAGTTCGAGGCCCGCGCCGTCCGGCTTCACGTCGAAGACAGCGAGGTCAGTGATGATGCGGCTGACCACCCCTGTGCCGGTCAGCGGCAGGGAGCAGGCCTTCAGAACCTTGGACTGGCCGTGCTTGTTGGCGTGTTCCATGACGACCACGACGCGCTTCACGCCCGCGACCAGGTCCATGGCGCCGCCCATGCCCTTCACCAGCTTGCCCGGGATCATCCAGTTGGCGATGTCGCCGTTCTCGGCCACCTCCATGGCGCCCAGGATGGACAGGTTGATGTGACCGCCGCGGATCATGGCGAAGCTGTCGGCCGAGGAGAAATAGGCGCTCTCGGGGATCTCGGTGATCGTCTGCTTGCCCGCGTTGATCAGGTCGGCGTCGACGTCCTCGTCATAGGGGAAGGGCCCCATGCCGAGCATGCCGTTCTCGGACTGGAGGGTGACCTCCATACCGGCCGGAATGTAGTTGGCGACCAGGGTCGGGATGCCGATGCCCAGGTTCACATAGAAACCGTCCTGCAGCTCCTGGGCGGCGCGGGCGGCGAGCTGTTCGCGGGTGCGGGGCATGGTCAGGTTCTCACGGACAATATGGGCCAGGCTCTGATCGTCCCGAGCAGGAACGACAGGCCCAGCGCCAAAACGATTAAAGACGAGACGATCTTGAAAGCAGCACCAGTCTCGGGTGCCCAGAGTTCAGGTACGAAGAGGGCCGCCGCTCTAAGCAGCAAGACGAGGATGATGGCCACGAGCCCCGTCCGCAGCAGAGGCGGTCTCGGCATCAGTCTGGCTGCTGCGAATGCGAACCAGGCCCAGCCGAAAAGAATTGCCGCGATGCCGATCGTCAGGAGGTAGGGTCGGATCTGCCCCCGCTCGACGGCCCGCGCGATGTCGTCGCCTGCGCCGATCCAGCGGTACCAACCTGGACCGCCGAACATGCATGCGAGATGCAGCAAGGCGGCAGCAATACTGCCTCCGCCGGCCAACCAGAGCCAGCTTGCCGGTTCGAGCCAGCCGCCGCTGCCCCGGTCGTTCACCGGTCCCTCGTAGGGGGCAGGGGGCTGACGCCCCGGTCGGCGAAGACGCGTTTGGCGACGCGCAGGGCATTGGTGGCCGCGGGGAAGCCGGCGTAGATCGCGACCTGCATCAGGGCTTCGACGATCTCCTGTGGCGTCACGCCGACCGAGAGTGCGCCGTTGATGTGGCCCTTCAGCTGATCGACGGGATGGCCGAGCGCGGCCAGGGCGCCAAGCGTAACCATCTGGCGGCTCTTCGGATCGAGGCCGGGGCGGCTCATCATCTCGCCGTAGCCGAACTCCACCATCATACCGGCGAAGTCGGGAGCGATCGGGGCCATGCCCTTGCGCAGGGCGCCTTCGAGGCCCGGATCGAGGGTCGCCATATAGGCCGCGCCGCGGTCGGCGCGTTGGGTGGTCATGTCAGGCGTCCGCATGCTGGCGGATGGTGCGCTGTTCGATACGCTTCTCGAACGTGCCGACGAACAGGCGATCGACATAGACGCCGGGCGTATGGATGTTGTCGGGATCCAGCGAGCCGACGGGGACGATTTCCTCGACCTCGACGACGGTGACCTTGCCGGCCGTGGCCATCATCGGGTTGAAGTTGCGGGCGGTCTTGCGGAAGACGAGATTGCCGCGCTCGTCGGCCTTCCACGCCTTGACGATGGCAAGGTCGGCGACGAGGGCGGTCTCCATGACATAGTCGCGGCCGTCGAAGTTGCGGACTTCCTTGCCCTCGGCGACCAGGGTGCCGACGCCGGTGGCGGTGAAGAAGGCCGGGATGCCGGCGCCGCCTGCGCGGATGCGCTCGGCCAGGGTGCCCTGGGGGTTGAACTCCAGCTGCAACTCTCCGGCCAGATACTGGCGCTCGAACTCCTTGTTCTCGCCGACGTAGGACGAGATCATCCTGGCGATCTGGCGCGTCTCCAGAAGCTGGCCGAGGCCGAAGCCGTCGACGCCCGCATTGTTGGAGATGACGGTAAGCCCCTTCACCCCGGAGGCCTTGAGACCCGCGATCAGGTTCTCGGGGATGCCGCACAGACCAAAGCCGCCGGACATGACGGTCATGCCGTCAAAGGTCAGGCCCTCGAGCGCCGCTTTGGCGTCGGCGTAGATCTTGCGCATCGCTTCCTCGTTTATTTCACCGACAGATGAATATCGGTGCTTGAACGCTCCATACGGCGGTCGGGGCGCGGGGGCAAGGTAGCGAGGCCCGGCAGCGAGCGCCAATGGTAAGCGGACCGACGCGTAACCTGACGATTTCCGACGACAGGTTGTTTTCAGGCAATCGATGATCTCTGATGAGAGCGGAGCGAGGGGCTCCGTGGGGACTTCGAGATGCGGATCATTCTGGCGCTGGGCGCAATGGCGATCATCAGTCTGTCGGGCTGCGTCGAGGATCCCTACGGCTACGGTGGCGGCTATGGGCCCGGGCCGGCCTATGGCGGCGGGAGCTACGGCGGCGGCAATGGCGCGCCGGATCCCAGCGCGCGGGCCAACTACGGCGAAGAGTATCTGAGCGCCGGGTTCGACGACGATCCCTATACGGTGTCGGTGACCTCGGGCGGCGAGCTCGATGCGTCCAGTCTGGGCGGGGAATGCACCGGCATGATCTCGCGGGCGCCGGACTTCCAGCTGACCTACGACGCCGGCAGCCTGCCGCTGACGTTCGGGGTGTCGAGCTACAGCGATGCGACCCTGGTCATCAACGCTCCAGACGGCGACTGGTATTGCGACGACGACTCCGGCGGCGGGACCGATCCAGAGATCTCGTTCTATCGTCCGCAATCGGGCGTCTATGACGTCTGGATCGGGGCCTTCGGCGGCAATTCGGGTGACGCGGAGCTGTTCATCACCGAGCTTCGCTGAGGCGGACGGTTGTCTTTCCCCAGCCGATGATATCTGATCCGTGTCAGGGGAATGGGATCGTGCGCGGCTTCCTGTAGCCAGCGGGCGCTCCCATTCGTTTTGATGAAGACGCCGACGGGGGTTCGGCTGCAACATTGCAACGAGTGCGCACGACGGGGATCGTTCGACGGAGGTGAGACGATGAAGACCGCTTTTGGGCTCGCGCTGATGATCGGCGCCCTCGCACTGACCACTGGAGCGTCGGCGGCGGCTCCGCTGAGCGGCCAGAAGGGGCAGAAGGTCACCGCACCCGCCGTGGATATCAGCCAGCGGGCGACCTATGGCGACGCGTCTCTGAGGTCCGGCTTCACGCCCGACCCCTACCGGGTCGACATGTTCTCGGGCGGCGACGTGGACGCCTCGGCCATCGCCAGCGGCTGCGTCGGCATGGTGGCGCGGGCCCCGGACTTTCAGCTGACCTACAGTGCGGGCAGCCTGCCGCTGATCTTCGGGGTCACCAGCTTGAACGATACGACCCTGGTCATCAACGGGCCGGACGGCCGGTGGTATTGCGACGATGACAGCGGCGACGGCACCAACCCGTTGATGTCGATCCCTGATCCCCAGTCCGGGACCTATGACGTCTTCGTCGGCGCCTATGGCGGCAACGGCGCGGCGGCGCAGCTCTACATCACCGAGCTGAACAGCCAGGTCTATGGCGACAGCGGCGGCAACAACGACGGCCGGTATTCGGACGCCACCCGGCCCAACTCCGCCCTGACCGCCAATTTTGGCGAGTATTACCTGTCGGCCGGGTTCACGCCGGACCCCTACTGGCTGCCGATCTATTCGGGTGGCAGTATTGATGCCTCGACGGTGGCCAGCGGCTGCGTCGGCATGATCTCGGAGGCGCCCGATTTCCAGCTGACCTACGAGTCGGGCAGCCTGCCCCTGACGTTCGGCGTCGAGGCCGACGGGGACACGACCCTGGTCATCAACGGACCGGACGGACAATGGTATTGCGACGACGATTCCGGTGGCCAGGCAGACCCGGAGATCACGTTCCGGAACCCGCGAGCGGGCGTCTATGACGTCTGGGTCGGCGCCTATACCGGCCGGGGCGTGTCGGGTCGGCTGTTCCTGACCGAACTGGGCCGTTAACCTTTATCCTCGTGCGTGACGCGTGCGCCATGGCGGCGGTGAGCGTGGC
Source organism: Brevundimonas sp. TWP2-3-4b1 (assembly GCF_049897665.1). NCBI lineage: Bacteria > Pseudomonadati > Pseudomonadota > Alphaproteobacteria > Caulobacterales > Caulobacteraceae > Brevundimonas > Brevundimonas sp. TWP2-3-4b1. The sequence continues at coordinate 20,467 of NZ_JAFCWQ010000007.1, read as the reverse complement.
CGGGTTATAAGCGGGACTTGAGTTTCCCGGTCGGGGTGGGACGTTTGCGCGCGGGTATCAATGCAGTGACGGCGGCCCTGGTCGTCGGGGTTCTGATCGGGCTGGCGCTGACGCCGGACGGCCGCGTCTGGCTGCGTCGTCCGACCCTGATGTTGGGCGGGGACGCCAATGCCTCGGCAGGCCCCGAGCCGATCGCGCCCGCCGCCCTGCCGGTCGTGACGGCCGCCGCGGCGCCTGTGTTGACGCCGCTGGCCGAACGGGCCGCGCGCGGGCAACTGAGGATCGGGGTGTTCGGGGACTCCATGGCCGACGGCCTGTGGACCGGCCTCTACCGCGAGATGCGCGACCAGCCGGGCGTCACGGTGACCAAGTTCAGCGAGGTCTCCACGGGTCTGAGCCGCTACGACTACGTCGACATCCAGGCCAAGACGGCGCGTCAGATCGCCGAACAGCCGATTGACGCGGCGGTGATCCTGTTCGGCACCAACGACGCCCAGGGCATCAGCATCGACGGCGAGGTCCACGACTTCGGCACCGACGGCTGGAAGGCCGCCTACGCCAGACGGGTCGACGACCTGGTGGCGATGCTGCGGGGTCAGAACGTGGCGGTCTACTGGGTCGGGCTGCCGGCGATGAAACGAGCCAGCTTCGACGCCAAGATGATGCTGATCAACGAGGTGGTGTCGGCGCGCATGGCGACGCTGCAGGTGCCTTATATCGAGACTGAAAGCATCACGCAGAACGCCGAGGGCGAATACGACGCCTATCTGCCGGAGACGGGCACCGGGCGGCGGCGATTGATGCGGGCCAACGACGGGATCCACATGTCGATGGCCGGGTATCTCCGGATCACCGAGCCGGTGGCCGCGCGACTGAAGCGGGACGCGGGGCTGCCAGGTCCGGCCGCAGAACCGGCGGCGTGAACCGGGCTCTGGCCCTGCTCATTGGACTGGCGCTCGCGGGCCCGGCCGTTGCGCAGGAGCGACCCTACAGGCCGCTGCCGTCGCCGGTCAGTGCGACCTGTCCGGGCGGGATCTGCCAGCCGGAGGGGCTGACCGCGTTCTTCGCCGCCTTCGGACAGGGCAGGCCGGTGAGCATCGTCCAGTTCGGCGACAGCCATACGGCCGGCGGGGACATCACCCGCTCCCTGCTATGGCGGCTGCAGGGACGGTTCGAGGGCGGGCCAATCCATCTGCATGCGCACGGCCTGGTCGGGGCGACGCTCAACGCCATGGCGCAGCGCGAGCCGCTGTTGGACGACGGCGAGGCGGGGCCGGACCTGGTCATCCTCGCCTATGGCACCAACGAGGGGTTCGACGAATTGCTCGACCCGCGCGCCTACGAGGCCCTGCTGCGGGCGCAGATCGAACGGGTACGGGAGGCCTCGCCCGGGACGGCGATCCTGATCCTTGGGGCGCCCGAAGCGATGCGGGGCGACGGGGGCGGCCGATGCGCGGGAGATGCGGACCATCGCTGGAAGGCGCCCGACACTCTGTCGGTGGTGCGGGACGTGCAGCATCGGATTGCAGCGTCGATGGGCGTCGCGTTCTGGGACTGGAGGGGCCGTATGGGGGGAGACTGTTCAGCCCACGCCCTGACGCTGGGTGAGGCTCCGCTGATGCGTGGCGACCATGTGCATTTCACCGGCCCTGGCGGCGACTGGATCGGGGCGCTGCTCGCCGCCGACCTGATCGCGGCCTACGACCAGCGGGGCCGGTAGGGTGCTGTTCCCGACGCTGGCGTTCGGCGTGTTCTTCCTGTTCGTCTATTTCACCGCCTGGTCGCTGGATCGCGACAACGGGCGGCGGAAGCTGTTCCTGCTGCTGGCCAGCTGGTTCTTCTACGCCCAGTGGGACTGGCGGTTCGTCGCCCTGCTGATCGCCTCGGCGGTGCTGAACTGGGGCGTGGCTGCGCTGATCGCGCGCTCCGACGAGCAGAGCCGAAGGAAGTGGCTGGTCGGCCTGGGCGTCGCGGCCAATCTGCTGATCCTGGGCTTCTTCAAATACTACGGCTTCTTCGTCGAACAGGCGGGCGACCTGCTGACCCGGTTCGGGTGGGAGCGGGACCTGCCCTTGCTGCAGATCGTGCTGCCGGTCGGGATTTCGTTCTTCACCTTCCAGGGCATCAGCTACGTCGTCGACGTGCATCGCCGGAAGACGCCGGTCGCGCGATCGCTGCTCGACGTCATGCTTCTGATGAGCTTTTTCCCGCATCTGGTCGCCGGGCCGATCGTGCGGGCGTCGGATCTGTTGCCCCAGTTCGACCGCGCGCCGCGGCTGACAAGGGAGATGGCGACGCATGGGCTGCTGCTGATCTGCTGGGGGCTGTTCAAGAAGACGGTGATCGCGTCGGAACTGTCGGTGCGACTGGTCGACCCGGTCTTCTTCGATCCGGCGGCCTACGGGACGCTGGACCTGATGGTGGCGGTCTATGGCTATGCGGTCCAGATCTACTGCGACTTCTCGGCCTATTCGGACATGGCGATCGGGATCGCGGCCCTGTTGGGGTATTCCTTCCCGCGCAACTTCGACCAGCCGTATCGCGCCAGTTCGATGCAGGACTTCTGGCGGCGCTGGCATATCAGCCTGTCCAGCTGGCTGCGCGACTACCTCTATGTGCCGCTGGGAGGGGGCAAGAAGGGGCTGATCCGTTCCTGCCTCAACGTCTTCATCACCATGCTGCTGGGCGGATTGTGGCACGGGGCGGCCTGGACCTTCGTGGCCTGGGGCGCGCTGCACGGCGGGGTGCAGGTGGTTGAGCGACTGGGCCGCGCGGCATTCTCATCGCGCTATCGCCCTGAGGGCGACTTGAGCGCGGACGGCGACCGCAAGGGACCGCCGGCCTGGCTCGGCGTGCTGGTCACCTTCCATATCGTGTGCCTGGGCTGGATTCTGTTCCGGTCCGAGACCTTCCCGATGGCGGTGGAGGTGTTGACGGGGCTCGGGCGGTTCGAGGCGGCGACCCTGGTGACGCCCTTCCTGTTGACGCTGATCGTGGGCGGTCTGGCCATGCACTGGCTGCCGCCGCGTGCGGCCGAGTGGATCGCGACCTGGCTGAAGCCGGCGCCGTCCCTGACCATGGCTCTGCTGCTCGGGGCGGCCATCCTGCTGGTCGAGGCCGTGCGCCCGGACGGCGTGGCCCCCTTCATCTATTTCCAGTTCTGAGGGCGGCGAGATGAACGACCATCCCGACGATCCCGAAATCCCGCTGGCGCCCTTCCCGACGGCCCTGCCTGCCAGCCCCTTCCCGCCGCTTGAGGGAGAGGCTGCCGACCCTTATCTGGACGATCCCGTCGAGGAGGTCCGGCAGGACCCACCCAGCGACTGGATCGAGACGGCCGACGCCCACGACCTGCCGACGGCTCAGGAGCCGGTCAATCCGCTGCTGGCGCTGGGACGGTTCGCCTTCCCGCCGGTAGAGCCGCCGGACGAGGAGGGGGTGGCTGCGCGCGACCGTCGCTGGACCAGTCGCATCATCGTGTTGGCGACTGTCTTCCTGCTGATCTTCAACGCGGTGTCGATCCAGAACTGGTCGCGTCAACAGGCTCCCGGCTGGGTGACCACCACCGTCCGCCGCATGGCCGACGTCTGGGCCGAACAGATCGCCCAATTGGGCGCCGACCAGCCGAGACAGACGGTGCGGGACGGCTACGAGGCGGCGCGAGATGCGGAGTGGGCGGGCCGTCGCCGGCTCTAGAGGAAGCCCAGGCCACGGGTGACCATGTTGCCGAGGTTTGGGAAGATGGAGTCCAGGTTCGCTTCCGACACGCCGAGCCAGCGACCCATGGTGGCGGCATACTGATCCACCGAGGTGGTCGGTACGAGGTAGCTCCGGGTCATGTCGGGGTTGCGGAAGGTTCCGAGGTCTACGCCGAGCGTCGGATACTGGCCGTAGATGTCGCCACCCCGCACCGCGCCGCCCATGACGAGATGGTGGCCGCCCCAGGCGTGGTCGGTCCCGTCGCCGTTGGTGGTGAAGGTCCGCGAGAAGTCCGAAGCCGTGAAGGTCGTGACGGCGTTGCGCATGTTGACGCCGCCCAGATTGCCCAGGGCGCCGTCGAAATAGCTGAGGGCGTGGGCGACCTTGGCCAGGTTGTTGGCCTGGGCCGTGTTCTGGAAATCGTGGGTGTCCCAGCCGCCGAGGCTGACGAAGAAGACCTGACGGCGCAGGCCCAGGGTCGGAGCGGCCGCGATCATTCGGGCTACGGTCTGAAGCTGGACGGCCAGGCTGTTGGTCTCGGTCGCACCGGTGATCGGGTTGCGGTAGGCTGGCGCGGTCGCCACCCCGGTGACCGCCGAGGTCGCGAAGGCGCTGTTCAGCGATGTTGCCGCCCCGATCGACCGGCCGGTGGTGGTCGCATAATCGGCGGCGAACAGACTGGCCGAGGACGTGTCCGTGATCAGTTCGCGGACACGGGCGGGCGCGATCGTCGAACCGAACAGGTTGGCGCCGGCCTGGCCGTTGATGACAACGGCAGGCTGGGCGCCCGTGCTCATCTGGTACTGAACGACGGACTGACCCGACAGGAAAACCGCGTTTCCTGCCGTGGAGACGGCGGTGAACAGGGAGCTCGTCCCGTTCATGCCGTTCAGCAGGTCGCCGAAACGACCGCCCCAGCCAACCCTTGCGCCTTCGGTCTGGCCTGCCTGCCAGGTCGACTGCTGGTCGTTGTGCGAGAACAGGTTGGCGGGAAAGGCGACAGTGCGCGCCTCGTATTGGGCCCTGGTGATCGGACGCACCAGGGTCCCGATATTGGCGACAACCGCGAGACGCCCCGCATCGAACAGGTCCTTCGCCGGTCCCATGAAGGGATGCAGTCCGAAGGTGCGAACCGAGGCGCTGGTGCCGGCCGGGATGGGCTGGATCGTGCGCGGCGTGATCGGCAAAACCCCGCCCCAGGCCTCTGGCGATGCGGCCGTCGCGACGCGTCCTGTGACCGCACTGGTCCCGCCGATGGGTGTCGCAGGCGTCCCCACCGGCATCAGCGCGATGGGGTCGTTGCCGGTGTTCCGCGCGGCGAAGTAGCGGCCCCAACTGTCGTTGTCCGTCGCCAGAACCATGTTGTGAGCATCGTTGCCGCCGAACAGGAAGACGCAGACCAGGGCCTTATAGTCCGGCGCGCTCTGGCTGACGGCGTTCCCTGCGGCGGCGAGTTGGGCCGCGAAGGGCGCGGCGGCGCCCAGCATCGACAGGCCCCCGCCGACACGGAGAAGTTGGCGGCGGCTGTATTTTCCGTGGGTCATCGCGCCGTCCTCACCGTTGGACCAGATATTCGGGAGACACCATCGTCATGTAGACCGCCAGTCGGGAGCGATTCAGCAGGGCGGTGTCGATCGTCGCCTGGTTGGAGCCTGTGGCGGCGGGGATGGCGATGCTGTTGACGCTTTCGACGATGCGCGCACGCAGGGTCGAGGACATCTGGCCGTACAGCAGCATCCGGCTCATCCGGTCCGCCAAGGCATTGGCGTCGGAGGCGATGGCGATCTCTCGCGTATAGACCGAGCGGACGTCGCTGCCGGTCCCGATGCCGGTCCCGATCGCGGTCTGCATGGTGTTGGCGTAGCCGGCGACGGTGACTTCGTCGACGATCTGGAACTCCGGAGCCAGCAGGTTCTGGGCGCCGAGCCGGGTGTTCGGCGGGACATAGCCGGGGCGGAAGAAGTTGAACACCGACGGAGAGGCGAGGACCGACTGACCGAGGGAGGTGTTGGCGCTGGTGGAGTTCAGCAGATAGTTGCCGCTGACCGAGGTCGCCCCGAAGGCGCGCATCCAGTTGGTCATGCGGATGACCGGCTCGCGCACCTTGCCGAAGGTGGCGCTGGAGGTCGAGTTAATGTCCCGCGCCTCTGCGTCCAGCAGAATGGTCCGCACCACGACCGCCAGATCGCCCCGTATGCCCGAGCCGTTGTTGATGAAGGCGGTCGAGCAGCGGCTGACGTAGGCCGGCGACGGATTGGAGGTCACCAGCCGCTGGATCAGCTGTTTGCAGATGAAGGGCGGGACGTTGACGTTGTTGAAGATGGTGTCGAGCGCGGTCTTCAGTTCCGCCACGCCATCGGTCGAGCCGGCGGGAAGGGTCACGCCGAGGAAGGTCTTGGCCGAGGTCGAGTGATACTGTGGGTACAGGATCATCGAGCGTACGTAGGAGTCGCCCGTGCGGCCGCCGCCGGCGAAGGTCGAGTTCGTCGGTGTGGCGGCATACCAGCTGAAGCCGGTGAAGACGCGGGCCAGGTTCGAGATGTCCGCGGGGGTATAGGTCGTGATGGCGGCGCCGTTGGCGTCGCGGCGGACCGTGCCGTCGACGTTCAGCTCCTGAACCCCGATCGACATCAGCTGCATGACCTCACGGGCGTAGTTCTCGTCCGGGGTCCGACCGGTCGCGGCGTCCTCCTTCTGGTTCGCCAGATGGGTCAGATAGACGCCCATCATCGGGTGTAGCGACACCTGCTCCAGCAGGGTGCGGTAGTTGCCGAAGGCGTTGGCGCCCAGCATATCGTAGTAGGAGGCCGCGCCCCGGACATCGACGTTGGCGTCGGTCAGCGAAATGACGAAGATTTCGGACAGGGCGAGTTTTACCCGCTCGCGCAACTGGGCCTGGCCGGTCGCGGAATAGAGCCAGAAGCTCTCGTAGAACTGGTTGGCGCCGAGCGTCGCCGTCGGATTGGTCAAACGCAACTGCGCCAGCCGGTTGTCCGCATAGGCCAGGTGAGACGAGGATTGCAGGGCCAGCTGGGCGTTGATCCAGCCGGCATAGCCAAGCAATTTCACCGAATCGATCTCGGCATCGGTCGGGCCAAAAGTCGCCTGGGTCAGAAGCTTGGCCGCGTCCGCGTCGCTGAGGACGGGCGCAGGCGTCGGGGGCGGGGTGGTTCCGCCGTCGCCTCCCCCACTGCCTCCGCCGCAGGAGGCCAAGCCGATCGCTATGGCAAAGGCCGCCGCCCAAGCGCGAAGTTGGCTGAAATGACTGTTTTTCCGCACGTTTGTCCCCCGACTAACGCTGGTTCCTACCGGCGACGTTAGACCTGTTGCGCCGTTGAAGTGAAGAGATTCCGCAGGGCATAGGGTATTTTCGTCTTCACCGTCTTTCCACGTCGCCCTAGAGGGTGGCGGTGCCTTTGGGCGGGGGAATCGTCTTATGCTGATGCGTGTGGTGTTGAGCGTCGTGGTGGCGCTGTGCGTGGCCAGTACGGGGTGGGCCCAAACTGCGACGCCGCCGCCGGAACCCGCGATCACGCCGGCCGCTCTGCCGGGAGCTGAAGACGAGGCCGAGACGCCCGGGTGGGACGTACAGAACCCGCCGGGCCCTGCGCACGACGCGGCCATCGACGTCACCGAAGGCACCTGGATGGCGCTGGACGTCAGCCCGGACGGCCGCGAGATCGTCTTTGACCTGCTGGGCGACATCTACGTCATGCCGATCGGCGGCGGCGAGGCGCGGGCCATCGCATCCGGCGTCGCCTGGGATATGCAGCCGAAATATTCGCCGGACGGGACGAAGATCGCCTTCACCTCCGACCGTGACGGCGGCGACAATATCTGGGTCATGAACCGCGACGGGTCGAACCCGACGCAGGTGTCGGACGAGAGCTTCCGTCTGCTGAATTCGCCCGACTGGTCGCCGGACGGCGAGTTCATCGTGGCGCGCAAACACTTCACCTCGTCCCGGTCGCTGGGGGCCGGCGAGATGTGGATGTATCACCGCTCGGGCGGCGGCGGTGTCCAGCTCACCACGCGGCGCACGCAGCAGAAGGACTCCGGGGAACCCGCCTTCTCGCCGGACGGTCGCTATCTTTACTTCAGTGACGACAACACCACGGGCGAGGTGTTCGAATATTCCAAGGACGTGAACACCGAGATCTATGTCATCCAGAGGCTGGATCGCGAGACGGGCGAGGTCGAGGAGTTTCTGGGCGGGCCGGGCGGATCGATCCGCCCGACGCCGTCGCCCGACGGCAAGAGTTTGGCCTTCGTCAGGCGCGTTCGCTACCAGTCGACCCTGTTCGTGATGGACATCGAGAGCGGACGCGAGACGGCGATCTATTCCGGTCTCGACCGCGACCTGCAGGAGACCTGGGCCGTCCACGGCGTCTATCCGGCGATGAGCTGGACGCCCGACAACTCGGCCATCGTCTTCTGGGCCGGCGGCAAGATCCGCCGCATCGACGTCGCCTCGCGCGAGGTGGCGGACATCCCGTTCCACGTCGCAGACATCCGTCGCGTCGAGGAGGCCGTGCGCTTCCCGGTCGATGTGGCCCCCGACACCTTCGATGTGAAAATGGTGCGCTGGGCGCGGACGTCGCCGGACGGATCGCGCGTGGTCTATGAGGCCCTGGGCAATCTGTGGATCAAGGACCTTCCGAACGGGACGCCGCGGCGCCTGACGCGCCAGTCGGACCATTTCGAGCTCTATCCCGCCTGGTCGCGTGACGGCCGGTCGATCGTCTACACGACCTGGGACGACGAGGATCTAGGCGCCATCCGCGTGATCCCGGCCGGCGGCGGCGAGAGCCGCGTCGTGACCTCGAATCCGGGCCACTACATCGAGCCGACCTTCTCACCGGACGGCCGGACCCTCGTCTATCGCAAGGTGGCGGACGGCTTCCTGACCTCGGGCCTGTGGAGCCGCGAACCGGGCATCTATCGCATTCCGGCAGCCGGCGGCGAGGCCACCTTCGTCACTGATGACGGCGTCGCGCCCCAGTTCGGCGCCTCGAACGACCGCATCTATTTCACCGGCCGGGTGGAGCGGAACTCGGCGTTGAAGTCGGTCGATCTGGGCGGCCACGACGAGCGGGTTCACCTGACCTCGGGATGGGCGGCGGAGTATGTGCTGTCGCCGGACGAGCACTGGATCGCCTGGACCGAGCGCTTCAACGCTTTCGTCGCGCCCTTCGCCCGGACCGGGCGGCCGGTGACGTTGTCGTCGGACGGCAAGGCCTTGCCGCAGACGCGGTTCACGCGCGATGCAGGGGACTGGCTCCACTGGTCGGGCGATAGCCGCCGTCTGAGCTGGTCGCTGGGGCCGCAGCTGTTCAGTCGCGACCTGAATCAGGGCTTCGCCTTCGTCGAAGGCGCGCCGGCCGAACTGCCGAGGCCGCCGGAAAGCGGCATCAACCTGGGCTTCCAGCAGATCGCCGATCGGCCCGAAGGACGCCTGGCCCTGACCGGCGCGCGGATCGTCACCATGAACGGCGACACGGTGATCGAGGACGGAGTCATCGTCACCAACGGCAATCGCATCGAGGCCATCGGCGCACGCGGCGAAGTGACGATTCCGGCCGGGGCGACTGTGGTGGACTTGACCGGAAAGACCATCATTCCCGGCCTGGTGGACGCCCACTGGCACGGCTCCATGGGATCGGACGAGATCATCCCGCAGCAGAGCTGGGTGAACTATGCGGCGCTGGGCTTCGGCGTGACGACCATCCACGACCCGTCGAACGACTCGTCGGAAATCTTCGCCCATTCCGAGCTGGCCCGCGCCGGCCGGGTGGTCGGGCCGAGGATCTTCTCCACCGGCACGATCCTGTACGGGGCGGCGACGCCGATCACGGCGGTGGTCAACAGTCTGGACGACGCCCTGTCGACGCTGCGGCGGATGCAGGCGATCGGGGCCTGGAGCGTGAAGAGCTACAACCAGCCGCGTCGGGAACAGCGCCAGCAGATCATCGAGGCGGCGCGCCAGCTTGGCATGAACGTCGTGCCGGAAGGCGGGTCCCTGTATCACCACAACATGAGCATGGTGGTCGACGGCCACACGACGATCGAACACTCGATCCCGCTGGCCAACCTCTACGACGATGTCCACGATCTGTGGAGCCAGTCGGACGTCGCCTATACGCCGACGCTCATCGTCGCCTATGGCGGCGCGTTCGGCGAGAACTACTGGTACCAGGAGAGCGAGGTCTGGAACCATCCGATCCTGACGCAATATGTGCCGCGCCGCCTGCTGGACGCCCGCGCCCGGCGGCCGGTCACCGCGCCCGAGGGCGAGTGGAACCACATCTCCATCGCGCGCGAAGCCAAACGCCTTCTGGACCTCGGCGTGATCGTTTCGACCGGCGCCCACGGACAGCGTGAGGGCCTGGGCATGCACTGGGAGATGTGGATGATGGCCCAGGGCGGGATGACGCCGCTGGAGGCGCTGAGAGCCGGCACGCTGAACGGGGCGAGGGCGCTGGGGCTGGATCGGGCTGTGGGCTCGCTGCAGGTCGGCAAGCTGGCCGATCTGGTGGTGCTGGACTCCAATCCGCTGGAGAATATCCGCAACACCACCTCGATCCGCTACACCCTGGCCAACGGCCGCCTCTACGACGACCACATGAACGAGGTCGGGCTGCGGGAACGGGCGAGGGCGCCGTTCTGGTTCGAGCGCGAGGGCGACCAGGGCTTCGCGGTCGGCTCCACCCACGCGGAAGGGCACGGCCACAACGGAGACTGAGCCGCCGCTCTGAGACAGGATCGCCGGTTCCGGTCCACGAGGATCGGAACCGGCGAGTGGCCTACAGATAGGGGCCCCACATGAAGGCGACGGTCCCCACGACTCCCAGCGCCGTGTAGGCGGCGGCCGCGACCACGACGAGGGCGGCGAGGATCTTCAGGGCGCCGCCGCTGCTGCGCTGGGCCGCGAAATAGAGCTCGAGCAGGGTCAGGGGGATCAGATAGCTGCCGAAGGTCATGAGGCTGTCGATCGGGCCGCTCATGTCTTTCGTCAGGCCTGCGGGGCCCTGGTTGACGATGACCCAGCCCATCAGGCCCACGCGCAGGAACCAGACGCCGCTGACCACCATGAAGGTCCGCATGGCCCAGATCCGGTGCGGCTCGAAGCGTCGCTTGATCGCATTACGCCAGGCGAACCCGGCGAACACCAGGATGAGCAGGGCGTCGATCAGGATGGCGACGTTCGAGATGACCGACAGATAGGTCCCTCGCACCAGGGCCAGCCAGATGCCGCTCAACGCCATGAAACCGGCGATGACGAGGAAGGTTCTGCCGGTCCAGCGGTGCAGGCCGGGCAGTTTGCGGCGGATCGCGGGGATCAGCTGCATCAGCCCGCCGAGCGTCACCACGGCGGCCAGCAGGACGTGGGCGGCGAAGATGAGATTGCCGGTATCGTCGCCCTCGATATAGCCGTCGATCAGCGGCTTGTCGTTCCAGCCGGAGAAGTCGCCGGTAACGGTCCGCACCCCGTAGAAGGCGACGATGAAGCCGATGAAGGCCGTCTGGCCGACGGCGGCGACGATGAACCAGAGCATGCCCGACCAGCGCAGCGCTTTCGAGGCGAGGCCGCGCGCGGGCGGCGTTTGAACAGTCGTCGACATGGAATCTCCCGAGGCCTCCGATCGAGGTCAGCGACAGGCATGCGGGCGGCGCCGCGCCGGGGTCTCGCCGATTTGGAATTCGGCCAGAAGTTCTTGTTTCGCCGGCGCGCCCCGGTCATGAAAAGGCGTCCCCGGGGAGGACCGGATGTTCAACACGACGCCGTTCAGCGGCTCGACAGCGATGGGTGCGAGCGAACAAGGCCCCGGCCGGTCGCCGGGCCGGCTGCGGGTCTATGCGGCGGTCGCGGCGGGGTCGTTCGTCAGCTACATCCTTCACAGGCTCACCACTGGTGATGTCTCCACGGCCTTCGCGGTGTTCGGACTGGGGGCCTGCGGCTGGGCGTGGCTGCTGACCCGGGCCCTGTTCGATTCCTCCCCGCACGACGCGTGGTGGGCGCGCATCGTCGTCCTGTTCGTCGCGGTGAGCGCCGCTGTCGCGGTGCTGGCCCCATCGGGAGGCGCGGCGTCCCGGGTGGCCGGGAACCTCTATGCGGTGAGCGGATCGGCCGCCCTGCTGCTCACCTTCGTCGAGCCGTTTCATCGCTACAGGCGCGACCTGCCCGTCGCAGAGAAGCGGTTCCGGCTCGCCTTCCTCGTGATCTACGCCCTCCTGGTCGGAGCTTCCGTCCTGGGGTTCTGGGCTTCGGAAGACGCGCTCCGCGACAACCTGATCAAAGGCGCCTGCGCCCTCGTCGGTCTCGGCGCGGCGACGGTGGCGGTCTGGTTCCGGGTGCGGCACCCGCTCGCGGAACCTTCGCCGGTCCGACGCGCGCCCACCGAGCAGGACCGGCGACTGGCCGACCGGCTGATGCGCCTGTTGCAGACGGAAGGAATCGACAGCGAGCCGAACCTGCGGATCAGCGATGTCGCCGTGCGGCTCGGGGAGCCTGAGTACAGGGTCTCGCACTGTATCGGCGCGGCCCTGGGGTTCGCCAACTTCAACCGCCTGATCAACCATCATCGGGTCGAGCGGGCGAAGGCGCGGCTGACCGATCCGGCGGAGACCGGGTCGATCCTGGAAATCGCCTTCGACTGTGGCTTCGGGTCGATCGGTCCCTTCAACCGGGCGTTCAAGGACCAGGTCGGATCGACGCCCCGGGCCTTCCGCAGGGCCGCCGTCCGGAGCCGGTTCGAAGGCGCCTGAGCGACGGTGCGCTTTGATCCGAAGACCGGGCTATGTCGCGTCCCGTTGCCGACGCTGGACATCGCCGGAGAGCCAGGCCTGCGCTGATGGACCCGTGGCCGGCGATCAACTGCAATCCGGAGAAGCGCAAGGACACCGCCGTGGGGTGGCGGACCGGCCGGTGTGGTTTGCGCGATTGGCGCAGATCGCCAACCCGGTAAATCCCAGCAGAAAACTCCACAGTCCAGTGATCCGGTTTCCGGGGGACGGATCAATGGACACCCATTCCTACCTCAAGACCGGTTGGCCAGAAGGGGGGCATTGGTAGGCGGCAAGGGTCGCCAACGTCAGGATGTTTGAAACCGAGGCTCCAAGCCTGCAAATCTGAACCGGTTTGCTGAGACCATACAACAGGGGGCCGATCACCGTTCCCCTTCCCAGGGCCTGGACAAGCTTTGTGGAGATGGTAGCGGAATGAATGGTGGGCATGATCAGCACGTTGGCGGGCTCGCTCAATCGCTGGAACGGATAGCTGGCCCAAAGACGGTCATCGAGGGCGACATCCGGCGGCATCTCACCCTCATACTCGAAATCGACCGTCCGCTCGTCCATCAGCGCCACGGCGCGTCGCATGCGCGCCGGCTGCTCGCCGCGCGGATGGCCAAAGCTCGATGACGAGAGAAACGCGACGCGCGGGGTATGCCCCATGCGACGCACAGCGGCTGCGGCCTGACACGCAATCTCCACCAGGTCTTCCGGCGTGGGCAGTTCGCAAATCGAGGTGTCGGCGACGAATATCGTACGCCCTCGCTCCAGCAGCACGGAGAGTCCCAACATGCGGCCCCCCGCTTCGGGGTCGATGGCTCTTGAGACATCCTCGATGCACTGATCAAAGTTGCGGGTCACGCCCGTGACGAGCGCGTCGGCGTCGCCAAGCGCCATCATGGCGGCCGCGAAGCTGTTGCGATCGACATTGACCAGACGCTGGACATCGCGGCGCAGGTAGCCCTCGCGCTGTAGTCGTCCATACAGAAAATCGACGTAGTCGGTGTTTCGCTGAGACAGTCGGGCGTTGATGATCTGAACGCTTACGCCGACGTCGTCGAAGCCGAGATCGAGAGCATTGGCTCGAATGACATCATCGCGACCCAGGAGGATCGGCGTCCCCAGACCTTCGGCGCCGAACGCGTATGCCGCCCGGATGACGGCCGGCTCTTCGCCCTCGACGAACACGACCTTCCGTTTGGGTGCTGATTGCACGCTGGCGGTAATGGTCTGAATAAAGCCCGCCGACGGATCCAGGCGACGCCGGAGCGAGGCCCGATATTCGTCCATATCCGCGATCGGCCGCCGGGCAACCCCGGTCGCCATCGCAGCCTCGGCGATAAACGGCGGCACAAACCAGATCAGACGGGGGTCGAAGGGCGACGGAATGATGTAGTCGCGGCCGAATTTCAGCTTCTTGCCCTGGTAGGCGAGAGCGACTTCGTCCGGCACATCCTCACGCGCCAACATGGCCAGGGCCCGTGCCGCCGCGATCTTCATCTCGTGATTGATGGCGCTCGCCTGAACGTCCAGAGCGCCCCGAAAGATGTAGGGAAATCCGAGGATATTGTTGACCTGGTTGGGATAATCGGACCGGCCCGTAGCGACGATCGCGTCCTGTCGAACCTCCAGGACCTCCTCGGGCGTGATCTCCGGGTCGGGGTTCGCCATCGCAAAGATGACCGGGTTGGCGGCCATGGAGGCGACCATGGCCTGGGTCAGGACCCCCTTTGCAGACACGCCGATGAACACGTCGGCCCCGACCAAGGCATCGGCCAGGGTCCGGTGCGGCGTGTCCGTGGCATGGACCGATTTCCACTGGTCCATGCCGTGAGGTCGCCCGCGATAGACGACCCCGTCTATGTCTACCAGGGTGGTGTTCTCGGCCCGGACGCCCAGCGCCTTCATCAGGGTGATTGAGCCGAGCCCGGCGGCCCCGGCGCCGCACAGGACCAGCTTGACGTCCTCCAGTCGGCGGCCTGTGACCTCGCAGGCGTTGATCAAACCGGCCGAACAGATGATGGCCGTGCCGTGCTGATCGTCATGGAAGACAGGGACGTCGAGCAGATCCTGCAACTGCGCCTCGATCCGAAAACAGTCGGGGCTCGAGATATCCTCCAGATTGATGCCGCCGAAGGTCGCGCCGATGTGGCGGACGACCTCGATGAAGGCGTCGGCGTCCTCGGTGGCGGCCTCGATGTCGAAGGCGTCGAGGTCGGCGAAGCGTTTGAACAGGACCGCCTTTCCCTCCATCACCGGTTTGGAGGCGAGAGCGCCGAGATTGCCCAGGCCGAGGATGGCCGTTCCATTGGAGATCACGCCGACGAGGTTGCCCTTGGAGGTGTAGTCGTAGGCGGCGGCCGGATCGTTCGCGATGGCCAGAACCGGCGCGGCCACGCCGGGCGAATAGGCTAGGCTGAGATCACGCTGCGTCGCCATCGGCTTGGTCGCATTGACCTCGATCTTGCCGGGTCGGGGGCAACGGTGGAAATCGAGCGCTTCCTGGTCGGCGCGCGCGCGGCGGTCTTGAGGCGTCATGGCGGGGATTCTTTCAGGGGGCGGGCTTGGCCACGCCCCAAAGAACGCCGACCACGGCGCCCTTCACGATTGGCAACATGAACAGCATCAGGGCGGTCAGGCCGGGCAGCAGAACGGCAAGCACGAGCCCGGGCGGCCAGGTGAAGATGACGTGGAAGGCCAGCAACGGACCGACCACGAGATGTCCGACGATCAGGATCGTGAAATACGGGGGTGCGTCGTCGGCAGGATACTGGCCGTTGTCATGACCACAGATCTCGCAGATCGGCCGGATCTTCAGGTACGCTCTGAAAAGCCGGCCCTTCCCGCAGTTTGGGCATTGACCCCGAGCCCCGCGCTTGAGGCCGGCGAAGGGGCTGCGTCTGACTGGCGCGTCATCGGTCATGCTAGCCGTTCCGGCGAGCAAGCCCCGCAACCCGCACTCTCGGCGGACTCGGGAGCGTCCAGAGACGCCAGGGAAGTGCTGGTTGATGATCGGGTGTCGGGCAGGGCTTTCGGGTGGCGCAGGATCAGACGCACCCCGATGCCTCGCCCGGCGCTCGGAGACCCGTCGGCTATCAGTTCGACACCCGCGATGGCGAAGGCTTGCAGCACCTTCTCCAGGCTATCGACGATGACCCTTACGGACCCCTCGGATCGCTCCATCCGCTGGACCGTCGGGAGCGAAAGGCCCGCAAGACTGGCGAGTTGTTTCTGATCGATGCCGAGGAGGGCCCGGGCCGCACGAACCTGACTCCCCGAAATCATTGGTCCGGACTCCAGCGACGGTCCGGATGGCGAAAGGACAGGCTGTCTGTCCGGGCGTCAGACATCCCCGGTCTCGTCGTTCTGCGCCTGGGAGGCGGCATTCTGGAATTGAAGCGCGATCATGATGGCCTTGAACGGCCTCAGCGCGCCGAGGCTGAGGATCGCCATCATGGGCAGCCAGAAAGCGAGTTCCAGCCAGGCAGGAGGGTGAAACGTCATCTCGGTGAACAACAACCCGAAGCAGCCGATCGCGCCGACGCTCAGGAGGATGAAAACGACGGGCCCATCGCCCGGATCAGCCTTGGCGAGGTCGAGTCCACAGACCGTGCAGTTTGGCCGTATCGTCAGGAATCCGGAGAAGATCGCTCCCGTTCCACACCGCGGGCATCTGCACCTTGCCCCCGCGAGAAAGGGATTGGGACTCTTCACGACAGACGCTCCACACCGGAAAGCGGTTTGATCCCGCGAGGAGACATATGTGCCTCTTATAGTGATGTTTCAAGCATCAATAATGATATTTTTTATCACTCGCTCCAATGGCGCAGCTCGATCTCCGGCCCGGGAGCGAGACTGACCCGGAGCGCGCTTGCACCTCGTGAGGCCGAGAGTCTAAACATTAGTATCAATATCTAGGATATCGACTTTTGTATCTCGCATGAGGATGTCATCGTGGAAATCACGCGCCGGCTGATGGACATGAAGCAGGCAGTGAAACTGCTGGCCGACGAACTGCTGTTCGAGGGCTATGCCGTGTCTCGCGACTATGGGTCAGTCTGCCGACCCGGGCTGGCGCTCGTCACAAACTGGCGGATCATCTTCCTCGACCCGGACACCGGCCTGTCCGCAATCCCCATTTCACGCGAAGTCGAGGTCGAGCGCGCCACGCCGACGACTTTGATCATCACGGCCTGGCACGACCGCATGGTTCTGAATTTTGATGGTCCCTCGGCGCTGGAATCCGTCAAGAGCCTTTTGAAGCAGGCCCCGGGGTGGGCCAGCGCCGGTCTCGACATGTCGAGGACGGGCATCGGCCAGAGGAGTCACGAATGGAGAGATCTGGTCATCGACGGCGGCGTGACGGTGCGATCCGCGTTCGCCCGGCCGGCATGATCCGGTTGATGATGTTCCACACATCATTATAGACCGACCCATGATCACAGGTTCTCAGATGAAGGCCGCCCGCGCGCTTCTCGGTATCGACCAGAAGGAACTGGCGCGCCTAGCGCAACTGTCGCTCCCGACAATTCAGCGAATGGAGGCGAGCGCGGGTGTCGTTCGGGCTGTTGTCGACAGTCTGGAGAAGGTGATCAATGCGCTGAACGAGGCCGGGGTGGAGTTGATTGCGCCTGGAGGACGGAGCGAAGGTTCCGGGCGAGGCGTGCGACTTCTGGAACGTGATTAGCCGATGGTGATCCGAGACCTGGCCGGGACCCGCCGACCGTAGGCGACGGGGGTGCGAGGTCGGCACGGCAAACCACCAGAGTATTGCCGATGTCCATATCCAGGA
The DNA here is from genome assembly GCF_049897665.1 of Brevundimonas sp. TWP2-3-4b1. Lineage (NCBI taxonomy): Bacteria > Pseudomonadati > Pseudomonadota > Alphaproteobacteria > Caulobacterales > Caulobacteraceae > Brevundimonas > Brevundimonas sp. TWP2-3-4b1. The sequence continues at coordinate 3,186 of NZ_JAFCWQ010000007.1, read as the reverse complement.
CCGGGACGACTTCAGGCACGAATCCGGCGACGCGCATGATCCGTCTGATGACATAGACGGGCCAGGCGTTCTGACTGTCGGCTACATTCCAGACCACGACGCCCCCGGGCGCAACGGCTCGCCGCAAGGCCTCGCCAACCTCGGCGGCGAACATGGAGTCGGGAATCTCGGTCCCACGGAAGATGTCCACGGCGACGGCATCCCAGCGACGGGTGTTCGAACGCAGGAAATCGACCGCGTCGGCGCATATGCATTCGACCTCGGCGGGCATTTGAAACCAGTTCCGGGCGATCTCGAAAACTGTCGCGCGGTTGTCGATCGCCGTGACCGCCCGTCCTGCCCGGCTGAAGCGAGTGGCCAGAGCGCCCCCGGCGGTTCCAAGAAGCAGCAGGTTCGATGCACCGGTCATCTGCCGCTCCATCGCTGCGATGTAGCCAAGACGGTTCTCGCCGTTGACGTCGACCTCCGTATAAAGGGCGGGACCATCGAAATAGCGGCGGGCGCCGTCCCTCAGTGATTCCGTAATGCGGATCGAATGCCCGCCGTCGTTGACCTCGTGGACCACGATCATGTGCGTCAATCCCAACCGATTTGCGCATCGACCTTGCGGGGGCAGCGCTGTGTCATGATATCTTGTATATCACTGATAATGTATCAAGTGTTCAAGTGCGGTTTTCAGATTTCTTGTTGTTCGGTGGAGGAATGAGTCTGATGCCCAGTGGAGAGGCTCCCCGATGATGCAGTACGACCGCCGGGTCCGGGGCCTCGCCGCGTGCTTTTCGTGTGTCGCGGGCTATGTCGACTCGATCGGGTTCCTGATGACGGGCGGCTTCTTCGTCTCGTTCATGAGCGGAAACTCCACCAGATTGGGGATCGGTCTTGCAGACGGATCGTCCACGGCGGGCTTCGCAGCCGCGCTGCTGGCAACCTTCGTGATCGGGGTGATGCTGGGCGCACTCACCGGTCGCATCGCCAAGGCCCGTCGTCGCCCAGCCGTCCTGGGCCTGGTCACGGTCTTTCTGGCCACGGCCTTGCTCGCTCACACGCTCGGCGCCGGTGTTCTGGCGGTGATCCCGATGGTGCTGGCCATGGGGGCGGAAAACACGGTCTTTGCCGAGGATGGCGAGGTCAGGATCGGCCTGACCTATATGACCGGAACACTGGTGAAGCTCGGCAAGCGGCTCACGGCCGCGCTTCTGGGCGGCGATCCCCTGGGCTGGGCGCCGTTCCTGTTGCTTTGGCTGGGCCTTCTGACCGGCGCGGTCACGGGCGCGCTGGCCTACAGAAGCTTTGGGGTCCACGCCCTTCTCGGAGCGGTGCTCATCATGGCGACGCTGACGCTCGTCACAGCCAGGCTGGACCTCGATCGCGGCCGGTGACGGTTCGGTAGCGCCGACCGCGATCTCGCAAGGTGCTGAGCCGAAGCAACAACATCATCGTCTGACAGGGCGAGGCCGACAATCTCGGCGTCCGGGCCGACACCAATATCGCGTCTGCCGACCCGAACGCCGGCCCCTCGCTCAGTGACCTGGCAGGGCTGTTCCTAACTCAACCGTGACGGGGGCCAAGGTCAGGAGATCGTCTCATCCCGGTCATTGGAAGTATCCGCCTCTTAGAGACTCCCACCCATCGCGTTCGCACGGGAAGTCAGTTCGTCGCGGAACTGCGGGGCGGCGAGGCAGATGATGGCGCGGGCGCGCTCGGACGTGCTCAGTCCCTTGAGATTGGCGACGCCATATTCGGTGACGACCATGTGCACGTCATTGCGGGGTGTCGTCACCGGACCCGAGAGCCGTGGGACGATACGTGACACGGCGCCGCCCCTTGCGGTCGCGTGACAGGCGATGATCGACAGGCCGCCCTTCGAGAGATAGGCGCCGCGCACGAAGTCGAGCTGGCCGCCCGAGCCCGTGAACTGGTGGCCGTTCAGGTGCTCGGAACAGCAGGCCCCGTCCAGGTCGATCTCGAGCGTCGCATTGACCGAGACCATCCGTTCGTTCCGCCCGATGACATGGACATCGTTGACGTACGAAACAGGATGGGCCTCCAGGGCCGGGTTTTGGTCGAGGTATTCGTAGGTCGATCGATCGCCCATGCAGAAGGCGAAGACGGATTTTCCCGGATGCAGGGTCTTCCTCGCATTGGTGACGACGCCCGCCTTCATCAGCTCGACCAGTCCCGGCGTCAGCATCTCTGTGTGGATGCCCAGGTCCGTGTGATCCTTGAGGGCGGCGCAGACCGCATCCGGCAGGGCCCCGATGCCCATCTGCAGCGTCGCGCCGTTCTCGACGAGGCCGGCGATCAGCCCGCCGATGACCGTGTCGGCCGGTTGCGGCGCGGCTTTGGCGACTTCCAGCAGCGCGACGGCGTTCTCGACCAGAGCGGCGACCTGCGAGACATGGACCGTGCAGTCGCCGAACACGCGCGGCATGTGCGGATTGACCTCAAGGATGACGCGTTTCGCCGTTCTGGAAACGGGCTGCGCGTAGTCGGTATTGGTGCCGAACGAGAAGTTGCCGTCAGCGTCCATCGGCGAGACGGTGGCGATCAGGGTGTCGACCCCGATCTCCTGGCACAGGATACGGGGTGTTTGCTGGAACCCGGTCGGGATGAACTGCACCACGGCCGGGCGACCGTCTTCGCGCGCCCGCGCATCCAGACGGCGCTCGATGGCGCTGTGGAACAGGCTGCACGGGTGGATGCGATCCATGAGCTCGTAGCGAAGGACGGTGTCGCCCGCGATCGAGGTCGACAGCAGATAGTAGAGGCGAAGATCGTCGACCTGTCCGGCCTCGGCACGGTCCGCGAGCGCTTTCAGCAGGGCGGGCGGCTGGCCGACGCCCAGGGCCATGGCAACCTTGGCGCCCGAGGGGATCAGGTCGGCGGCATCGGCCGCGCTCATCAGGCGCTGGCGGTAAAGGGTGTCGATGGCGGTCAATGAGACGCTCCCGATTTCGGCCGACGTTGGACCCTTGCCGGGTTCGATGGAAGCGGCCTACTCACCCCGGGTCTTCACCAGATCGTCCACCACCGACGGATCGGCCAGCGTCGACGTATCCCCCAATGACCCCAGATCGTTCTCGGCGATCTTGCGCAGGATCCGCCGCATGATCTTGCCCGAGCGGGTCTTGGGCAGGCCGGGGGCCCACTGGATGGCGTCGGGGGCGGCGATCGGGCCGATCTCCT